>NZ_CP063164.1:1873129-2209694 GCF_014931715.1 Sulfurovum indicum | reverse complement strand
TTTTAGCTAAGTTAAGCTAAAATAAGGGTATTAAAACGGAGTGAATGATTTTATTCACTATGTGAACAAAGGTGTGAATGAATATTTTAGGAATCGACCCGGGAAGCCGTAATTTAGGCTATTGCATCCTTCATTGGGATGGCAGAAAGTTTTCACTGGTAGAAGCAGGTTTACTTAAAATAAAGACCAAAGAGCTTCAAGAGCAGATCGTGGAGCTGGTTGAAGGCTTTGATATCATTTTGAAGTCCCATCCTGTCGATGAAGTGGCTATTGAAGATATCTTTTTTGCCTATAATCCAAAGACTGTTTTAAAGTTGGCACAGTTTCGCGGGGCACTTTCGCTCAAAATACTTCAGGAAGTAGGATATTTTTATGAATATACTCCACTGCAGGTAAAAAAAGCGGTAACAGGAAATGGAAAGGCAGCCAAAGAACAGGTAGCCTTTATGGTAAAACGTCTTTTGGGTATCAAAAAAGAGATCAAACCGCTGGATATTACGGATGCGATGGCAATTGCACTGACACACCTTCAGCGTGTGAAAATGCGAAAAGCATAGAGAAGGAAAGTTATCTTTTTTGAAAAAAGAAATTTGGCAGAGGCGCCTTTTAGTTGCTCAAAGGCTTTTGATTCTGCTTTTGTTTTTCAATGCGGATCATGCGTTTTTTGGGTACAGTGAAAGTAGGTTTCATGTTATCTGTTACTGACTCCCGGATGATCATATCGTATAGATAGATATCGTGTTTGAAGTAGGCCAGTCCATTCTCTTCATATACTGTAAAGTAGGTAATATGTACGGGTATCGGTTTTTTAAGACGGATAGTTGTCGGTTCATTTGAAGCAATGATCTCTTCAATCTCTTTTTGTGAATAGTATTTTTTGGCATGCCGGAGAAGGAGATCTGCAAGATCAAAAGGCTTTTCTACACGCATACAGCCTGAAGAGTATATCTTGTAACGACGGTCAAGCAGAGTTTTGTTATCGGTGTCATGCAGATAGACGGCATATTTATTGGGGAACATAAACTTGATACGGCCAAGGGCATTATTGTCTCCGGGGAACTGTACAAAGCGGTAAGGTACAGGTTCGTCACTATGCTCATAAGGATCGAGCTGTTCCTGGGTGATCTCGATCTCTTTTTTACCCTGAAAAACATGAATGTTGTTTTCCAAAAGATAGTTTGGGTTCTCTCTCAGGACATGGATGAGATCACGTTTGATAAGGTTGTCAGGGATTGTCCATGTCGGATTGATCACCATGTATTCAAGTTTGTCATCAAATATTGGTGTCGGCCTGTCGATACGTCCGACAACGACTCCCTTTTTCATAAGCATCTCTCCCTCTTTATAATAACGCAGATTGAAGTCCGGGATATTGACCTCAATATATTCATCCTCGAATGATTTGGGATAGAGTTTGGTCTTGTCAAGGTTGGTGATGATTGCCTGAATATTTTTCTTGACCGGCTGGTTGAGATACCATGTCATAGTTTTGTCCACCTGACCTGTTACTTCAAGCAGATAGCGTTTTTGGTATGTAATGACCGCTTTGCGCAGGGTTTCATCATATTTTCTGCTAAGTGGTGCGTTTTGCGGGTAGTCTCCGGAGATCTGAAGACGTTTTTTTATTTGAATGATGCGGGAAGAGCTGTCTCCGAGTTTAAATACTTTGTTGCTGTATGGGATCTTTGGGAATTTTTCCATACGCTGATAATTCTTAAGCAGTTTTACCAGTTTTCTATAACGTTCTTCCATAGGCAGCAAAGAGACAAGATAGTTACGGATATTACCGTTGACGGCAGCTTGAACAAGCGGGTTGTAAGGAGGAAAGGGTTTTGGTTTCATCTCCCATACTGCCTGGATATCATCACTCTTCTTGAGTGCTTCAAATTTTTTCTGTACCAGTTGCCAGTCAACATCACCCTGGACAATGAAACGTACAAGCCTTACATAGGAGTTGGTCAAAAGCAGATCGAGTCTGGCGTAGACAGCGGCTCTCTTTTCAAGAGGAATGGTATGGTTGTCCAGATAATAGAGCAGTTTTTTGATCGCTTTCTGGTCAAAGGGTTTGTTTTTGTAGTTGAAAAGAGGGTCTTTGAGTGCCTGGATGAGCTCTGCCATCTTGTCACTGTTCTCCGTACCGATCCAAAGTGGTCTGTTCCCGGTTTTTGCATAGATCTCTCGGACGATCTTGCCATTTTCTCCTTTGAGTTTGGTTTGGATAGAGTAGAGCAGGTTCTGTGTAATGTTTTCCATGGTCAAAGGTTGTGCAGCGATAAAGGAGCTAAGCAGGAGGAACAGTACAAGTTGTTTCAATAGTTTCAAGAAGCTCTGTCCTTAGATGTTTTTATGTTTTTTGTCAATGAGCTGCAGATATTTGACTGGCGTAACTGCTTTCATCGCTTCGGCAAGCCATTGTATCTGGAACCATGCGGATCCGGAGGCCCTAAGATCAAAATAGTTTTTAAGACTTCTGATATTGAAAGTGACTACCATATCGACCTTCCAGTTGTCTGAAACGATATGTTTGAAGGCATCCCCCACATTACGTTTTTTCTTCCCACACTCCAATGCCTCATAAAGTGTCTGGGCATTACCTTTATGTTCTTCCAGGAAGGGAAGAGATGATTTTGCTATAGCATTTTTGAGGAAATTCTCATCTCTTTCATATTGGAAACGGAGTTTGTCATAGATCGCTCTGATCTCAATGAAGAGATAGGCTTCGTCGGCAATAACGAAGAGTTCGAGGGAGAGTAGTTTCTCCAGAAAGAAAGCAAAGCTCTCTTTGGCTTCCAAAGAGGCAACAAAGGCATTGATGACAGAGGACATAGTGTAGCGTGTAGATCTCACAGAGATCGCCTGCAACCGGTGGCGTGCATGCTCCTGAAGTACACCTCTGGATGTACCGCGGATGAGGTAACTGAGCGTAGCATGTTCAATGATGGAATGGTGATGGTGTACCCAGGCAAGGTTGGCAAGCAGATCGGAATGTTCGATGGCATTGACAGCATCGGTATCAAGGTCTTCCATCGCATCTCTTACACATGCATTCTCAGAGTTCTCGAAACTGTCGTAACAGGTACGTGCTGCGATCTCCGCTACACCAAGGCCGCTTTCCTGAAGAAGGGTTACTTTTGGTTTTACGTAGGTTATATTGTACATCTCGATCGTTTCCATCACATACCGCCTGTTAACAATTTTAGGTACAATTATAGCAAACTTTTATAAGGACACTTTTTGATGCGCCCAGACGAACGTTTCCACCACTTTCAAGTTGATTTCCGTGACCCTTATGCCAGGGATCGGGACAGGGTACTGCACTGTAGTTCCTTTCGGAGACTGGAATATAAAACACAGGTCTTTCTCAATCATGAGGGTGACTATTTCCGTACCCGTCTGACACACTCTCTGGAAGTGAGCCAGATCGCGCGGACACTCTCAAGAATGCTGCAGCTGAATGAGACGCTTGCCGAAGTAATTGCTCTTTCCCACGATCTGGGACATACACCTTTTGGACATGTAGGGGGTGATGAACTCGACAGGTTGTTAAAAGCAGATGGACATCTGCTTGGTTTTGAACATAATTTTCAGTCTTTCAGGGTATTGACAAAGCTTGAAAAACGCTATAAAGAATTCGATGGGCTCAATCTTACCTTTGCCACGCTTGAAGGGGTATTGAAACACTCTTTCCCCTACCATAAACCTTTTTTGGAAAATCTGGATGAACGTTTTGCGTTGGATAAACATCCAAGCCTGGAAGCAATGGTGGTTGATCATGCTGATGAGATCGCCTATACCTCTCACGATATCGATGACGGAATCAAGTATGGACTGATCACTTTTGGAGATCTGCTTGAAGATGAACTTTGTTTGAGGGTGGACAGTATGGTACAGGAGGAGGGGGTTTACCCGGACGAACCACTCTACCGGCACCGTTTTGTAGCCGGACTCATCAAACTTTTGGTAGAGGATTTTATTGAAAACTCCAAAGTGGGGGCAGCACGGTATAGAAAGGCAGAGCCGATTGTTGCCGCACTTGATGCTAGAGAGAAACTTCCTGTCGGTTTCTCTGAGGTAACAGCGAGAGCGTTGAAAATACTTAAAAAACGGCTTTTTAAAAAGCTTTACAAACATGAAAAAATTGTACGTAAGATGTATGCCGGAAAGCAGTGTATCAAAGGACTTTACACCGCATTTAATGATGATACAGATCTGCTGCCGGTACATCAGAAAGCACTTTTGGAAACACGTCCTAAACACCGGGTCATTGCCGACTATATGGCAGCAATGACAGACCGCTATGCACTTAAAACCTATCATGAACTTTACGGCTTATCACTATAATAGTAACTTTTGGATATAATGCGCGAAAATTACAGTAGGCTAAAAATGCCTGCTTTTCAGGATATTTCATGCAAAAGATCAAAAACATTGCCGTTATCGCTCACGTTGACCACGGTAAAACAACGTTAGTAGATGAACTGCTTCAACAGTCGGGTACCTTTGCTGCGCATCAGCAGGTAGATGAAAGAGTGATGGACAGCAACGACATCGAAAAAGAGAGAGGGATCACGATCCTTTCAAAAAATACGGCTATTACGTACGGTGATCACAAGATCAACATTATCGATACTCCGGGGCACGCCGATTTTGGAGGAGAAGTTGAGCGTGTTCTCAAGATGGTAGATGGCGTATTGATGCTTGTCGATGCACAGGAAGGGGTTATGCCTCAGACCAAATTCGTTCTGAAAAAAGCGATCGAACTGGGGCTTATCCCGGTAGTTGTCATCAACAAGATCGACAAGGATGGTGCAGAACCTGACAGAGTACTTGATGAGATGTTTGACCTGCTTGTTGCTCTTGATGCAAATGATGAACAGCTTGAGTTCCCTGTACTCTATGCAGCTGCAAGAGATGGATATGCAAAATGGAACCTTGAAGATGAGAACAAAGATATGACACCGCTTTTTGAAGCGATTCTTGAAAAAGTACCTTATCCAACCGGTTCAGCAGACAATGATACGCAGGCACAGGTCTTTACACTCGATTCGGATAATTTTGTAGGACGTATAGGGATCACCCGTATTTTCAACGGAAGAGTGAAGAAGGGTGATGAGTATATGCTTGTCAAAGCCAGCGGGGAGAAGATCAAGTCACGTGTTAGCAAACTGATTGGTTTCAAAGGGCTTGAACGTATTGAGATTGAAGAAGCAGAAGCGGGTGACATCGTTGCAATCGCAGGATTTGCCGATATTGATGTAGGAGACTCGATCTGTGATCCGTCCAATCCTGTGGCACTTGATCCAATGCATGTGGAAGAACCGACGCTCTCGGTCATTATGTCGGTCAACGATGGTCCGTTGGCGGGTACAGAGGGTAAACATGTTACCTCAAACAAGATCCGTGAGCGTCTTGAAAAAGAGATGGAGACCAATATTGCAATGCGTATGGAACCGCTTGGCGATGCCAGTTTCAAAGTTTCAGGCCGTGGTGAACTTCAGATCGGTATTTTGGCAGAGAATATGAGACGTGAAGGATTTGAGTTCCTGCTTGCGCGTCCGGAAGTGGTTGTAAAGGAAGAGAATGGTGTTAAAATGGAACCGTTCGAACACCTGGTTGTTGATGTACCTGAAGAGTTCCAAGGGGTTGCCATTGAAAAACTTGGAAAGCGTAAAGCAGAAATGACATCACTTACACCGATGCCTGACGGAACTGTACGCATTGAGTTCGAGATTCCGGCAAGAGGGCTCATCGGGTTCCGTTCGGAGTTTCTGACAGACACCAAAGGTGAGGGGATCATGAACCACTCGTTCATCGAGTACAGGCCATACTCCGGTGTGGTCATCAGTCGTACACCGGGAGCACTCATCTCTATGGATGACGGAGAAGCGGTTGCTTTCTCTCTTTATAACCTGCAGGCACGGGGTATACTCTTTATTCACCCGCAGGATAAAGTCTATAACGGTATGGTTATCGGTGAGAGTGCAAGACCAGGAGACCTTGAGGTCAATCCGCTCAAAGGAAAGCAGCTGACTAACATGCGTTCTTCAGGAAGTGAAGATGCCATCAAACTGGTACCGCCGCGCGAAATGAGTCTTGAACATGCAATGGAGTGGATTGAGGACGATGAACTTATTGAGGTAACACCTGAGAATATCCGTATACGTAAGAAATATTTGGATCCGACGATGAGAAAACGTGTTCAGCGTGACAAAAAAAATGCTGCCAAATAGGTTTACTTCACTGCATATTTGAGGGAGTTTCCCGGTCATATAACAGACCGTATGCTCTCTCTGGGCAACTCTCCTCCAAACCATATCAAAACAAGCTGTTAGCTGTTTTAATTTTTCTATAGTATTTTACATGGTTGTATCTACATAAGCCGGGCTAAGGTTTTTGCCAGAAAAATGTACCAAAATTCTTCACGCTTCACGCTTCACGCTTCACTTCGATTTTGTCGGCATCTGTTTTTTATCAAATTTTAGATAAAATCATGCAATTTATTAAAAGTGAAAAGGATTGTAGTGAAAGTTACAGTAAACAAAATTGACGATGCAAATGTATCGGTAAGTGGAGAGATCGACAACAGTGTGATCGAAGCAAATGTTGACAGACTTGCGAGAGAAGCAGGCAAGCAGATGAAAGTGGACGGATTTAGAAAAGGAAAGGTACCTCCGCATGTTGTAAAAAAGCTTCACGGTGACAAATTGCAGCAGGATGCTGAATCGGATGCACTGAAAGCATTGGTAGATGCCGGTATCGCACAAGCCAATATTAATACTGCTGACATTATCGGTGAGCCGATTTTCAAAAAGTATGACAAACAAGCTGACAAGATTGATGTAGAGCTTGAGATTTCTCTGAGACCGAATGTAGATATTTCAGGATATGAGAAAGCAGTTCCTTCTTTTGAAAAGCCTGAAGCAACGGATGAAGAAGTAGAAGCAAAACTTGAAGATATCAAAGCGCAGCAGGCGACTTATGCAAAGATCAAGAGAAAAAGAATGGTCAGAGACGGTGACATGGTTGTGATCGACTTTGAAGGCTTTGTGGACGGTGAGGCATTTGAAGGCGGTAAAGCTGAGAAGTTCAACCTTAAGATCGGTTCGGGACAATTCATCCCCGGTTTTGAAGATCAGATCATTGGTATGAAGTATGAGGAAGAGAAAGATATCGTTGTTACTTTCCCCGAAGAGTACCAGTCTAAAGACCTTGCAGGTAAAGAGGCTACATTCAAAGTAAAACTGCATGAGATCCAGGAACAGGTTCCTGCAGAACTCAATGATGAGTTGGCACAAAAACTTCTTAATGATGAAAAGGCGACACTGGAAACACTGAAAGAGAAACTCAAAGAGCAGATAGTGAATGAGAAGATCTCCAAGCTTTACAATGAAGAACTCAAGCCAAAACTTATTGAGGCATTGGTAGAGACATTTGATTTTGCACTGCCGAACAATATTGTTGAGCAGGAGATCGATGCGAAGATCAATGCGAAAGCAAGAGAGATGAAAGAGGAAGAGCTCAATGAGTACAAAGAGAATACGGAGAAGGTAGAGGCCCTTCGTGAAGAAGTAAGAGACGAAGCTAAAAACTCTGTCAAGGCAACATTCATTGTAGATGCATTGGCAAAAGCACAGGAAGTGACTGTGGATGATCAGGAAGTGTCACAGGCGATCTACTATGAGTCGATGATGAGCGGTCAGGATCCTCAGGCAGTGATCAAGTACTATCAGGAGAACAACCTTCTTCCTGCAGTGAAGATGGGAATGATCGAAGACAAACTCTTCGGAAAGCTTCTTGGACTTGATAAATAAGAAACGCGGAATAAACGGCAACTGGTTGTCGTTTATTGCTTCGGAACCGGAACGGTCGGAGCAAAGCGTAGCCGTGTAGGACAAAAACTCTTCATATCTTTGGTGGGTAGTTGTCCACTCTTCATTAATCATTAATCTTTTTAATGTATATTTAAATCGATTAAAATAATCTATTTTACTATATATTACTAATTAAAGGCAATTCATGAGTTATATTCCATATGTTGTAGAACAGACCGGCAGAGGAGAGAGAAGTTACGATATCTATTCACGTCTTCTCAAAGACCGTATTATTATGCTCAGTGGAGAGATCAATGATGCTGTGGCATCTTCTGTGGTTGCACAGCTTCTTTTCCTTGAAGCAGAGGATCCGGATAAAGATATCTACTTTTATATCAATTCTCCGGGAGGTGTAATCACCAGCGGTTTTTCGATTTTTGATACGATGAACTACATTAAGCCCGATATTGTGACCATTTGTATCGGTCAGGCAGCTTCGATGGGTGCATTTCTTCTTGCTTCGGGAACTGCAGGAAAGCGCTATGCACTTCCAAATGCCCGGATTATGATCCATCAGCCTCTTGGCGGGGCACAGGGACAGGCGACAGACATTCTGATCCAGGCTGAAGAGATCAAGCGTCTCAAAGATACACTGAATGAGATTCTGGCCGAAAAGACAGGAAAGAAGATCAAGCAGATCGAGAAAGATACAGACAGAGACAACTTTATGTCAGCCAAAGAAGCGGCAGAGTACGGACTTATCGATAAAGTTCTGACGAAGAGTTTCGCATAAGGGTCGAAGAGGATGGTTAGAGAAATAGTGGTCTACCCCGACAAGCGTCTTAAGTTTGTCTCTAAAGAAGTGACCAGTTTTGACAGAGAACTTCACACCCTGCTTGATGATATGTACGATACTATGCGTGCCAAGAACGGTGTAGGGCTTGCAGCCATTCAGATCGGTATAGACAAAAGAGTGCTTATTATCAATATCCCTTTGGAGAATATCCCTGAAGGGGAAGATGAACAGCCAAAAGAGAATACGCTTGAGATCATCAATCCGGTTATTATTGAAAAAGACGGGTCTACCAAGTTTCAGGAGGGATGTCTCTCTGTTCCCGGAGTATATGAAGAGGTAGAGCGTGCCAAGCATATCAAGGTAGAGTACTTTGATAGATACGGTGAAAAACATGTTATTGAAGATGATGATTTTCTTGCGATTGCAATCCAGCATGAGATTGACCATTTGGACGGGAAAGTCTTCATCGAGAAACTATCTTTTATGAAACGCAAAAAGTTCGAAAAAGAGTGGAAAAAAAGGCAAAAATCCTTATAAGAACCTATATGGCACCGGAGAGATATCCGGTGTACTTTGTGTACCCTTCAAAACCTCAGGCACAATCTAAACGATTTTGAAGCTTTTTGCAGGTGAATTTGGCTTATTTTAAACCAAAAACCAAAAATGCACAATCACCAATCAGTTTTCCATCGTTGATGTCATACTCAACATGAGCCAGTCATGCATCCCGCCCCTGTACCACTTGATCTTTTCCGGTGGGTATCCCATCTTAAGCAGATGTTTGATCATTGTGGGTGACTGGGCACACCAGGAGCCGTTACAGAAGAGGGCAATGGTTTTTGCCCGGGAAAAATCATATTTCCCGTTCTTTTCTTTCACATTGAGGATAGCCAATGCCTCTTTAAATTCTTCAGGAAAACTTTTGTTATGGGAGATATGATCGTGTGGAATATTGATCGCACCGGGTATGGTTCGGTGCTGATACCAGTTCTCCAAACGGGTATCGACCAGGAGTTTGTCCGGATCGCTTTGCATCTGTTTAAGATAATACAGGATCTCCAGTTCTCCAAATGTTTCTATTTTCGGATGCAGCTGCATTGGCTGTATCTGCCCCACACTGGTTATGAACATTGCTCTGCAGGGCTCGGGTACTTCACTGCTCACATAATGGTTCTCCCACATTATTTCATTGGTAATGGGTATATCAAGACATTTAGGATCGACTTCACGTTCCACCGTGATCTTTCTTGTCTGGTTGTTTTCCTGTATATAGGTGATTTCGACACCGCTGTATTGATAGACTCTGAGGTTTTCAGAGAATAGCGGAGACAAAAGCAGACCAAACACCAGAGCACTTCTCATGCTGTCTCCCTTATGGATAAAGTTCTTCTCTTTCATGATATCTTATCATCTATTAACAGTGACAGGAGATAAGAGGAAAAACCATATAAACTGAAGTTTTTGTGTATAAATCAGACTTAAAAATATGACAATATGACATATTTTTTACTCTTTTTTGAAAAAGTGTGCATTATTTTGATATGAATGCACAACAAAATAGTGGTAATCCACCCAAAAAGATTAAAGTAAAGCAAAAAGAGGAATCGATTGTAAATCGTCTTACCTGCGCAACACTTGAGGGTGTCAATGCCAGGGTGAACGAAGTGGAGGCGACATTTACCAAAGGACTGCCTGGTTTTTCTGTAGTAGGACTTGCCTCAAGTGATATTCAGGAGGCCAAAGAGCGTGTCAAGTCAGCATTGCTTACCAATGAATTTATCTTTCCTCCGTTGAAGATCACTATCAATCTCAGCCCATCTGATATCTTCTAAGGCATATTAACTACTTAACTACAAACTAAGAATAATGTGAATTTTACCAAAAAACACTATAAAATCTACAAAAAATTTCATAATTCTAAACATTCTCGGATATATAAACTCACAAAGTGTAAATACTAATAAATAATATTTCACAATTTGTGAATTATTCATGATGTTAGCATTTGTGCATGATAGAATTTCCTTAATTGCTTTTTAAAAGGATATTCCATGATTGTTAAAAAGGCTGACTCTTACATTATCTCCACAATATTCAATAACGAGGTAGTCACCTTGGTTGATTCAGAAGGGTGGAGTATTTGGATGAAACAGGTTAGAGACCTTTCTAATAATACCATACATGCCTTTCTCAAAAGCATGGAAAGGTTTTGGGAGTGGAGTCTTTATAATCCTATTGGGCTTCAAGAGCCTTTTGCATCCTATCAGGCGCGATACAGAAACCAACTACGGTCTGGGTTCGAGATCACCGTTAGGGAAGAAAGTGAATGGGATGCTGATGGTATTGAGGTAACGGTTCTTCAAAGTGCGCCGCTTGGAAAATCAACAATCAATAAAGAGATTGCGGGGATTAACTCTTATTTTTATTTTACAGAAGAGAGCGAACTGATAGAAGATCACCGTTTCATCAATCATCTGCAGGAAAGACACAAAGCCGCAAGAAGTTTCCTCGCAGGCGTTCAGATCAGGAAGTCCCCTCTCGCACTGGAAGCTTCTGGTTCAAAGGTTAAATATCTTCCACCATACAAAGTACCGAAGAACAGACAGCGTATTAAATATTTTCCGATGGAATTGTTCGATGAGCTGCTTGAGATATCCAAACCGAGAGAAAAGCTGCTTTATATTTTGTGCGGTGCGTGTGCGGCACGAATCGGACAAGCTCTAAACCTTACCCTGTACGATATCGACTATGAAAATCGGGAAGTGTGGCTGATTGACCCCAAATCGGATGATATCGATATCTACAACAACAAAAGACGGGTGTGGCTCAAAGAAGAATACGATATTGACATGATGCTGGATAACGAGCACAATACACCCGATCTGCAATTTAAATACCCTATTCCTCTTAAACACGAACCACTCTACTGGCTGAGCGACAAATACCGTGATATGTTCTTTGAGACCATTGAATCGTATATGAAAAGCAAAACCTATGTATCCGAGTTTGCACGCTATCCGAGACATCCCTTTTTCTTTACGACAAGTACGGGGAAGAGAGTGCATAGCAGAGATGCTTTATCCCGTTTGAAATCAGCACTTAAAAAACTTTACCAAAAACATCAAGAGAGTGTGGACAAAAAACTGCTTGATCTTGGATTTCATTCACTGCGTCACATGTTCGGTCATGCGCGGGCAGAACTTTATGCCCAAAGCGGCAACGATGCCATTCCATACATTACAATGAATGAAATGGGGCATAGTAATTTCGAATCAACACTTGTTTATTTCAATATGTCAAAAGAGACAATAAGAGACTTGATATCAAGCTACTTGGAGCGTTGCGAAGAGTAAAACTTATTAAAGAGGGACAACATGAAACACAAGGCAAAGAACGACAATTTGAAAAAGCATCAGCAGGCACTTGTAGAGAGAAATACGGCATTGATCAAAAGGGTTATCGAGCATATTAAACAGCTTGACGGCGAGATCACGATGTCAATCGTCTCAAAGGTCAGCTATGAGATTGCCGACAGCAAGAAGGGTGAAAAGGGGATTACACTTGCGGGCATATCTAAAAACAAGGTTTACCGCGCCTTGGTTGAAGAGGCTGCGGCAAGTGCCCGCATGGGCGAAAAGCAAAACCGGAGGGGAAGACCCCCGAAACATTATTCGGACGGCGATATCCGAATGATGCTTCATGCTCTGCGTACAGAGAATGCATTACTTAAACGCGAGAACACCATTTTATCCCAACAGCTAAAGGAGGTGCCAAATGCCATAGAAGCAACCGAACCGGTACCCGATATGATCATTCGGGAATACAACGGAGTTAAAAATGCAGCAAGGTCTATGGTGTCAAGACTGTGCGAAATGGAGTTGACCTATATAGACAGCGAAACCGAATGTCTGAAGGTGGCACACTACAACGAAGTGGTCGTACCGAAGGAGGCATTGAAGCTTTTTTACCAAAAGGAGTTACATGACATACAACGCAAGATTCGAGAAACTGCTCCCGACAATTAACATCAGTGACGAGTTTCTGATTATAGAAGATGCCTATACGACACTGGGAGAAGATTGGCTCGCCTATGTGAAACATACACTCAGCCTTGCCTTCAAAAAGGATACGAAGTTCAAAACGATTCGAGACGCAGTGAAAAAGCCGCAATCACTTCTATCTCTCAGCGACAAAGCCAAAAATCTTCTCGGCATGGGAGAAGATTTTTGCGTGATCGATATCGATATCGACAGAAACAATCAAATAAAAGTCACACCGATCATGGGCTATGATGAGCTGATCAAGATTTATTTTTCATCTGAAAAACAGAAAGTTCACGGCATGGGAGTTAAAGCGATCATCGATAGATTCTTTGGCTACCAGTGGGGAAAGAAGAAACTTCTTTATCCGATCAAGAAGGTGCCGGAAGGTTATCAAAGACCGGATAACTGGAATGAGATGATCATGGAAACGGAATTGTCGGTAAAGTTGACTACATGGTTCACACAGCAACTCAAGGGGAAAGCAAAAGCAAACTATTACCATAGAAGGCAGGCATTAAACCGGGTATTGTCTGCAACAACGTGGTACACGCTCTCTCAAATCAGCGACAGAGAACTCACGCTTCTTAGAGATGCGATCGTGGGGAATGAACACCAAAGCGACGGAAGAAGAACAAACGAGTTTGACATATTGATCATCAATGATTTGCGGTATATGCTGATAGACAGCGGAAGAGACGATATTACGCCTCCCAGAGATATTGCAAGAGAAAAACGATCCGATTATTTCGGTGAGGGGTCTTCCCTTGACGAGCGTTTTGAGTGGGTTGATACGGAACGGTTTCCAAACCTGACAGAGATCAAAGAAAAGGCGTATGACTATATCCACAGACTGAAGATCGAAGGTGCGGCGGCAGGAACGATCAACGGAAAGGCAACGGCAGTCAACAACTTCTTTAGGTTTCTGATGGATGTTTATCCGTTTGAGAAGATCGATATAGACAGGATCGATGAGTCTTTCGAGCCGGGCAGCTCAAAAAGCCTTCTTGGATACCTTGAGGAAGTTAGGTCAAGCAGGGAAAGCGCTATTACAGAACTGTATAAGATCATACAGTTTTTGGTGCATTGTGAACTCTACTCGGCAAAATCCCGAAAAAACACACCACAGCAGAGAAAAAAAGCCAAGCGAGAACCATATAGGGATGCTATGCCCAAAGAGATGGTGGCGCACATTGTTGAAATTCTCAAAAACAGACCTCCCAACAGCACCACAAGATGGAATCGATACAAAGCCGACAGTTCATGGTGGGAGCATGATGTCTATCCCGTCTATCCGATGATGATGCTCTTTGGATACTATATCCCGATCAGAGGGGAGCAAGTAAGAAACCTGTGCAGAGAGAACTCCTTTGTTTTTGATTCATATGGAAAGATCGAAAGATTTGTCATCAATACGGACAAAAACGTGAACAAGAGATATCTGCATGAAGTTCCGTGCGTATGGGATGACTTGCAGGCATTCGTTCCTTTTCTCAAGTGGCACAAGGAATACTTTCCTCATTTGTCGAAAGTCAAATATCACAATGACGACAACTCTCCGTGGGAAGATATCGTGCCGCTTATGATCACACCGCAGGTACTTCGCCCTATGAGCAAAAAAACTCACATGGATTATCATAAACGCGTACTGTGCCAGTATCAGATTGAAGTTATGGAAAAGGCAAAAAAGGAAGGTCACAGCAACTATCCTGTGGTTGCATGGAGAAAAGACAAAAAACCGTTTTTTAAAAGTGTTGAAGAGCTCAACAGGGCATCAAGTACGGCAATGGATAACATCGGGATCAGCTATGATATCCACTCTTTAAGGGTTACGGGTGCAACACGGTACTTGGAGGCTGGTGTCGGAATCAAGACCGTAATGGATCTTACCGGACATGCCAGTGCAGAAACACTGATACGTATTTATGTGCAGCTTACCAGAGAAGAGAAGGAACAGACACTCCGTTCCGCGGCAGAGAGAATATTCTTCGGCAAAAAGGAGGACTTGATAGAAAATACCGATCAGCTCATACGGGGCGAGTTTGTCAGCGCCTATAACAAAGGAAAGGATGAGATCAAGCATTCGCTTGAAGAGAATAAACTCTTTTCACTTTACCGGAAAGCTTCGGCAACAAAAACGGCAAAAGAACTCTATCCGGGTGTGGAGATTGCGCTGGAGAAGCATCCGACCACTTGGAGACCGATGATACACGGTATATGCCCTGCCGTCAAATGTCCCGAAGGAAGAGAGAACAAATGCTCATTGTGTCCTTATCTAATCACAGGGAAGCTCTTTATAGACGGGGTTGTGCATCAGCTCAACAATCTGTTTGCAGCCTTTCAGAGAGAATCGGTTGTTATTGAAGAAGAGAAGAACAAAGGATATGAAAATCATGCAAAGATCGAAGCGCAGGAGACACGCCTTGAAGAGATACTTGGCTATCAGGAGATACTTGACAGAATCAAGCATGACATGGAGCAGGAGTGTGAAGAAAGCAGCTTGGTTCAAGGCAAGGATCTCGCAAGGGGGCACCGAAAGTCATTGATCGTTGCAGAGAAAATACCTACGGAACTTGCGTATCTCAAGAATGCTTACGATGCACAGTTATTGGGGGTGGAGAAAGATCACTTCGGTATGAAGATATTGACAATCAAGGCGATGAAAGTGGCAGTTGAAATGGGCGACAAGGATGCTTTCGACTCTATAGGGAGGGATGAGTCAAAAGCGATTGATTTGTTGATGAGCTATTACACCAACGGAATAGAGCATAAAGAAGATATCGGAAATTTCATATCCTCTATTGGCATATTGCCACAAAAGACAGAAAAAAGTCCATAAAATTTACAAAATGTGTAAAACTTTTTCAAAAATTACACATTTTGCACTTTATTTTGTGTAAAATTACAGATTTGTGTATGAAATTGCTATAATAATACCAATACTGTAGAAGGATTCACAAAATGAATACCATAGAAGACATTATTGACAGGCTGATAGATATTCTTGAAAAAGAGCGGGGAGAAAAGGTCTATGTTAAAGACGTAGCCAAAGCCCTCAAAATGTCTTCTTCCCAACTCTCCAACTTTAAAAGCAGAAAATCCATTCCCTATGATAAAATTACAGAATACTGTGCGAGAAACCGTATCAACATCAACTGGGTACTCTTCGGGCAATCCGTAGAAATGCTCAATTCCGAGGTGGAAAGTGTCTATAGGGTCAAGTTGATAGAGGGGGTGCATTCCTCTGCCGGAGGCGGAGCGTTTAATGATGAAGACGTTGAGTTCTCATATCTTACGATAGACCCGATCTACAAAGACCTTCTCGGCATTAACAATATTGATGAGATAGAGGCAATCAGGGTTATAGGCGACTCAATGGAGGACACGCTGCATGAGGGGGCAATCATCCTTGTAAATCGCAAAAAGACCGAGCTCTCCAACGGCGGCATATTCGTCATCAATACCCCCGGAGGAGTGTTCGTTAAGCGCGTTGCCATTAATCCCACCGGAGGGGTTGATCTGATCTCCGACAACAAGAGTTATGAAACGCAGACTATTCCTTTTGAGGATGTGACGGTGGTGGGCAGAGTTATTGGGGCTTTGGAAAAGATATGAATGTTAAATTATTATGGAGCAATAAGGCATGAACACACAAACACAATTTATAGACTTGCTAAAAACAATATTTCAATTCAATAAAAATAAAATTGATCTTGATTTCGGAGTCTATAAAATTTTCAAATATAAAGAAAACGAGATTGTAGACTTTATTGAGAAGAAGCTTCCTGCTTTTATTGAGGAGGCAGTCAAAGATGTTGGTGAATATGATATTTATCGAGATGTTTTGAATTTCTTTGGCAGATATTACGATCAAGGGGATTTTTACCCCACTCCGGTATTTTCCAAAAACAAGCATCATATCTTTAGGCACAATGGAGAAGAGATTATTTTCTCATGGGCAAACAAGGATCAATATTATATTAAAAGCGTGAATAGCTTTCAAGAGTATAAGATAGTTGATATCAGTGTAAAAAACAGGAAAAAAGCATTTAAAAATGTCACTAATATTAAATTTCTTATTGACGAAATAGAGGAAGAGAAAGGTACTACAAAATCTGGAAGAGCATTTGTGTTGAGTGAAAACAAAAAGCCACAAGTTTCAGATGATGGAAATAGTTTTTTAATTTACTTTGACTATAAAAAAAGCAAAACCCCTGTAACCCTTGAGGCATTGAAGAAAATTTTTGAATCAGAAAAAATAGAAATTGAAAACCTTGAGTTTCATTTCAAAAAATTCAATAGTCTCCACAAGTCAGATTTTTTTATTCATAAAAATCTTGATTCTTTTCTAACAATGGAGCTTGATTATTATATTAAGACTGTTGTTCTGGATTTGGATAAGCTTGAAGTTGAAAATGATTTGCTGATAAAAAGAGCTATTGCCATTAAAAAGATTGGAGCTTTTATTATTGAATTTTTAGCATCAATGGAAAACTTACAAAAACTTTTGTGGGAGAAGAAAAAGTTTGCATATGATGTGAACTATATTATCACACTTGATAAGATACATCTACCTTTGTTGAGAAAGATTATATCGCATGAGAAATTCAATAAGCAGGTAGAAGAATGGAAGAGTCTTGGCTTAATTGAAAAGTTTCCTAAAAATTCATTCATAGACTCAAAAACAAAAGAGATCAAGGAGGAATATAAGTATTTGCCCTTAGATACTGCCATATTTGAAGATCAAGATTTGACTTATAGTGTGCTTGAACATATTGAGTATCTGGATGATACTATTGACAGTATTCTTGTTAACAGTGATAATTTTCATGGTATAAACTTTTTAATTGAAAAATTTAAAAAACTGATAAAATGTGTATATATCGATCCCCCATACAATACAGAAACCGATAGATCGAATGGGACTTTCCCCTATAAGGATGGGTATCCAGACAGCACTTGGTTATCGCTACTTGGTAGTCGCATAGAGGCATCTTTACCATTATTAAGCGATAATGCAGTGATCTTTTCAAGTATTGATGATAATGAGGTTGATAATTTGTTAAAGCTGTATAAGTCGCTTGGCTTTGATTTTGTTAAATTGCTACCAACGATAATGAATTTAAAAGGAAATAATGACGAATATGGTTTTTCTGGAGCACACGAATATACAATTTGTAGTATAAAAAATGGTAAAGTTGATGGTGCCATTTTAGAATTAAATGTAACTGAGGACGATATTATAAAGTGGGAGACTGATGAAAGAGGCTTTTTTAAAAAGGGGGCAACTTTAAAATCATCAGGAGAAAACGCACCAAGAACAAAGAGGCAAAATTTATATTATCCTATCTTATTTAATAAAAAGACAAACAAAGTAGAAAGTATCCTTTTTGAAGAATATGGCAAAATATATAATAAGGAAAACAATACTTTTAACGATAATTATATTGAAGAGTTAAGGACAAAGTATCAAAAAAAAGACTATGTCTTTTTATTACCTCTTGACGAAAAAGGTTCAAAGTTAACATGGAGGTGGTCGTTTGAAAAAATACAAAAGGAATCTTATGATGTAATTCCTGTCAAAACAAAAACAGGTGTTACTCTTTATAAAAAGCAGCGACCTGAACTAAAAGATTTTCCGACAAAAAAAGCAAAATCCTTCCTATATAAGCCCTCATATAGTAGTGGAAATGGAACCGCGGAACTTAAAGAATTGTTTAACTCAAAACCATTTAAGTCTCCAAAGCCATTAGCTTTGGTAGAAGATTTGATTTCATTGGGTTCCACCCCAGAGAGTGGATATATACTTGATTATTTTTTGGGAAGTGGAACAACAATACATGCAGCAATAAATCAAAAAAGGCTAAAGCAAGATTTTAAAGTTATTGGAATCGAAAATGGTGAATATTTTGATAGTTTAATTATAAAGAGAACAAAAAAGGCTATTTATTCAGATAGCTGGGAAGAAGGTAAAGCCCAAAAACCTAACGGAATAAGCCAAATAGTAAAATACTTCAAACTTGAACAATATGAAGATGCATTAGAGAATACCGTTTTCAATAGTAGTGACTATAGTGCTATTAAGGCATTTAAAGATGGTCTTGAACCCTTTAAGGAATACATGACTGAACACTACCAAAAAAGCTATCTTTCTCTGTATGAACACTTCGGAAAAAGCCACTCCCAATCACTTATGATGAAGATTGAAGATGAGCTATTGAATAAACCATTTGACTTCAAATTGAAAATATATGAAGATGGAACCATAAAAGAAAAAACAATGGATTTGGTTGAAACATTTAATGCTCTAATTGGCATTAATGTGATGTCTATCAAAATGAGACAATATGAAGGAAAAAGGTATGTTTTTGTTGATAGTCCAGACATTTTAGTGATATGGAGAGAGTTTGACAATCTGAAGGAAGTGATGCAGACAGAATACAAAAATAAAGAAATGGAGTTCATGAAACAAGAAGTTGATATGAATGATAAAACGATTTATATGAATGGAGTATGTCAAACACATTCTCGTATTGAATTTGATGCAAAAGAAACGCTCTTCGCTCTTCGCGAAAAGCTAATTGACTAACGGGAGTTGAGCGTATGCCATATCAAATCAAAGTTAATGGTCAATCCCCTATTGAGGTTGATGGTTCAAATATAAGTGCCACAGATGCAAAGAATGTTATTGAAAATCTTATGAAAGAGGAAAAATATGCATCGCTGATCCCTCTTATACAGAACAATGACAAAATCAAGTGTACACGCCTTATGGGATCAAACAAAAAAGATTCTTACCTGAACAAGTATCTTTATCTGTATGAAATATTCTTGTCTCTATTTGGTGTTCAGTCGTGGCAGGAGCTTAAAGAATTATACTATAGGGATGAGTATGGGGATATATCGATAGACTCCATACATAAAGTTGATATAGACTCGGATTATCTGGAAAAAGCCATAGCATCTGTCTCTTCCTATGAAAAGGAATTAAAAAAATCATATCGTGATCCAAGTTTCTCCTTTACTGACTATCAAATCTTCGCAATTTTATTTACAGAGCTTTTTCTCATGCAAAAAGAACATGGGAATAAAATATTTTCATTTGGATACCCCGCCAATATTGATGGGATAAGAGTCTATTCCGATGAAAAGGTATCAAAAATCATTGATACACATAGCGAAGAAGAAAGAATGCAGCTTGTTGCACATCTGATAGGTGACTTAAAAAGTAATGGTGCTCCAAAAGGATCATTTGTTGCAAAGTATGAAAAACTTCTTTCTATTGTAAATAATGAAAATAAAACTCTTCAGCAGGCACTCTATGAAGTGTTTGACATTCTTTCAATTAGCTCATATCTACAGGAGAACAACAAACTCGCCTATTATATGGCTACAGGTAGTGGCAAAACTGTTATATTGCATACCAATATTTTGCAAGCATATAAATTCTTTGGGAAAAAATCAAACTTTTATCTTATTGTTCCTACTAAAGAATTGGGAAAACAACACAAAAAAAACCTTATTTCATTTGGCTTCAAAGAGTCAGATATTGGCTTTTTTGAAGATGAAAAAAGTGCTAAAGCTACTGTAGGGAAAAAAGTTAAGGAGATGATGGAGGCTTCCTATCCTTTAAAAATACTGACCAATTCCCAATTAAGTGCAGTCAATAAGCAGAATATTTTCTTCGCAGATAAAAATATTGTTTTTGTCGATGAGGGACACAAGGGAGAAGCAAAGGAAGAAGGCTGGAGAAAGGACAGGAAAAGTATTTTAGGATGGGGAGGATTCGCCTTTGAATACAGTGCAACTTTTTCACATGCAATAAAAGACAACAACAAGTTACTACAAGAGTATTCAAAGGCTATCATTTTTGACTATGCATATCAAAAATTTTATACAGATGGGTATGGAAAACAAGCTGAGTTTGAACCTAAAGAGATAATTAAAAATGACTTTGATAAGGAGTTGACGGATAAAGAGTCTTATAAGCTTTTTGTAAAGGATATAATGGCTTTTTTAGAGCAACAACTGTATTTCAAGGATCATAAAGGTAAACCAAATTTTGAAGCTTATTTTTTCAAGAAGCCTCTAAAGCTGATGATTTGCCGAAGGGTGGATGATGCCAACAATGAATCTGATGTTAAAAAAGCTATAACATATATCCAGAACCTTTCCTTGATAAAACAGGAGACACTTCGGTATATTAAGGAAAATCTTCCATATTTTTCATACATATCGACCATGAAACCGCTCGAAATCTATAATGCAATATTCCGTTTTATTTTTCATGCAAAATCTCCCGCACCAATTGAAATATATGAACTCAACAGTAAAGAGCTTGGTATCAAGGTAGCAAATGCTGAAGAGTATTTCGCAACAGTGTATGTTGGCGAAGTTTCAAAAATAGGAATTAGCGAAGTAAGGAAAGACCCTCTGCAAAAAAGTCTGATTGATACTTTTTTTAAATCACAAGATGGCGACAATCCACAAATCAATATTGTAATTTCTGCAAGAATGCTGATTGAGGGATGGGATACTCAGCGTATTTCCTCTCTATCGTTATTTGACTTTGGAAAACAAGAAGGTAGCCTTATTGTTCAATTATTTGGGCGAGGAGTAAGGCTTCATGGTTCACAGGAGAATAGACTCAAGCGATCAGGCGAGCATCCCATCATGGAGCGATTCAATATTTATGGATATGATTCTAAATTTTTAAAAACATTTATTAATGAGGCGGAACTTAGCGATATATCAAAAGACATAATGATTGAAGTTTATATTGATAAAAATACGGATATGCTAAACAAAAAGCTTCCTATAGTGAAACCAAAACATTCATTTTCGACGCTTCCTTATACCTATCAATATGACAAAGATATTACTGAAGAACTATGTTCTAAAATGATAAAAAAGTATCATCTTGATAAAGGTGACTATTCTTTCTCACTACTTCCTCTTGTTGATGTTAAGGCGCTATATAAAACTTACATCGAAACTACAAGCTACTTGAATTATCACATACCGTATGCAGACTTCTGTCAAACAGTTGTAAAAATTTTTGGATTAAATTTTAGGCTCAAAGAAAAAGATCAATTTAAAAATGTCAATTCTGTAGAGCAAATGGCAAATAGGCTGGTTGAATATTTCTTTGATAGCGCATATAAGCTAAAAAAGAAACAAGATGAACTCTCTACGCCAATGGTTGAACAATTGAGTGAAGACGACCCGAATGTAAACTTTGAGAAATATACTATTTCTGGAACAGAGGAAAGAATAGCAAACTTTATAGAACATTTTGAACAAAATAAAGGTCGTTTTTTTATATCCAAACAAAGTTATGATAGATATGGTTCATATGTTATTGAAGGTAGTATTTTTTCTTTCCTTTGCGACATACATGCTTATTCCCCATTGCTTGCTGAATATGGTCAATTAAGGATCAGCCCCGACAGACTGGTTGAGAGTGAACAAGATTTTGTTCATAAAGTCAATAAATACCTTTCTGATAATGATAAAAATAAGTCATACCAAGAAATTTATCTTTTAAGAAATCAACAAAAAATAGGTTTTAATGGCTATTTCCCAGACTTCATTCTTTGGGTTATTGACAGAAACAATATTACGCATTTTGTCTTTATCGACCCCAAGGGAGTTAGCAGGCTAAATGTTGATTCAGTTTGGGAAAAAATGCTGTTCTCTATGGAAATTAAAAAAGTAGAAAAGTCTATTAGAAAAGAGTATCCTAATCTGCGCCTTCACTCGTTTATATGTGCAACGAAAAGTATTGATGAGTTGTCACAGGATAAGGTTTTGAGTAGTTTCATTGGTGGAAAAATTACTACAAAATTTACTGGCGACACAAAGCAGTTGTCTTCACAACAATTAGCTACGGCACTTACACTTTTAAATGTTTTGTCCATTCAGGATCATGATCTTATTGAAACCATAGTGACAACAGTGTGCAAAACAGAGATAGACGACTCCCTGAAGGGTTTTTTTGAGGTTATATTTCCAAATCAAAAAACAAAGCTTAACGAGTATTGGAATGACAAAAAACGAAGACTTAAAGATTGTAGTAATATTACAGGTCGATTGCAATCAGATGCCTTTTATACATATAAATATATTTTAAAAGATGAAGAGGCAAGTCGTAAGCTGTGTAAACAATTTGCGACTGGAGTGTGGAAAGATGCTATCTTAGATGCTGGATTTGAACTTCTAAACATTTCTTTTGCTGGCATGTTAAGACCTGGCTTAACACTATCAAAGCAGGCATTAGGTTTTGTTCAATCAAAAATTTCTAACTAAAATATTCTTTTTATTTTTTATGTCTTTAGCCCATATAAATAGCTTTGGGGCAACCAAAAGTCATCTCAACATAATAAACGGGGCAAGCACCGAATGCGTCATGCACAAATTCTATACCAACAGCGGATGGACACAGATAGAAGGCGAAGTCGGACGCAACGGTATTGACGGGCTCTACTACAAAAAACGCAACGGCGTGATCAGGGGGGTACTGATCGCGGAAAGCAAATGGAACACATCAAGGCTTGGATTGAGCGGTAAAGGCAAGACCATTAGGCAAATGTCTCAAGAATGGGTCATAAGGGTGCTTAAAAGGCTTCAAAAATACAAACCTATACCCGAATATAGTTCAATCCTGAAACTCGTTCAAAACGGGCAATACAGGGCACGGCTATTCCGGCTTAAACCGGTAGGTGAAGAGAGCATACAGATATCCATCTACAAGATCAAAAACAAAGGCTTTAAAACATTTGAAAAGATCAAAGAGCGGCAGCTAAAGCCGATCAATATCAATCATCCGTCAAACAGTTTTGAGAAAGGTATTATCAGAGCGTACAATGACTGCCGGCGAAAATATTTGCACCGCTACCTTCCAAGTCTGCCGGATATCGAAATTGAAAGATTAATGAACGACAACTATATTCAGCCAAAAGATATTAGTCGTGATCACCTATAGATATGCTATTGACGAAAACGGTAAGATTGATTCTATCGAGGAATTATTTTAATTTAGCCAGTTCGTCGAGTATATTGTTTAATCCATCATATAAACCTCGTTTGTAATCCCCTTCAAGCAAACATGAGTTTGATTTCATTTGGTAGTCTATCTGTTTTTTGAATTGATGAGGCAGATTTTTTTCTATCTGCAGAAAGTAGTATGCAAGTTCGGAGGCATATTTTAAAGCAGTAAGCCTTCCTTCCCGATACTTGTCTGTTTCGGTGATGGTGTTCTTGTTGAATTGATACATGGTTATTTGAGAATAGATGTGGTTGCTGACAGACGATAAAAAATCTTTGGATGTCTTCATGAGTATCCCTTTATAAATGATAGTGAGATGAGATTTTATAGTATATAAAAGGGAAATTGGTGATAAATACACAGTTTGTGTATTTACTTGAAAGTTAAGTGTTCTTTTTCGTAGTGTATTTATTAACTATGTAGAAACAAAGATATATCGTGATTTGTGGTTAGTTGATTTCGTGGTTATATCTTAGAATTTGTGAAAAAAAACGGTACCCATTTTGACCTCTCTCTGGCACTGCTTGTAGCGATGAATAAAAAGGCCTTTGATTATAAGGATCTGTTTGTTTTTGGTGAACTGGGGCTTGACGGGAGAGTGAAGAGTTCATCGATGCTCTTCCCTTTGATCTTGTCTCTTAAAGAGCAGGGATTGATTGAGCGGGCGATCGTGCCTAAAGAGGCAATGGAATATTTGAAACATATCTCAGGTGTGCAGTTTATTGCTGTAGAAACACTGAAAGAAGCGATCGATCTTATGCATAAAGGGGAGTTTCGGGCGCAGTCTGTGGAGTTTGAGTATGATGCCAGAAAAATAGTACTTAGAGATATACCTTACTATTACAGAACAGACTATCGGTATGACTTCAAGGATGTTAAAGGGCAGATGGTGGCCAAACGTGCAGCGATGCTTGCTGCTGCCGGGATGCATAATTTATTTATGGAGGGGAACCCCGGGTGCGGAAAAAGTATGATTGCCAAGCGACTGTGTGATATTTTGCCACCGGTGAGTGAGAAAGAACTGCTCTCCATTGCCAAGCACCAGTTTCTTGATGGACAGATACCGACTTTTGAACCCAGACGTGTGCAAAGGGCTCCTCATCATACCGCAACCTCTGCTTCCATCTTTGGTGGAGGTTCAGGCAGTGCAAAGATAGGAGAGGTCGCCCTTGCAAACCATGGAATCCTCTTTTTTGATGAACTACCACACTTCTCCAAGAGTGTTCTTGAAGCCCTGAGAGAGCCGTTGCAGGACAGAAAGGTGCATATAGCCAGAGTCAATGCCAAGATAGAATATGAGGCTGATATTATGTTTGTAGCAGCACAGAACCCCTGTCCATGCGGCAACCTGCTTTCAAAAAATAAAAGCTGTAGATGTTCTGAGGTAGAGATAAAACGTTATCAGAACAAACTTTCCGATCCGTTCCTTGACCGTATAGATCTTTTTGTTGTAATGCAGGAGGTACAAAGCACAGACAAGGCGGATGTGACTTCAAAGGCAATGCATGAAGCGGTACTTAGAGCCTTTGAGATGCAAAAGAAGCGAGGACAGCCGAGACTTAACGGTAAGCTGAGTGAAGAGGAGATAGAGGCATTCTGTCAACTGAACAGTGAGGCACAAAAGATACTTGAAGGTGCCATAGGAAAGTTCGGGCTTTCACACCGGAGTATAGCTTCTGTGAAGAAAGTGGCACGCACCATTGCCGATATTGAAGGGCATCAAACAATAGAGAAACGGGATATACTGGAGGCATTGAGTTACAGGAGAAGAAAGTAATAGAGTATTATACAGTTTGTTCCATATCAGGTGATACGGAACAAAAGGGAAGAGAAAGAAATTAGATAGGAAGGACTCTGATGTTCGGATCAAGTTTCTCTTTGAGGGTATTTTCAATGGCAAAGAGTGTGCCTGTACTTGCACTGGCACATCCGTTACATGCACCAAGATATCTGATATAGATATCGATATTCTCTCCATTGTCTTTAATATCAAGGATCTCCATATCTCCACCGTCCATGATGAGCATTTGGCGGATATTATCATCAATGATTTTATCGACCGCTTTGATCTTCTGTACGATTGTCATCTCTTTGAACGGAACATCAGCACCTGATGCAGTGGCATCTGCTGCTTTTGATATCTTCTCTTTTTCATACTCTTCCAGAAGGTCTACAAGATAGATATCTTTCTCTTCATGACCACCAGGTTTGATACAGGATTTACAGAAAGCCCCGGCTTTTGTATAATCAGTGATCTGCTCTACAGTGGTAAGGTCATTGAGACGGATTACTTCTCTAAGTGTTGAGAGGCTTACACGTGCACACTCACATACAATGATCTCCTCTTCAAAAGAGTCGATATCAACACCTTTATACTGGGCTGCTGCTTTTTTAATAACATCATATGCCATGACCGAACAGTGCATCTTTTGAGGTGGAACAGCCGGTGTATCAGGTTCATCACGCATTGCTTTTTCCACATCGATATTGGTGATCTTCACTGCTTCATCAACGGTCTTGCCTTTACAAAGCTCTGCCATTGTATCTGAAGAAGCGATCGCTGTACCACAGCCAAAACTCTTGAATTTTGACTCGAGTATCACGTCGGTTTTTGGATCCACTGCCCAGTATAGACGTACGGCATCCCCGCAACTCTCCGCACCGAAGTCGGCAACGATGAGTTTTGCACCCATTGCTTCAGCCTCTTCTTCGGTAATTTCACCCATATTTTTTGGGTTGTTCATTAATTCTGTTACTTTGTTGCTGTACTCATCCCAGATGGTACCGCCAATCAAACTATCCATTCCCATAATAATTCCTTTTTATATTGTATTCATTTTTAGGCAGGTACCCATAAAGGGCACCTCTACGTATGCTGTAGGGGCAAACTCTTGTGGTTGCCCTTCTCTATCAGTGGTGTGCATCAAGTCCACTCTCATGCCCCTCAGGTGCATATGCATAGGAGCTTGAAATATTTCTAAGTCTCTCGACTGCCTGTTTGACCGCATCCAGCGTATAGTCAAGTTCCTCTTGTGTCGTATAGCGGCTCAAAGAGAAACGGATGGCTGTATGTGCCAGATCTTCAGCTGCACCGATTGCTTCCATGACCGAGTTCGCTTCCAGATCTTCACTGGCACAGGCAGATCCTGTACTTGCTGCGATTCCTGCACGGTTAAGGTCCCAGAGCATTGCTTCACCCTCGATCCCTCTAAATGAGATCAGTGTGGTGTTTGGCGTTCTTTTCTCTCTTGGTGTGACAACAAAAGTATCTTTGATCTTGAGCAGTTCATCTTCAAATGCATCTCTCATCTCTCTGATATCGGACATTTCAAAATCAAGTGCATCGACTGCTGCTTCCATGGCTTTACCCATCCCTACAATTCCGGGTACATTGAGTGTACCTGATCGGTAACCGCCCATCTGTGATCCGCCGTGGAGGAGTGGTGTAAGTTCTCTTCCCTTTTTAATGTAGAGTGCACCAACCCCTTTAGGACCGTGGAACTTGTGTGCAGAGAATGTCAGGTAGTCAACATTCATACTTTGCACATCCACCGGTACCTTGCCAATAGCCTGAACTGCATCTGTATGGAAAGGGATACCGTATTCTGCACAGATCTCTCCGATCTCATAGACCGGGAAGATCGCTCCTGTTTCATTGTTCGCCCACATAATGGAGACAAGAGCTGTTTTATCGGTGATCACTTCTCTTAGTGTGTCAGGCTCTATGAGACCCTCATGGTTGATCGGAAGATAGGTGACGCGGCATCCCATGCTTTCGATAAATTTGGCTGTGGCGATAACGGAAGGGTGTTCTACCTCAGAGACCACGATATGATTCTTCTTGCCTGTAAGGATCTGTTCAAAGTATATGCTTTTGAGTACCCAGTTGTTGCTCTCTGTTGCACAGGAAGTGATGACGACACTATCCTCTTTTGGTGCATGGATCCCTGCATAGATCTTTTCCATAGCTGTTTTGAGTGCCGGATGGGTTTCACTGGCAAAACTGTGGAGAGAATTGGGGTTGCCATATCTTTGCACGAAGAATGGTTCCATCTCTGCAAAGACGTGCGGATCGACGATAGTCGTTGCATTATTATCTAAATAAACTCTCATTAAATTCCTTTGAGAACGATTTTCATTTTAATTAAGACTAAAATAGTCCGAATTGATTTCCTGCATAATACGCTGTTTTTCTTAAATTGAGATAAAATAGTATCTAAAAGAGACGATTTTACTCCTATTTAAAGTGTTATCATAGTCATTTTTGGTTGGTAATTTACTGTTATAATAGATAAATTAAACAAAAAAGGAGTAGAAATGGCACTAAAAGTAAAAGAACATGGTATTGGGATAGCGATCAAACGTGCGAAAAAAAAGCTTTTTATCGAGGTATCGATGCTGGGGAAACTGACCCATGAAGATTATCAGATATTCGTTCCCATGATAGACAAAGCACTGAAGAAAGCCAAAGGACTGGAAGTAGATCTGCTGGTTGATATGCGTGCCTTCAAAGGCTGGGAGATGAAAGCGGCATGGGATGATCTGAAGTTTGGGCTAAAGCACCGAAACGCCTTTGACAAGATGGCGATCGTAGGTGACAGGCAGTGGGAAGAGATCTCTGTAAAAATGATGGCCCATTTCATGGCAGGCAAGACCAGATTCTTCAAAAATAGAGAAAAGGCACTCTCCTGGCTTTTAACCTAAAAGTTTGAAGGTGCGGGTGTGTTGATAAGGTTGTAGAACTCGTTACGGGTTCGTTCATCACTTTTAAAAAGTCCGCGCAGTGCCGAAGAGACAGTAGTGGAGTTGATCTTCTGTACCCCTCTCATCTCCATACACATATGGCGTGCATGCACAACCACCGCGACCCCTTTGGGTTTGATGGTCTCCAAAATGGCATCGGCGATCTGCTCGGTCATCTGCTCCTGTATCTGCAGACGGCGGGCATAGACATTGACAATACGAGGTATTTTACTGAGTCCAACCACTTTGCCGTCAGGGATATAGGCTACGTGGCATCTTCCGATAATTGGCAGCATATGGTGTTCACACATAGAGTAGAACTCGATATCACGTACAAGTACCATCTCGTCATTGCTGGTGGAAAAGAGTGCCTGGTTGAGGATTTCTCTGGGGTCCTGATGGTACCCTTCTGTCAAAAACTGCAATGCTTTGGCTACACGGCTGGGTGTCTTAAGCAAGCCTTCTCGCCTGGGATCTTCTCCCAGCAGTTCCAATACTTTTGTAATGGCTTGTTCAAATTCTTCTTCTTTATTCATCTATTATACCTTCAGTCAATCTAATAAAATCTTTTCAGTTTCTAAAAGAAAAGCATACCAAAACTCTTTACTCTTCACTCTTAACTATTCACCTGAAATGGTATGTAAATACAATTTTATAATTTTTTCATCTACTTTTGAGATCGCCAGTTTTTTGATCTCACTGACCGAAAAATAGTGTTCCTGTTCAGGCTCTGTTTCGTAGTAGGCAAAGACATTGCAAACCAGCTTGAAGTGGGTATAGGTATGGGTGACCATCCCGATGTGTCTGGTTGCACACTGGGGCATTTCAACACTTTCAAATCCCCATAGTCTATGAAGAAACTTCCCTGTACGCTGGGTAAGTGAAAGTTTGTCATCATAGATATGAAGCTGGATATTCTGTTCTCTTACAGGTACTTTTCGGCTTTTTTTTACAGGGTAGTGCTCAGGATCTTTTTTGCCATTGCATATCTCTTCCAGAGGGCACTCTCCGCATTCAGGCTTTTTAGGAAGACAGATGGTCGCACCGATATCCATCATTGCCTGATTGTAATCGAAAGGATTGTTTTTGTCTACCAGTCTGTAGGCATATTCCCATAGGTGTTTATCGTTTGGGGATTTTAGCAGGAAGAGACGGCACAGAATGCGTTTGACATTTGCCTCCATAACGGGAACAGGCTGTTTGAAGGCAAAGGCTGCTACGGCATGAGCTGTATTTTTACCGATGCCGGGCAGTTTGATAAGCTCATCTATTTCTGTGGGTAACGTAGGGGCAGCGCCTTGTGCCTGCCCAATGAGTGTTTGAGCAGTTTTGTGCAGGTTCCTGGCACGGTTGTAGTAACCCAGCCCTTCCCACATTTTGAGTACCTCATCAAGCGGTGCATCTCCAAGTGCTTTGAGCGTAGGGAACTTTTTCAGAAAAGGAAAATAGTAGCGCTCCAGTACAGTTTTGACCTGTGTCTGCTGCAGCATTACTTCACTGAGGTAGATGTGGTAGGGATCATCGGTCATACGCCAGGGCAGGTTATCTCTTCCGTAACGGGCATACCACTCTTTTATCTTCAGTTGTGCTGCACTGATCTCCCTGTCTGTCATCCGCCCCAACCATGCATCTTTTTGGAGATCAGGACATCGTAGTGTTCAAAAAGATCATCGATGGTATTGGTCGCAACATAATAGTTCTCTTCCAGCAGTCTCATCCATTCATATCGCTGGATATGGTCTTTTTTGGGAAGAAAAATAATGATATTTCCCGCATTTTTCATGATAGGATGTACCCGTTTTAGGAAATCCTCCCGTATAGACTCTTCTACAGCGGCTGTGACGAACACATACTCAAAAACCTTGCCTTGTACCATATAACGGGGACGCGACAGGGTGAATTTGACAGGTTTGATGCTCTCTTGTGTATCAAATGTTTTCTGCAGAGTTTCAAAATAGTCCGTATCCAGACAGTTGATCTGATATTCATACCCCTTTTTTTCTATGAATTCTCCAATGGTCCGGGGCATGGTCTCTCCGCTGTCTGCAAAATGAACGATACGTATCATAGGATAGTCCGGAACAATCTGCAGCAGTTGTTTTAGTTTCTCTTCTTCGATGGGTTTCATATTCGGAGTGTAGCTAAAAATCAGCATAGATGTGTATAATAATTTAAAAATATTTTACTCCAAAGTCTAAATGCTTCTTTTGTCAACAATATTGAATGAGCGATATAGTGTACTGTTGTCAGGTTGCATGGGCAGACTGTGGATAGACAAAAGGTGAATACATCAATGATACGTAAAAAGATATATAATCCTGATTCCCGGGAGAAGACTAATGAAAGAAAGATCTTTGGCGGAGACCCGACAGGGATATTCGAACTGAACGACATTAAATACCAATGGGCATACAATCTTTGGGAGATGATGCTGAACAATACCTGGTTCCCCAAAGAGGTTGATATGACCAGGGATGTGAATGATTATAAGCATTTGACCGATGCAGAGAAAACAGCTTATGACAAGGTACTGGCACAACTGATCTTTATGGATTCGCTTCAGACGAACAACATCATTGACAACCTCAACCCTTTCATTACCTCTCCGGAAGTGAACCTTATTCTGGTGCGTCAGGCTTTTGAAGAGGCATTGCATTCACAAAGTTATGCGGTGATGGTCGACAGTATCTCTACCAACACGGATGAGATCTACGATCTCTGGAGACGAGATATGAAACTCAAGTCCAAGAATGACACGATCGCCAAAGTCTATGAGGACCTCTCGAAAAATCCGACCGATACCAATATCGTCAAAGCAATGTTTGCCAACCAGATCCTGGAAGGGATCTATTTCTACAGTGGCTTTGCCTATCTCTATACGCTGGCACGTTCAGACAAGATGCTTGGAACTGCACAGATGATCCGTTTTATCCAGAGAGATGAGGTCACACACCTGCTGATCTTTCAGAATATGATCAATACGACCAAACGTGAAAGACCGGAGCTTTTTACAAAAGAGCTCATCGATGATATTTATGAAATGTTCAGAGCAGCTGTCAAACTGGAGAGCGAATGGGGGGCTTATATTACCCAGGGGCAGATACTTGGACTGACAGATGGGATCATAGAGCAGTATATTCAGTATCTGGCAGACAAAAGGCTCCATGCAGTCGGACTTGAGAAACTTTACAATGTTGAACACCCGATCAAATGGGTGGATAACTTCTCACAGTTCAATGATCAGAAGACCAATTTCTTCGAGGGGAATGTAACCAACTACTCCAAGGGAAGTCTCGATCTTGATGACTTTTAAAAGATAGTATCATGCTGTACCGACGTAAACCTATGCCGGTTGCTGCCTTGCAGCTGCCCTCGGAAAAACGCTATCAAACCAATCTGGAGAGACTTTTAGAGTATATCCATACCCATCGTGACAAAGAGATTATTGTTGCGCCTGAGGTCTTTCTGACAGCCTATGACTATGAGCACCTGACAACGGCAGCGAAGTTCTCGGCCAAAGCATTGAAGGTACTCAAACAGGAGATCGATGAACCTATACTGGTGTTCACGCTTCTGGTAGAGGAAGGGGATGTTTTCTATAATCAGGCTGTAGTGATACACAGACATAAAGTGGTGCATCGCCAGGAGAAAGTGAAGCTTTTCAAGCTGGGTGATGAAGATCTTTACCTTGCCGAGGGGAGGAAAAAACGCATTAAACCTTTTGAAATAGACGGGGTCAAGTATGCGATCCTGATCTGTTTTGAACTACGCTTTAAAGAACTCTGGAAACAGATTGAGGGAGCAGATGTGGTATTTGTTCTTGCACGCTGGGGATTGCCTCGAAAGCGTCATCTGGAGATCCTCTCTCAGGCACTGGCTGTGATGAATCAGTGTTATGTAATCGTCTCCAACAGCAGTGACAGTGACATGGCAGCCTCTTCTGCAGTCATCTCTCCAAACGGAAATGTCATTATGGATGACAGCCTCGAAGCAATAGAAGGCAGGGTCGATTTTAGAGAGATCAAGAAGCTTCGTCGTTATATCGTGATGAATTAACCATATTTTCGATAGAATTCACAGCATAAATAAGGGGCAGAGGAAAAGCAGGGTATGATAAAAGCGAGAAACAGACAAAATCTTGTGAATGAAATAGAACAGCATTTTCTGCTTGATACGCATGTCAAAGAGGCCTTTTTGGAAGTCGACAGGGAAGCATTTGTTCCTAATGAGTTCAAGCACCTCTCCTATAAACTTGATGCCCTGCCCCTTGCAGCCCGCCAATGGATATCCTCACCGCTGACCGTTGCCAAAATGACCCAGCACCTTGAACTGAAAGGTGTGGATTCCATTCTGGAGATTGGTTGCGGGAGCGGATATCAGGCGGCAATACTCAGCAAGATCTGTCGCCGTGTTTTTACCATTGAGAGAATTGATGAACTGCTCAAAGAGGCAAAACGCCGTTTCAGTGAACTTGAAATGCACAATATCTTTACCCGTTTTGATGATGGTCAGAGAGGCTGGAAACAGTATGCACCGTTTGAGCGTATTCTCTTCTCGGCAACAGCAAAAGAGGTGCCGCAGGTACTTTTTGATCAGCTTAAAGAGGATGGTATACTGGTTGCACCTATTCAACAGAGTGAAAATTACCATATTTTGACACGCTTTTACAAAAAGAACGGGCGTATTACCTCCGAGAGCATTGAACCATGCCTCTTTGTTCCGGTACTTGACGGTACACAAAAGTAGCTATGCTGATGTGTTCAGAAACAGAGTTTCTGAATATGAAATGCTTTATCATCCAATATGGAGTACTGCTATTTGGATGCTTGTAGGCTGACAGCTCAGAGCGGAGGTGCTGTTTTTTCTATTTAATCGGTTTTTCTATACCTTTCATTAAACTTATGCTATGATTTACTAAACTGTAAACCCGGGTTGTCTCATATGGGCACCTCTAATAACCCCATACGCCCATAATGGGTTTTGCAGATGTGAGATTTTGCAAGAGGCTTTCAAGTCCTAGCCAAAGCTAAGACGATGGAAGCCTCTTGTGAAAGATCGCGTCTGCAAAGCCCACCCTTTGGGCAATGCCGGCTTTGCCCTATGCGGCGTTACACTTTTTCGACTTAGCTACGGCTAGGTCTGTAAAGTGTGCCTTGCCTAGAACAAAGCCGACAATGTTATGTACATATGGGGTTATTAGAGGTGCCCATATGTTACCCGGAGGTAAAGAGGGGCAAGAAATGGAAAAGCTGATGAAACCTGCAGAGTATGCCAAAGAGCTTGGTATCTCCAGACAGGCGGTCTATGCAAAGATCAAGCGTGGTATATTGACAGCGAAGGATGTAGAGGGTAAGCTTTACATTGTGGTTGACAATGAAGATAATAAGTCTCAAACGACTGCAAGGCCCCCTTCCCCCAAAAGTACAGAAAGTGCCAAAACAGCAACCTTGAAATCGGACAAGCCTGTCTCAAAAGAGCTTCATAAAGACTATAAAGCACTGTTGTCTGCAAAAGATGAGACGATTGCCGTACTTAAAGATACAGTCAAGGATCTTAAAAAATCGAACAAACAGATCACCAGGACACTTCGCGGAGAGATAGATCTTCTTAAAGAGGCATTCCATGAAATGCGTGCACTCTATATGCATCAGCTCGAGTTCCAGAAACCGACTGAAGAAGCGATCGATGTGCTGAGTGAAGAGGCTGAGGAGAAGAGGCACTGGATCAGTGTAAAAAAGCTCTTTAAAAAGTTTGGACTGGATAAAACAAAACAGCAGGAGAAATTTCTGAAGCGTTTGAAAAAGGCATGGAAATCGGGGGATGAACGTATTGTAAAAGTAGAAGGGAAGTTCAGACTTGATGCCAGTGAAACATATGAGGATCTTTTAAAGTAAGATGAGTCTTTTTAAACAGTTCTCCAAAGAGTACAGTCTCTTTCTGGCAGTTATTACTTTTCTGGGTATAACCTACTTTGAACATGCACTGGTGCAGACTACAGCAGGAAACCTTATAGGGTTTGGTACTCTTTTTGTAGTGATCATCTATGCGGCAATGTCGGTAGCACATCATGCAGAAAAACTGGCCGAAAGGTTTGGAGAGCCTTACGGAACGCTTATTCTTACGATGTCGGCTGTGATAGTAGAGATCGTGATCATCGTTATCATGATGATGCATGCAGAGAATCCGGAACTTGCCAGAGATACCATCTATTCAGCAGTGATGCTTGATATAAACGGGCTTTTGGGCCTTGCAGCGATCATAGGCGGGATCAAGCATGGAGAACAGCCTTACAATGTAGACTCCTCAAACTCCTATCTCTCTATGCTGCTGGTTGCTATCGGTATAGCAATGGTGCTGCCTGAATTCATTGATCCTGTTTATCATCACCGGTTTATGTGGTTCAATGTGGTAGTCTTTGTCTTCCTTTACATCATTTTCACTCGTGTGCAGCTTTTGTCTCACAAATATTTTTTTGAATATAATGGGGACAGTGAAAATAGGGACAGTGAAACAGTATGTGAGAAGGAAGAGAGCTGCGAACTGCAACATGAGATCAATGCCTGGTATCACGCTTTCAATCTGGTTATTTCGATCATTGTCATCGGCGTACTTGCAGAAATTCTCTCTCTGTTTATGGGTAATACTTTAGAGACCTTTGGGCTGCCGCTTGCTATTGGTGCGGTCGGCGTTGCTGTGATTTCGGCTGCACCGGAGCTGATTACCGCTGTACGGGCGGCTGTTGATGACCGTATGCAAACAGTTATCAATATTGCACTCGGTGCATCATTGGCAACGGTCTTGCTGACGATCCCTGCAGTGATCATGGCCTCCTACTATCTTGAGATGGAGCTTAATCTCTCTTTGACTCCGGTACAGACGATGATGATCGCATTGACACTTTTGGTAAGTATGGTGAACTTTAATGACGGGGAGACAAATGTACTTGAAGGTTTTCTCCACTTTATTCTTTTTATAGTGTTTGTCTTTTTACTGTTTATCTAGGGTGCAGAACCTTGCCGGGAACTTTAAAAAGTGAATATCCTGGTTTACTTTCTTGATAATCGATGTATAATAAAATCATGTATAAAATTATGATCACACTTTTGTCACTGCTGCTTTTTTCTCTCTTAGTGCTTACCGCACTTTTTCTCTTTGTGTTCAGTGATTTTGGAAATGCAACAATGAAGCCCTATCTGAAGGAGCAGCTTGAAAAAAAGACAGGTATGCCGGTGGAAATCAAAGCGTACCGGTTGCGTGCGGGCAGCCTGAAGCTGAATTTGCTGATTAATGGAGAAGTGCATACAGATATCGTTTCACGATATGATCTGTGGACACGTTCTTTTGATGGTGCATATCATATCGTGGCAGATCATTTTGCATATGGAGGTATGAAGCTCCGGCAGGCAGATATCAAGGGGAGATTCAAAGGGGTTGCAGAGGATATCCGTCTCAGCGGTAAAGGAACGGCACTGAATGCGCCGATCGCCTACAGGCTGCGTTTAATCAATGGAGAAGTCCGACAGGTCGAAGCATCCATGCAGGGTCTCTCTTTGGCAGAAGTGCTGGAACTCACCAAGCAGCCGCCTTTGGCAAAAGGAAAGGCTGACCTGGAGATCAATATGCCCAGTATCGGCAAACAGGGAGCCAAAGGGTATGCCAGACTCAGTGTAAATAAGGCGCTGTTTGACTATAAACTGGTAGAAAAGTACTATCATTACTCTTTGCCCAAAGAGAGCTACTTCTCTCTCCGGGCAGATGCAGCACTCAACGGCAGGAGAATCGTTTTTTCGGCGGACGGGAAAAGCAATCTGTTCAGAATGAAGGTGCATGACGGGGTATTCTATACGGAAGAGGGAACACTCAGAGCCCTGTATGAGATGGATGTCAAAGAGATGCGTATTTTGACCGATAACAGACTTTCTGGCCCATTCAGTGCAGTGGGGAAAGTAGAAGTAAAAGAGAAAAGAGTACAGATTACAGGGGAAAGCCACTCTTTGGGCGGTATGCTTATGTTCAATACAGGAGAGCATACCGAGATCGATATGGCATCACTTTCTGTGGCAAAGGTCTTGCGTTTTGTAAAGCAGCCTGTATGGATGGACGGAGTACTTCATGGAAAAATCAGGATCGATGACAAAAGAGTGCAGTCGGGTAGTTATGTGATCGATATAGAGGAAGGAAAGCTCAATGCCAAAGTGATCGAAAAAGTATTCAAGTATAAGATCCGTGAACATAACAGCCTGATACTGCATTCGGAAGGGAAGATCGAAAACAAGATAGTTCAGGCAGATACAAAAGTACGTTCAACTGCAGCTGATATCATGCTTCGATCGATGAAGTACGATATCGGTAGACAGAGACTGGTCTCGAAGTATGATGTCAAGGTTCATGATGCAGCGCTGCCAGTGACCGGAACCGGTGCACAAAAAGGAAAAGCGGTCACTCTAAGCGGAAATGTTGAGTATGATAAAACGATCTCCGTGAGGGGTGAAGCAAAAGGTCTTGGCAAGAAGGTGGCATTTGCCTATGATGGAGTGAAAGCTGAACTGGATGCTCTGCAGTTCTATACAGATAAAGTATTGGTACTTATGGGCCTGCCTGTCTATGTGAAAGGAACCATGGATGCAAAAGTGAACATCACCGATCTTAAGCATCTCGACGGCACATTCTATTTCAAAGGGAAAACGTTGACCCTTCAGCCTGAGGCCATGCAGAAGCTTACGGGTAAGCCGGTGAAGATGAAGCTTTCCTTGGCAGCTAAAGGGGTGATGAAAGAGCATGTGGTTTATGGAGATACTGCAGTGAAGATGCCGGAACTGGGTGATATTCATCTCAAAAAGATCGTAGCAGATACGGAACAGAGAAACTTCTCTGCACAATACCATCTGGATATTCCGGATCTTGCAAGGCTTTATACTCTGACAGGTTTCAAATTTTACGGACCGTTAACACTCGATGGCAAGCTCAGTAGGACAAAGCAGTTGAAAGTAACCGGAAATACGGGATCTTTGGGTGGAAGTGTGAACTATACACTGACTGGAGATCAACTTAAGACAAATATAGAAGCCGTTCCTTTGCCAAATATCTTAAAGTTTATGGGGTATCCGCAAAGTTTTCTGGGAAAGGCTTCGGGTAAGGCAGTGTATAATATGAGATCACAAATCGGTGTTGCCGATCTCAATATCACATCTTTTCAGATCAAGCCGAGTGCATTGACTGAGGTACTAAAGGGGGTACTGGGAAAAGATCCGGCACGGATCATCTTCCTGTCAACCACACTGCATGCCAATATAAAGGGTGATGACATCGCTTATACTTTATATGCAAAAGGCACACGAAGTGCCATAGAGATTACAAAAGGCAGGGTCAATAAAAGAACCAAAATGCAAAGTGGGCGACTGAAGTTCGTGTATGAAGGGTATACGGTTTATGGAAAGATCACAGGGACGACCGATCATCCGAAGATCGTTCTTGATACAGGTGCCATACTTAAAGAGAAATTTGGCAACAAGCTTAGAGAGAAGTTGGAAAAGAAGTGGGGAGAGGGAGCAGGATCCCTGCTGAAAGGGCTCGGTCTGTAAGACGCTACCGGAACAGAGAGATAAGCTTTTCTACAGACTCCTCATCCGTAAATATCTTTATATAACGTATATCATACTGTGAAAAGTGTTCGAGTATCTTCTCATCATTTGCTTCCCGTCTGGCAAGGTAGCGGGTAACACTCCGTTTGCCAAAGTAGGTATTGAACTTTGTTCCGCTTCTGGGGTCCTGCATGATGATCTCACCCTTTTCCCCCGGAAACTCTTCTTCTCTTTCACGAATGACAACAGCGATCACTTCATGGCGTTGTGCCAGCAGAGAGAGGTCAACAGGGGTAAGGAAGTCGTGAAGAATAAAGAGCAGGGAGGGTTTGTGTATCCGTTTGAAAAGATCATCAATTGAAGCTTGCAGGTCAAGTTGGGAGTGAAGCACTTCGAGGGAATGGATCTGTTCTGAAAAATGTTCTATCTCAAAGAGCTGTTTGGTAGGAGGTGTCATATATATCTGATCTTTGGTGTAGAGCAGCCCACTGAACAGGTCGTTGTTGTGCTGGGTAGCATAGCCCAGCAGTGAAGCTACCTCTGTCATGGTTTTCTGTTTGGCATTACCGGCACCAAAATAGACCCCGCCATCCATAAGTACAGAGACAACGACAGAGAGTTCCCTGTTGGCATGCAGCTCTTTAATATAGGGTTTGCCAAGCTTTGCTGTCACGGTCCAGTTGATCTTTCGGATATCGTCTCCCATCTGGTATTCACGCAGTTCGGCAAAATCATACCCTTCACCATGCAGTCGGGAAAGATTATGGCCGCTTAAAAGAGTGTAGACCTGGTGTCTTGCCTTGAGCTGGAGCGCTTTGAAAGAAGAACTCATAGAGTGACCTTTTTTTTCACGAGTAGTGTTGGTATGCTTTGCTTTGCAAAGCTTTTATTCAAAAGAGAATCTTCCCAATCATCAATTGCTAGTAACCAATGACAGATGCAAAGCATCCTAAACGCTAAACACTGAATACTTTTCATGGTATCGGCACTGTTTCTATGATCTTTGTGATGATCTCATCGGTTTTAATCCCTCTGGCCCGTGCTTCATAGCTGAGTACAATACGATGGCGCAGGACATCATGGATTATGTATCCGATATCAGCAGGGGTGACAAAGTTGTTACCGCGCAAAAAGGCTTTTGCACGGGCTGCCTTGTAGAGGTCGATGGAGGCACGGGGGCTGACACCGTACATAATGTTCTGTGAAATACTTTCAAGACCAAATTTTTCCGGAGTTCTTGTAGCAGTGACAAGCTGGACGATATACTGCTCCAGTTCCGGATCAATATGGATCTTTTCCAGTTCCTCCTGAAGAGCACAGAGATCTTCGATACTGAGCACCTTTTGTACTGCTTCAAAACTTTTGGTCGCCCCTTTTCGCATGATCTCCAGTTCCTCTTCTTCTGTATTATGGGAGACAACAAGCTTCATCATAAAACGGTCAAGCTGTGCTTCCGGCAATGTATAGACCCCCTCCTGTTCGATGGGATTCTGGGTTGCCATGACAAGGAAGGGTTTTTCAAGAGTAAAAGTCTCATCGGCGATGGTTACCTGTCTTTCCTGCATCACCTCAAGTAGCGCGGACTGTACTTTTGCGGGAGCACGGTTGATCTCGTCGGCCAGAAGCAGATGGGTGAAAAGAGGACCTTTTTTGATGCTGAAAGTATGGTCCTTGGGATTGTATATCTGTGTACCTATGATATCTGAAGGCAGAAGGTCCGGAGTGAACTGGATACGCTTGAAATCCAGCCCCAATGTCTTTGCAAGAGCATTGATAGTCGTGGTTTTTGCAAGTCCGGGTACTCCTTCAACAAGAATGTGTCCGTCACTGAGCAGTCCTATGAGCAGTCCTTCTATCATTGCCTCCTGGCCAATGACTGCTTTGTGTAATTCCTCTTTGAGTTTGGTGATCTTAGTTGTCATATCAGTTGCTCCTTTGCCTCTTGTTTGAGTGATTTTAGTGAGTATGTCCCTTCCCCGTAAAGTTCTTTTTCCAGTTTTGCAATGACTTTGGAGAACTTTGCTGCATCATGTGCCAAAAGCAGTTGCAGAAGCATTTTTTTGTTATTGCATACGTTGATCTTTTCAATAAGCGGGTGGGCGGTATTTTTTGTTCTTTTTTTCTGCCATTTGACAAGCCATGCTGCGGCAAATCCGGAAGCAAATGCTAGCAGATAGCCAAAAAGTGTTGTCATCCAGCTCCAGTCGGTACTTAATGGAGGAGGAGTGTCAACCTTGTCAACCAGTTCATTGATATCTCTTTTGTCTATATTGATCTTTTGTAAAGGGATCTCAAGCGTATAGCTTTGCTCTTTTTGGGGATTGAATGCTCTGATCATTATGGCAGGGAGTACAAAACTTTTGTTGTGGGAGAGAGCCATCGGGTAGATGATCTTGTTCTGTGTACCTTTTTGGGAGTGACTCGTATGGATGATCGGTTTTTCACTGAAGAGAGTGAAGTTGGTATCTCTTGGCAGCAGATGCGTGAGCAGAGGCGGGTACCCTTCTCCGCTAATGGTGACTTGGAAAGGGATCGGTTCATAGGCTTTTGCCTCTTTTTGTTTCAGGTCATAGGTGAGATTGAAGTCTCCTACGATCTGTGTCCCTTTTGGAAGAGCTTTGACATGCAGAGTAAGTGGAGGCAGATCTATTTTGGTATCTTCTGTAACCAAACCTTTGACATTGTCTCTGTCACCGGAAAAACTGTATGCAACACTCTCGTCATTGGTTACACGTTTGACAAGATCGAAATGGACTTTGACCTCTCCGGACTTTAGCGGATAGAGGAGGTAGAGGTAGTGCACCTTTGCATTGTGGTGTGTGTCGGTCTCTTCCGAATCGATCCGTTGAAAAGTGTAGTCATCGCTTGGTTTGAGATCGAAATTGAAAAGCAGGACAATATCATGGTTGGTCTGGTTCAGATCGATGGAGAGAAGAAGAGGTTCTTTCACATAGGGGTTATGTTTCCGGATATGATAGTTAAAGCTGAAATCTTCTGCCTGCAGGGTGACAAGCCATAGTGTCAACAGCAGCAGAAACTTACCAGGGATGTGTTTCATGGATGTATCCTTTGTTGATGAGCTCGTAAACCTTCGAACTGAGTGGTTGCTGTTCCTCTCTTTTATCGAGTATCAGTTTCTGTTTTTCCTGCTTCTTTTTTGTACTTTCCTGTTTTTCGCCTCCGGAGCCGGAGCCGGAACTTTGCTGCTCCTCATCCTGAGTTTTTTTGGACTGACTGCCCTTTTCTGCATTACTTTTGCTGCTGTCGCTGCTTTGGGATTTGGGATGGGAAATACCAAGTTCCGCACGCTTTTTTTTCTTTAAAAGTGCAATGATTTTCAGGTTGTGCAGAGCATCTTCGTCATCTCCCAGCTGCAAGGCTCTAGTATAATATATCTTGGCTTTATCATACGCTCTTTGCATTGCATAGGCATTGGCAATATTGTAGTAAAGCTTTTGTTTGACCGATGCTGAGGTAGAATGGATGGCTGAGTAGAGGGCAATGGCTTTTTTGTATTGGTGCAGCTTGTAAAAGGTATTGGCCAGAGCGAACTGTTTTTGTAAAGAGGGTGTCTCTATTTTTGTAAGGATACGTTTCGTAGTGTTGTATTCTTTGGCTTCATAGGAATGATAGGCTTGGTCAAGGTAGAAGGTATCGAGGAAGGATGCCTGAAGCGGTATACCCAGGAGGGCAAAAAGTATCAGCAGGTATTTCGAGGCACGGGTATGCAGCATCAAAAAGAGCAGGAGAGCCAATAAAAGAGGTATCTGGTAGAGTTCGGTAGTGGTATAGTGCAGTTTGTTCACTCTTTTGGCTTCCAGGTGTGATTGTGAAAAACTGCGGTTGATGGCATCGGAAGTGCTTTGTGGATTCCCTGATGCGGTCAGGTATGTACCGTTCATGGCTTGTGCAAGCTCTTTGAGAAGAGGGTTGATACGTGAAACGACCAGATGGTTGTCGCTGTCTTTGAGCATACTTCCATCTTCTGTGGGAATGGTTGTCCCCTGTTTGCTTCCCAGTGCCAGGATAGTCAAGTGAATATCGGTATCTTCAAGTGCTGTTGTCAGCCTCTTCAGGTCTTTCTCTTCTCCTCCATCGGTGATGAGCAGCAGTTCACGGTGGACTTTTTTCATGCTTGAGATCTTTTTAAAGAGTTTTTCAAGTGATGTACCTTTGGTGAGAATGTTGTTCAGATCAAGAGCATTGAGTGCTGTCCTTACGAGTATATGGTCTGTTGTAGGGGGAGAGAGAAGCAGGGGGTTGGTTGTAAAGGCGATCAGCATGATGTTATCCTGTACATTCTCTCTCAAGAGGGTATCAATAGTTGCTTTGGCATAGTCGTAGCGGGTAGGCTTGACATCGGTAGCCCGCATTGAGTAGGAGACATCCAGTGCAATAAGCACCTCTTTTGCTTCGATGCTCTCTTCCTGAAATCCTTTTTGCAGCTGTGGACGCGTAAGCGTAAAGACCAGCAATAGAAGGATGATCAGATGGACTCTTTGTATCAGGAGATTGGGTTTCAGGTAGAGAAAGAGTAATCCGAAAGGGATCAGCAGCCAGAGAAACTGTGGATAGAGAAGACTCATTCTCTCCCCCTCTCTTGACGGAATATCCATAAAAGCAGAAGACCTATCACAATGATCAGCGGGAAAAAGATAAGCAGTCTCTGGTTCAGATAATTCTCCCCGCGGATGCGGCTGGGTTCAAGTTTTGAGATTTCGGAAAAGACTGCACTGAGTGCTTCTGCACTGTTTGCACTGTAGCTTTTCCCGCCACTCTTTTTGGCTATAGTTTGCAAAAGTGCGGCATCGTAGTCACTTTTTTTGCCGATTCCGATAGTATAGATCCTGATTCCAAGCTTTTTTGCTTCGGCAACTGCTTGTTTTGGTGAATATTTCCCTGCATTATGATATCCGTCAGTAAGCAGAATAATCACTTTGTTTTTTGCTTTTCCATAGGAGAGTGTACGGATGGATTGCATGATGGCATCACCAATGGCGGTACTTTCTCCTGCAATACCGACTGTGGTCATGTCAAGCAGATATTCCAGAGCTTCCAGATCGTATGTGAGGGGGGAAGCAGTGTAGGCAAAGGTACCGAAGATCACGGCACCTATATTGTCATCGTAACGTTTTTGGGTAAAGGTCTTAGCCAGTTTGAGGGTGACTTCATATTTGCTACTGAAACGGTTCCTGGCATCAAAACCGCTTTGTGCCATGGAGCCGCTTGCATCAATGGCAAGGATAAGATCACGGCCCTTTTTATACTGGTTGCCTTCACTCTCATAGACAAAGGGTTTGGTCAGAGCAATGACCATAAGTGTAAAAATGAGAATTTTGAACCACTGTTTCCATGAGAGAAGAGAACTCTCCTTTCCTGCCCAGTCAAGTTTTGAAACATAGAAGCTTCTGTCTGTTTCTCTGCACCAGAAAAAGCAGGGCAGTAACAGTAGAAGCAGTAGGAACCAGGGTGACCCGAGTGTAAAATGCATACCTTTCCTCTTCCGATCCTGCTGTGAATGCATGAAGTATTCAAAGCGTTCTTATTTTAGCATTTATCTGATAACGTTACGATATAATTATTTGAAGGGCACCTCTGATAACCCAAAAACTTACGGTAAAGCGAGACAAGATGCAGCAAAGTTGGAAGCAGGCAAGGCTCTGGTTGGGTACAGCAGTGATGATACTGTCACTGCACATGACGCCTTTGTATGCCGGTCAAATGGCATTTGAAGAGCATGCAACGGATGTAATATTCAACTCTTTGAAGACCCAGCCTTCCAAAAGTTTTTTGAAAAGGTTTTACAAAGAGCTTCTGTTTTTACCGGTCTGGATGCAGGAAAAGGGTCTTTCTTCACCGGCTAAAGGACTTTTTGGAACGATGCAGGAGGATTTTACACTCGATCCGGAAAGTAAGCTCTACCGTGATGCCAGACTTCTTTATGAGGAAGCGCAAAACCTTTATCTTTCCCAAAGTACATTCCTTCAAAAAATGGAGATGGAATTTAAGATCTCTTTGCTCTATAAAGCCTATATAGACTATGCTTACTTTGGCAGTATCAACTGGGGGGCATTTCAGGCACGCATCTCCAACCTGAAGGTCAACGGGGTAAGTACAGAATGGGTACTGCACCGGCCGGATGTGGATCCTGTGAAGATGGTGGAGAGGGCATTGCTTGGAGGAGACATGAAGAAGGAACTTCAGGCTGCTGTACCGACAGCCTACCACTACCGGGCATTGCAAAAAGCGCTTAAACACTATATGGATATTGAAGCTGATGGCGGTTGGCAGAGGGTAGTGCTGCATAGAAGAAAACTTGACCCTGGCAGCCATGACGAAGGAGTATACTCTCTTCGGGAACGACTGAAGGTCACAGGTGATTATACCGGATGCAGTGAGAGTGTAGAGGGGGAGCTGTATGACGGTTGTCTTCAGGAAGCAGTCAGGCATTTTCAGAAACGTAACGGACTTAAACCAGACGGTGTTGTGGGACCGGCAACACTGAGAGCATTGAACACTCCTGTCTCTGAGCGCATTGCAACAATTCGCCTCAACCTTGACCGTATCAAGTGGCTCAATCCGAGACAGCCGCATCGGCATATCATCATCAATATTCCGTTTTTCACACTCTACTTTGAAGAGAACGGGAAGCTGATTCAGAGTATGAAAGTGATTACGGGTAAACCAAATCACCCGACACCGATCTTTTCCGATGAGGTGGAGATAATTGTGCTCAACCCCTACTGGAATGTGCCAAAAAGTATTGTTCAAAAGGAGATGATCCCTAAACTCCTGCGTAATCCGTATGCAATGAGGAAAGAGGGGATCGATGTCTATACGGGCTGGGGCAGAGATGCCAGAAAGATCGATCCTGCTTCGGTTAACTGGGCAGCTTACCGGTACAGTAAACATCTTCCCTATCGTTTTGCCCAGCCACCCGGCTACAGAAATGCCCTGGGAAAGATTAAGTTTCTTTTCCCTAACAGATTTTCTGTTTATATGCATGATACACCGACAAAACCTCTTTTTAAAAGAGAGAAGCGGGCTTTCAGCCACGGATGTGTACGCCTGGAAAAACCAAGGGAGCTGTTTAGAACGTTTGCAGCGTTTGAAGAGAACATTGATCTTGCAAAATCTGAACAGATCCTTCAAGGTAAAAAGAATGTCCATATGCGTTTGAGCAAAAAGGTACCGGTCGATATTGTCTATCTGACCGCCTGGGTGGATTATGACGGAAAATTGCAGTTCAGGGATGATGTGTACCATTATGACCGGATGCAGCTGCAGTCTTACAAAAGGTGGTAAAAGATGACATTTGACTATGCTGTGGCACTGACAGGAGGCATAGCGACAGGAAAAAGTTCTGTGGCAAAAATGTTTAAAGAAGATGGGTTTACAGTTATTGATGCCGACCGGATCGCACATGAGATATTGGAAGAGCAGCGTGACCGGATCGTTAAAATGTTTGGAGAGGAGATGGTAAAAGAGGGAAGGGTTGACCGAAAAGCGTTGGGTACCGTGATTTTTGCAGATCCTCTGAAACGTAAAGCTCTCGAGCATCTGCTACACCCTTTGATCTATGAGAGGATTGAAACGGAAGCACAAACAGAAGATGCAAAAAGGAAGCCGTATATCGTGGATATCCCACTCTTTTTTGAAGGGAAACGCTATCCTATAAAGCGCTCTCTTGTTGTCTATGCACCACAGGAGAAACAGATAGAAAGAGCGATACTCAGGGACGGACTTGACAAAAAAGCGATACTGGAACGGATCGCTGCACAAATAGATATTGAAGAGAAGCGCTATATGGCCGATTTTGTCATCGACAATAGTTGTGATAAAACCCAACTTAGGATAGAATACGAGCAAGTAAAAGATGCGATACTGAAGGAGTTTGCATGACAGTGACCAAATACTCTGCCAACGGAAATGATTTTATCATCTTCATTGCGCAGGAGAAAGCAGACAGATCTGAGCTTGCAAAGAAGCTCTGTCATCGCCAGAATGGTGTGGGAGCAGATGGGATGGTGGTAGTGCTGCCTCATCCTGAGTACGATTTTGAATGGGAATTCTACAATGCAGACGGCTCTTATGCGGCAATGTGCGGAAATGCCAGCCGTGCAGTGGCTCACTTCGCCCATGAGAAAGGGATCAGCAAGAACGGTAAAGCGGAGTTCCTTACCGGTGCGGGAGTGATCCATGCCACGATCAACGGTCTGTATGTGGTCAGTGATATGGTTGAACCACGTATTATCCGAACCGATATTGAAGAGGATGATGAAATATGGTGGCTGATCGATTCAGGTGTACCGCACCTGGTAGCAGTACGTGACAATATTGATACATTTGATCTGGAACAGGCACGAAAGCTTAGAGAAAAATACAATGTCAATGTCAACATCTGTAAGATAGAGGGGAATACGATGTATGTCCGTACCTATGAGCGTGGTGTGGAAGATGAAACACTGGCGTGCGGAACGGGTATGGTGGCCTGTTTCATTCGTAATCATAAAGAGGGGAAAGTGCCCGGCCAGGTCAAGGTACACCCTAAAAGCGGAGATGAGCTGTATGTCAGCTGTGAAGAGGGTGTATACAGATTTGGCGGGAAAGTGACCAAGACATTTATTGCCGAAACATTGATATGAAGAGGACGGGAATGAAAAAGATACTCTTAGGTGCAGCATTGGCAGTTAGTTTGTTTGCCGGTGAGTTTGACAATGCAATGCAGGCCTACAGGAACGGAAGTTATATTGAAGCACTTAACGGTTTTTATATACTGGCCAAGAATGGTGATGCAAAAGCACAGTATAATGTCGGATTGATGTATGCTATGGGGAAAGGTGCCCGGCAGGATATTAAAAAGGCGATGGAGTGGTATGAAAGGGCGGCCAAGCAGGGACTGGCTTCTGCACAGTATAATCTTGCAGAGATCTACCATAGTCTTGGCGAACAGGAAGAACATTCCTATGAGCGGGCAAAGTACTGGTATGAAAAGGCTGCACAGCATGGGATCATACAGGCACACAATAATCTGGGTACGCTTTATCTTGAAGGCAAAGGTGTTGCCCAGGATATACAAAAAGCATTTGAACATTTTAGGAAAGCAGCCGATATGGGTGATGCCAATGCGCAGCTTAATGTAGGTATTCTGTATGCCTGGGGAGAGGGTATTCCGACCGATAAGCTCAAAGCATATGAGAATCTCAAAAAAGCTTTGAAGCTTGGTAAGACAGAAGCAGGTAAATACCTGGACAGACTCTGTGCAGAGAGCAGTTGGGTTTGTCAAAACTAACTCTTCTTTATGAGAGGAGTTTAAGCTATTTTCGTATATAATTCCCACCTACAAAATATGTGGTCGCGTAGCTCAGTTGGTAGAGCACCACCTTGACATGGTGGTGGTCGATGGTTCGAGTCCATTCGTGGCCACCACTATCATAAAGTCTATTTTACATATGCCCTTAAAATTATAAGTGCTATTCAAATTTAATCATGCAGTCAATTTCTTGGTAAGTTTTTCAAAAAATATTTCATATGGTGTTCTGTAGTTCAATACTTTTCGTTGTGAAGAAAAACAAACTACTCTGTAACGCAGGCAGAGCAGAAAAAGTCAAGAGGACTCATATCACCTCAACAATAAGTTTTGTTACAAGGAAGCCACCGACAACCAGCCATACGAACATACTCGATGCTGTATAGACCGGTGCGAGTCCGAGCCCTTTGAACTTTGCAAAGATAGTTCCCATACCAAGAGCGGTCATTGCCATAGTAAGCAGAAAAGTATCGACTTCATTGATGAGAGATACAATGTTCTCAGGAAGCAGATGCAATGAGTTGAAGCCGGCAACCATGATGAAGTAGACAGCAAACCAGGGAATAACAAGAGGCGTCTTCTCTTTACTCGCTCCTCCCTCTTTATTGGCACTGTACGAGAGATAAAGCCCGAGGAGTATAAGCATTGGAGCGATCATAATAACACGTGTCATTTTCACGATCACGGCAGCATCCGCCATCTCTTTGGGGGAACCGGGTACAGAAGCAGGAACTGCAACAACCTGTGCTACTTCATGGATGGTCCCTCCCACATAGATACCGAACTCTCTTGCTGTCATATGCAGGAAACCTGTAGCATTCTCAATGAGTGTTGTGTAGAGTACCGGGTAAAGGAACATAGATATCGTTCCAAAAAGAACGACCATCGATACAGCAATGGCTGCTTTGTACTCTTCGGACTTGAGTACCGGTTCCGTGGCAAGAACAGCAGCAGCACCACAGACAGCGGCTCCGGATGCAGTAAGAATGGAAGTATCTTTCTCCATACCGAACATCTTGTAGCCAAGCCATGACCCAAGGATAAGTGTGGATGTCAGCATGATAAGCGAAACAAGAAATCCGTCCATTCCGACTGCAGCGATCTCCTGGAAGGTAATACGGAAACCGTAAAGCACGATAGCAAAACGAAGGATCTTTTTTGCAGAAAAGGTGATTCCGCCCTGCCATTCTGCCGGTGTCTGGTTATGGAGGGTGTTGGCGTAGAAGATACCCATGACAATACCGATGACCAATGGAGAGAGGCCAAGTGCTTTGATCGGACCCATGCCGGCGAGGTAGGTTGCACCTGCAGCAAAAATAGCAACGAAAATGATACCACTTAAGGTACCTTTGCGGTGTTCTGGTGAAAATGGCATACTTTTTTCCTCATTAGTAAAATTTCATTCAAAAAAATTGATTACTTTTTTGAAATTCTACCATATTTCTGATATAATCATGAAATAAATCAAATAGTGTACAATAATAAATTTTTTAGAATAAAAGAGAGTCAATCATGAAACTAACACTCAGACAGATGGAAATTTTCCTTAATGTGGTAGCCTCAGGGCACCTGACCAATGTAGCCAAAGAGATGAACCTCAGTCAATCAGCGATTTCAATGTCCATCAAAGAGCTTGAGAGTATTCTGGGTCGTCCGGTATTTGACCGTATTAACAAGAAACTGGTACTGAATGAGGTGGGACGTGCTTTTCACAAAGAGATAGAGCCGCTTTTTAGAAAGCTTTCGGATATAGAGTATGAGTTCCAAAACTCTGAGAACAAAGGGATGATCCGTGTAGGGGCGAGTACAACGATCGTAGATTATCTGATGCCTTCGATCATCTGCAGCTATATGAGCTCTTATCCTGATGTAAAGATCACGCTTAAAGAGGGTAATACCAAAGAGATCACAGAGATGATCCAAAGCGGCGAGATCGATGTCGGATTTGTTGAGGGCTTTGTTTCGGGGTCAGATATTATTAAGGAGAAAGTTGGGATAGATGAGCTGATTGTTGTCTCTTCCCAAAAGGATCTATGCGACTCATGCTATATTGATGAGTTGGCGGATAAACGGTGGGTACTGAGAGAAGAGGGGTCCGGAACGCGCGAAGTCTTTCTTGACTATATCAAAGATAAGGTGGATAACCTGAATATCTTTTTTGAGCTTGGACATACAGAATCGATCAAAAGTATTTTGATGAACCGGGAATGTCTTACCTGTATCTCGAAAATTTCTGTAGAGAATGAACTGCAAGAAGAGAAGCTTTACCGTGTAAAGGTAAAGAACTTTGAGTGTAAGCGTGACTTTTTGTTAATCTATCATAAAGACAAATACCACAGTACGCTTTTTGAGAAGTTCCTCTTCTTCTCCAAAAAACTGATGATACAGATGCTTGAGAATGAAAATCAGCTACAGGTTAAGAAGAAATGATCTTGAGAGCTTCCCTGTACTCATGGGGATGGTTCAGGTTCATGAACGCTTTTTTCTCCTCAAAAGCCATATAAGAGGTATTTGCCTGCTGCAGCAGTATGCCCAGTTTATGGTTACCTCTTTCCAGCTCTGCTTTGGCAAGGGGGAGTATCGAACGTGAGTAGCGTCCGCACAGCGGCTGTAGCTGTCCTTTGTTTTTAGCTATCACAGCATCATAGCCAGACGGTTCTTTCAGTATGCTTTTAATAATATTCTCTTCTATAAAAGGTACATCGACACTCAAAATAAAGATTTCATCCGTATCCAGAGTTTCAAAAACGGAAACAAGTCCGACAAGCGGTGAACTTTCACTATAGAGGTCCTGTATAAGCGGTGCTTCAAAGTTGAACTTTGCACTTTTTGTACTGAGATAGATTTTCTCGAATATTTTGGACAAACGTTCATACTGATACTGTACAAGGGTAGGAAAACTGCCAAAAGGGAGTAGGGCTTTGTCCTCTCCCATGCGGGAGCTCTTCCCTCCGGCAAAGATAACAGCGGGCATTTTATGTTTCATGCAGTACCTCCTTCTTGCGTCTCTGATGGATCCACAATACCACAAAAGCCATAAAGGTAATGCCTGATTCGACCAAAAAGAGGTACTCTCCGTATATCTGTCCGGAGAGTACAGCACCGACAGAGCCTCCCAGTCCGAAAGCGATACCCAGGAAGAACTGCTGTGCCAGTTTTTTCTGGGTATAGAGAGAGAAGACATAAGTGATGGCAGCGGTATGGTAGAGAGCGAAACTGACTGCATGTAAAGACTGTGATGCAAAGGTTAGTGTGACAGAATCAGGAAAGAGATAGAGTATAAGCCATCTTCCTGCCGTCACCAGTGTGGCAAACTGCAGAATATTGAGCAGATTCCGTTGCAAAAGAGGCCCCTGGAAGTAAAGCATCACGATTTCGCAGATCACGCCGAAACTCCACATCCAGCTGGTCATCTCCAATGAAATACCGTGGGAGGTCTCATAGATGGTGAAGAAGTTGTAGAATCCTCCAAAACCAACCTGCATCAAAAAGACCGAAATCCAGAATGCCCAGTACTTTGATAACGAGAAGGTTGCATCCTCCAGGGAAGATGTATGCTCTGTTCTGTCATACTTGATGAGAAGAGTACCAAAGAGCATTGTAAGAAAAGTCATGGCTGAGAGGTAGTAAAGTGCTTCAAACGGTACAGTGAGTACTTTCCCCAGCCATAGTGCAATAGCCATAAAACCCAGTGAACCCCATAAACGTACTTTACCGTAACGGCTTTTGGAAAGTATCGCAAGTGCAATGGTCTCTACATAGGGAAGAGAGACCCCCATGGCACCTCCAAAGAGAAGGTTGGCGATGAGGTATAGCATAAAGTGATTGACTGTAGCCCAAAAAAGCAGGGTCGCAGCAAAGGTAATAATGAGTGCTGCAAGGTAGACTTTGGGGGTCAGTGTGACAAAGTGTCTGAAGATGAAAGGGAGAAGAAAGCGCATAAAGGGAGCAGCTGCATAGATGATCCCTACTTCCACAGCATTGTACCCAAGGTCAAGCAGAGCCTTTGGCATAAATATCACATAGACACCCACCAGGGCAAAATAGAAAAAGTAGAAAGCACTCAAAAAGAGTGCCAGGGGCGTCAGTAGTGTTTTCATGGTTTTCTGATGACAGCTGTTCCGCTCAGCAAGTCATGCAGGTTCTTGTTATCCTTTCTGAAGAACATCAGCATCCAGCCAAAGAGCGTTGCCATGGAGAGAATGGCACAGAGATTTCTGAACAGAATCAGAAAAAGAGAAGGACGTTTCCCTGTTGCCTCATCGATGACCTCTATCTTGTAGGCACGGTATCCTGGTGTCTGTCCGCTTTTGTACATGAAAAGTGTCTGTAAGACAACAAGCGGTACAAGAATATAGAGCCATCCCACTATCTTATGTTCAGCAAATCCCTCGCGTCCGCCCATCACCAGATAGAAAACCACATACATAATCGGCATCAGAAGCATAAAGCTGTCAGTGAGAAAAGCTTTGAGTTTGTCACCTACAGTTGCATAGTTTTTCCGAGGCGTTTCTCTCTTGGAGTTGTTTGTCTCTACAGGGGCGGCTTTTCCCTGTTTGATATCTCTAAATCGTTGTTTTGCCATTAGAAATTCCAGACAAGAGATACATACGGCCCTTTAAAGTCCATATCGGCAGTTAATCCGTTTTCAAGATCCTTACTGTCAAGATGTATGGCTCTGTACCCTGTTTCGATACCGATTCCCATACTGAAAGTATAGCGTGTACTTATCTCATAGTCATAAAAAGTAGTATCTTCATAGGTAATGAAATTTCCTTCGGCCTGTAAACTGATATCGGTTGCAGGAATATTTGCTCTGAATTTTCCATAGAGCATAGGGACCAGGGAAGTAAAACTGACAACTTCATGTTCTTCCAGGAGTGAAAGAAACGGTGTGACCGTAACATCGATGTTGCCATCCAAATAGCGTAGTGTGATACCGGTATCGATTTCAATGGTGTTATCCAGCAATGCGTAGTAGGATGTGACATCATACATTTTAAGATCAAGGGAGGAGTCTATATCTCCGTCTACATTAATGATACCTCCCCAGGAGAAGGCGGTAACGGTACCTCGTCCATTATGTGACAGGTTTGTATAGCCTACCTTTAGATTCGGGAGAAAAGGTACGGGGTGTTCCAGATAGGCTTTGAACATCATATCCTGCTCTCTGCTCCACCCCAGATCTTCTTCAAGATCTACAGAAGAAGAACTTTCATAGGAGGCATAACCATTCGGAGAATGGCTGAAAATACCCAAAGAGATCTCTCCCCCCATACCGTCTGCGCAAAGAGCAGATGTAGCAAACAGTGCTGAATATCCCACTTTTTTTAAAATTGTCATTATGTTTCTCCTTGTTTCATATATGGGCACCTCTAATAACCCCATATGCTCATAACATTGCCGGCTTTGTTCTAGGCAAGGCACACTTTACAGACCTAGCCGTAGCTAAGTCGAAAAAGTGTAACGCCGCATAGGGCAAAGCCGGCATTGCCCAAAGGGTGGGCTTTGCAGACGCGATCTTTCACAAGATGCTTCCATCGTCTTAGCTTTGGCTAGGACTTGAAAGCCTCTTGTAAAATCTCACATCTGCAAAACCCATTATGGGCGTATGGGGTTATTAGAGGTGCCCATATTTTACTTCAATCCCTGTGTCATGGTAAAGATCGGCAGCAGCATGGCAGAGATGATCACCCCCACTACAGCTCCGATGACAAGCATCATGAACGGTTCGAGCATACTCAGAAGTATTTTAAGTTTTTCTTCATTCTCTTCAGCATACAGTTTAGAGATGTTTTCCAGTATCTCTCCTACTTCACTGGACTCTTCTCCCAATGCAAGCGACTGCATGAAGTTCCGTTTGAGTTTGATCCCTTTGCTCAGCTGCAGAGCATTGGAGAGCTTGTTCCCTTCCATTACCTTGATCGAGGCATTTTCAAAAAGGCTGATCAGTTTATAGTTCCCAAAAGAGGCAACGGCAAGTTTGACAGCCTGTGCATAAGCGACACCGCTGTTTAGCAGTAATGATAGGATATAGGAAAATCTTCCGAGTTCATGGTTTTGTATGAGTGTTCCCAGTACAGGTACTCTTAAGAGCCATCCGTCAATAAAGCGGTGAAAGGCATCGGTCTTTGTATAAACAAGCTTGAAAATGATGATGAAGAGTATGATCCCCATGATAAGATACAGATAGTAAGCGGTTAGAAAGTCACTAATATTCAAAACGAACTGTGTGATAGGAGGAAGTTGCTGATCCGTATCTTCAAATATCTCTGTGATCTTCGGTACGACAAAGGTGATAAGAAATGCTGTCATGGCAACGGCAACGGTAAAGATAACGGCGGGGTAAACCATTGCCCCTTTGACCTGTTTGCGTATTTTATCCTGAGCAGAGAAAAAGGCCCCCATATTGGTCAGTACTTCTACCATTTTCCCACTCTGTCCGGCAATATTCAGACTCTGAATATAGAACTCTGGAAGTGTATAGACCTTTTGGGTGTTCAATGCATGGTAGAGAGACTTCCCCTCATCAATCATTGTTTTGAGGGAGTTGAGAAAAGAGACATAGCGTTTTTCACCCTCATGTTGGTTTTCCAGAAGCTTGATGGCAGTAAGAATGGTCATGCCGGAATTAAGGTATGATGAGAGCTCCTTGGAGAAGGAGGCAAGCAGTTCACCCGGCATCTGTCGTCTGGTCAGGCTTTCAAGGGAAAAAGCTTTGGCAGGGGTGAGTGATTCATAATAGATGCTCTGGTTTCGCAGCTTCTGTCCAGCTTCTTCTATAGAGCTTGCTGTGACCGTGCCTTTGGCACGTTTCCCCGTTTTGTCAAACCCTTTGTACTTGAATAGCATCTGTCTCTCTCTTCCTTGTGATCATGAGGAGTATTATAACTTTTTTAGCTTTTAGTTGAAGCGACAGGTATTTTGCTCTATGTCCTAAAATGACTGTATCTGAAAATGAAAGTAGGAAGAGGCGTAATCTCCCTTGAGTTTGATTTCGTTAATGATTGCAGCCGGTCCACCCTTCATCTCTTCATAAGGTGTCAGGTTGATCTTTTCAGGAATGAAGATATTTCTTTTGAGCTCTTTGAGTATCTTTCTGCTCCTGAAAGTATCGACCTTTAATTCATTCTGCAGAAGATCGTAGGCACTCTTCTCTTCCTTGTGGTAAGACATAATATTTCGGTCTAAAAAGAGAGAGTCCTCCAGAGCATGTTTGTTGCGTTCGGAAATATAGATAACCTGTTCATGGTTCTGGGAATGGATCTGCAGTACATATATGATGGAGGTAGAGAGTATCAGTACAGAGACCAGGATCTCGATAAGGGTGAAAGCAGGGCGTAAAGTATTCAATAAAAGTCTCCCTGTCTGTTAAGATCCTGTGTATGTAAAAGCCAGAGCTCCTGCGCTTTTTGAAGTGAATCAACTTTTTTGACCTCACCGAAATAGGAAGGAAGGAAATAGACTCCTTTATCCGTTTTTAAAATAAGCTGGGAAGAGCTTCCGTTGCGATAGAAGTCGATCATCAGACAGATCTTTGTATCCTGATAGCGTCCATACTCCTTTTTTTGCAGATTGTCATTTGCATCAATCGTATAGACCTCAAGGTTGGGAAAGTCGGTTTTCCCTGGATATACCTCAAATGGTGAAGTGATATCTTTGCGCAGATAGCAGGAGGAACAGCGGTTGATGCAGATAAAAGTCCCTTCTCCCTGAAAAAGGGAACTCCCCCTGATATTTTTTTTCAGAGAGAGCGGGGTAAGAGGTTCCGCTTTTACTGCAGTTTTCTCCACTCCGCTGAATCCCAGGAAGTAGACAAGAGAGACAATAAAGATGACCAGAAGAAGCTCAATAAGGGAGAAGCCCCGGTGCATCCTTTCTCTTGTGTATGGTGGCATACAGGGGACTATTTGTTACACTCGGAGAAGAGAATGTCTCTGCCGTTCTCTTCCCCTCCTTCTTTTCTGTCCGCTCCAAAGGAGATGATCTCTACACTATCCCCTTTATTGATATATACAAACGGTGTTTTCCATGAATCTTTCGGCAGTTTTTTCAGGTAGGGTTTTGTACGGTAGTTCGGATACTTGTCTGGATCGGGGTTGTTGAGAAGTGCGTTAAAACCTTCTTCCGTATCAGGGTAGATACCGTTGTCAAGCTTAAACATGTCCAGACGTTTTTTAAGGTCGTTCATTTTCAGGCAGACGGTATCACGCTTGGCTTGATCGGCTGAATCCATGAGACCGGGTGCGACAACGGCAACAAGGCCTCCCAGAATAACGATAACAATAAGAAGTTCGATCAGAGAGAAGCCGCTTCTAAGCATTTTGTTCTGTCTGTTTACAGGTGCTTTCATAACAATCCTTGGTTTACTTTGGTATAATATTTACAATATTTTAACGATTTTACTTTAATAGAGCTTTTAGATGGATAAACCCCTTGCATTGATATCTTCCGGCACTTCCCAGAAAAGAGGGTTTGCCCTTATCATCACTCTCTCCGTACTGACAGTACTTATTGCATTGGCCGGAGTGCTGATCGGATATCTGGATATTGCCAGAAAAGAAGCAAGTGCGACCAAAGCTTTGATTCAGGCCAATCTCTATTTTGCTGACCTGAAAGGGATCATCGGTAAATTCAAAGAGAAGAAAACGCTTTATAATACGCTCTACACATCCCCCGTTCCGTTACAGTCCAAAGACGGACGTTTCTCCATGGTCCTGCAGTGCCGTCCGTTGACCAACGGGGTGAATATCAATTGGCTTGGATATGGTAATGACCCGTTAATGGTCGTACAGTACAATACTGTACAAAAGGTCTTTGAAGCATTGGTTCAGGAGTATGATATTGAAGATCCTTCCAGACTGGAGGAGATACTTTTTGAAGCTATAGGAAATGATAAGAGCGGGGTCGGGGAAGAGCAAAGACGTTTGAGACAAAAAGATGGTATTATATCATATCAGCAGTTTGAACAGCTTCTAAACCGGTATCAGTTCGAAGTGGATGACAAGAAAGTCGGACGTATAGCGTGGAGAAAATATTTTGTTTTCAACCCTGTCTCCAAAGCAGCAGCAAAGAATGTGATCGCGGGAGACTACCTTTCGATAGAACTGCTCTCAATCCTTTTTGATATTGACAGGGAAACACTTAAAGAGGAGTGGGTAGAAGCAGAGGGAGCGCTTAAAAGTCTTTTGTCCCGATACGGTATTGCCTTTGACCAAAAACTGTATACAGAAAAGTTCGTTGACCAGTCACACTGTGAGGTGACCTTCGGGTACGAGGGGGAACAGTTTATGTTCGCATTTATAGATAAAGAGGGAGAGGTAAAAGATTTTGAGTTTTATGGGAAGCAGTAGAAGGCTTATGTTGGTCCACCGGAATATGGAGCAGGTAACACTGGATGCCCCTGTAGATATCATGCTGACCCCCCAGTTCTATACAATGAAAAAAGAGGCGCTTCCTGTCAAGTATGCCTATCGGGCAAGAAAGGTTGCGCCTTCTCTCTTCGAAGGCTTGCTGGAAGAGCACTCCAGGTATGATTACTTCGTCTTTCAGCAGGGAGAGAAGTGGGTGTTTATCGCCTACAATGCAGAAGAGATTACGGCATTCCTTGAAGAAAAAGGAATCACGCCTGACAAAGTCTCAAAACTCTTCTTTGCACAACAGGCACTTGAACACTTCACTGCACCTCTCTCCCTTGGAGAAAAAGAGGTATTGGCAGTATTTGACGATACAGTGGTGGTCGTACCCCGTTTGGCCGTGGCACAGCAGACATTCACGACGTTTAATGAACAGTTCAGGCCCAATAAAGGTATACAGCTGGAGACAGGGAGTGCTTCACTTTTAAGTAAAAAACAGGCTGTTGTACTTGCCGTGGCTTTTTCCCTTTTTGGTGTGGTTTGGATCGCAGAAGGGTGGCGCTACGGGAAGAACAATATCGGGCTCCAGGCAGAGCAGAATGAACTTTATAAAACCTACCCTGCATTGCAGAGTGCGTATAGCCGGAAGAGTATTGCAGACAAGTATCGCAATATCGATAGGCTGGAAAGGCGCAAGCGGGAGATCATTGAAAAGATCTCAGGGCTGATCTTCAAAGGAGTCACCTTAACAGATTTCGAGCTTGATCCAAAGGGCTTTAAGGCAGTATTTGTCACCAGAGACAAGCGTGTTGCCAAACGTTTGGATGATCTGCTCAAGAGCGCAGGCTTCAGTAAAAGCAGCCGTTCCGCAAACAATGAAATTGTGGTTAAGGGAAAACTATGAGTTGGAAACATTACCGTAATGAGCTTATTGTTGGTGCCTCTCTGCTCTTTGCTTTGGCTGCATTCGGGTATAAAATGAAACAACGCTCTGCAACTGCAGAGGTAAACCGGGTTATGGAAACAGAAGTCGCAACACTCCGGGAAATAGGCAGCCTCAAGAAGATCTGGGGCGATAAACGTATTTCTGAAAAACTCGACAGAGTACGTACATTGATCCCCTCTTCAAAAGTACAATGGCAAAAAAAAGGTAAGAAACTTACAGCAGTATTCAGTGAGCTGAAGGCTTCGGAGGTCAACACTCTGGTGACAAAGTTCCTGAATATCGCCGTACAGATCGAATCTCTAAAGGTTAAAAAGAGAGGGGAGAATTACAGCATGGAGATACGATGCAAATGGTAAAAAAACTCCTTCTTGGATTTCTGATTGTCTGGACTGCACTGTTTGTGTTTATGCCCAAAGAGGAGCTCTATTTCAGTCTGGAAAGGGTATTGGCCAAACAGGGGGTCGAGATCAATGAAGCTGCGATTGAAGAAAATCTGTTCGGATTGACACTTAAAGATGCTGTGGTGTATGTCAAAGGGATCCGGATCGCAACGGTACAAGAGATATCTTTTTCAACCCTGCTGTTCTATACGAAAGTAGAGGCAACAGGCCTTGCGGTAGACGAGGGGCTCAAGACAATGATGCCAGAACGGGCAGAAAGTATCATTGTAACCCACTCGATACTCCATCCGATGCGTCTGTCTATTAGCGCAGAGGGAAGTTTCGGCAAAGCGGAAGGAACACTTTCTGTAACACAGCGTACACTGCATGTAGATTTTACCGAGACTAAAGATATCGAGGCAATTCTGCCACAGCTGAAACAAGGGGAAAAAGGATGGTATTATGAAACCGCTTTTTAACCCTCAAATGATCAAAAAGCTTATTGGTATTCTCATCATATTGCTGTTGATCAAACTGCTTTGGTTTTCTGTTGAGGTTGCTTTCACTCCTGTGCAGGGGGTGAACCATACAGAGGAGAGAAGAGCCAAACCGCTTTACTACCGTATCAAACTTACGCCAAATGATGCCCCTGTCCCCCCAAAAAGGACAAAGGTTGTCAAACAGGCAGGAAGTATCAAGGAGATCAAACTGCTTGCACTCTATCATGCACCGGACAAGACAGTTGTCACGGTTAAGTATAAAGGGAAAAGTAAGGTGCTTGCAAAAGGGGAAGCAGTCAACGGGTTTGTCCTTGAAGGTGCAGGAAGCAACTTTGCTCTTTTCAGAAAGAACGGCAAAGTATATAAAGTGACACTTCTCAAACCTGAAAGCAGTAAGGGGAGTGCTACTATACGGCCTGTGTCATCAAATAACAGGGGTGATCAAAAGAGCACCTCTGCAGTAGAAGGAGAGGTGATCGATATGGGGGACCATAAGATCATTGATAAGTCCCTCATTGACCACTATATCAAGAATTTGGATGATACCTATAAGAATATCGGTATCAAAGAGGTAAAAAAAGGAGACAAGCTTGAAGGGTTCCGTATTACCTTTGTCAGGCGCGGCAGTCCATTTGAAAAACTGGGTGTCAAGCGGGGAGATATACTCAAGTCTGTCAACGGACAGGAGTTGACAAGCTATAATGCAGCGTTTGAGGCCTATAAGCATATTGACGATACACCGAACGTCACACTAACGATACAAAGGGGAAATAAAGAGATGGAGTTAGAGTATGAAATCAATTAAGATCATTATGGTATTGCTGATGTTGTCAACAGCATTGGTACAGGCAGAAGAGCAGAAAGTCGACCTGAATCTTCGAGATGTCAGTGTAAAAGACTTTATTGAGATGGTCTCCAAGATTACCCATAAGAATATTCTGATCGATGCAGATCTCAAAGGAAAAATAAACTTCATTGCACAGGAGCCTATCAAAAAATCTTCCCTGATCCCTCTGGCGAACTCTATTCTTGGCAGTAAAGGGTTGACAATTATCGACCAGGGCGACTTCTACAAGGTTGTCAAAGGCTCAACTGCTTCAGGAGAGGGACTTGATGTCAGCAGCTCTATTGAGGGTGAGACGATGAAGACGGTTATGTTCCCGCTGAAGAGCTCCAATGCGGCTGTCGTTCGTGCCAAGATCAAACCTCTCTTGCACAAGAATGACAAAGTGATCTCGTTTAAGGAAAATAATGTACTTGCCATTACGGCAACACCCCGTTCACTCCGATCCATCTCCAAGCTTATCAATGCCATTGAAAAACGCGGTGTGAAACGTTCGACAGTCATCAAGCTCAAAAACTCCAGCGTCAAAGATCTCTTTCCCAATGCACAGAATATGGCTAAAAAGCTTTTCCCCCAAACAATTGAGAGTGAGAAGGTCGATATATTCAAAGATGATGCTACAAACTCTATTATTCTTGTAGGGAAAGAGGATAACATCCAGCGAATGATCCACTATATCAAACAGTTGGATATTAAAGGAGAGGACCAGACACAGAAGATGTATGTGATCCGCCTGAAGAACTCCAATGTGGAAGAGATGGAGAAGATTTTGAGTAAACTTGTTTCCCAGATGAACAGCGTAGCTCTCAAACAGCCTAAAAAAGGCGGGAAGCCGCCCAGTAAGGCTATGGTGGTTTCAGATGTGGAAAGAAATGCGCTTATAGTACTTGCAACCGGGGAGCAGATCAGGAACATAAGGGAGACGGTCAAAAAAATAGATATTCCCAAAGTACAGGTCTATGTTAAAGCACGTATCGTGGAGATCAATAAGAATCTTGCAAAGCAGATCGGGCTCAAATACGGGTTTGAAGGAGGAAAGATTACATCAACGGGGCTTTACTCTCTGGCAGGAAATATGGGAGCCTCTTCTTTGATGGTCTCTCAGACGCTGTTGGGATTCCTTAATCAGGGAGGGAGTACAACCATTTATAATGATGCTGGAAATCCAATTGGAACAGAAACAAATGCACCTTTCAGTTTTGATTCCAATATTTCACAGGTTTTTGCCCTTGGTGCAAAACTTGACCTTCTTAAACAAAACGGTGCTGCACACATTCTGAGTGAACCTTCTATTTTATGTACCAATAATAAAGAAGCGTCCATCTATGTGGGGCAGACACAGTCTATTTTGACGCAGGCACAGCAGACTACGCAGGGGCAGGGCAATATTATCAATAACTACTCAAGAGAAGATATCGGTATCACCCTCAAAGTAAAACCGAGACTCTCCAGTAATAACAAAGTCACATTGGAGGTGGAAACACAGATCGAAGATGTTCTGCCAGGCTCAAGTGCTTCCGCAGACCGTCCGACAACAACAAAACGTAAAGTGTTGACCAATGCAATTGTAAATAATGGAGAGACGATTATTTTAGGTGGCTTGATTAAAAGTGCAGGGGGAAAAACGATTACAAAAGTACCTTTCTTGGGAGATATTCCTGTACTTGGGGAACTCTTTACTTCCAGAGACAATGCTCAGAGTAAAGTAAATGTTGTCATCTATCTCACACCTTATATTGTAAGAAACAGTAATGACCTTCAGCGTTTACGGGCAGCGCTTGCAGAACTGGAAGAGATACAAACCAAATACAATGCTTTTGTGCGTAAAGGGCTGGAGGCAAAAGCAGAAGGAAAACTGCCGGGAGAAGGAGTCTCCAATGCGCCTGCTTCACACCGCACAGTACGCAGCCGTGTACCGGGGAGCAACCTTGATATCCTCAATACAGATGAGGAGTTCTAGCGATGCTTTTCCCCCGCCTGCAGGATGTCAATCTTGAACCGCTCTGGGAAGAGGATATCAATCATAAACTTGCTATTAGACATGCACTGCTTTTCTCTGAAATAGAAGGGGAGAAACGGGCAATTGTTGAAGAAGGAAGTATGGGTGAAGCGCTAAATCATCTTGCCAAGCTGGGACTGGATTATCCCATTAGTATTGTTGATGAAGAGAGTTTTGAACGCCTTCGAAACAAATTCCTTGAAATTCAGACCGGTTCGGATTTTGAAAAGATGTCCACCGCGACAGAAGAGCTCATCGAAGTAGAGTCCGATCTTCTTGAGTTTATCCGGAACTCGCAGGATCTTCTTTCCAACGAAGAGTCCGCACCTATTATCAAGCTGGTGAATTCTCTCTTTTTTCAGGCGATCCAAAAGGGAGCGAGTGATATTCACATTGAAAGTGGGGAGTATAAAGGAGAAGTGCGTCTGCGTATAGATGGCGCACTCAAAAAGCATATTGATCTGGACAAGATGATCATCGGCCTGGTCATTAACCGTATCAAGGTCATCTCCAACCTGGATATCTCCGAAAAACGTATTCCGCAGGATGGACGTACGCAGATATCTATCTCAGGAAAGACTCTTGATGTCAGGGTCTCCATTCTGCCTACTTACCATGGAGAACGTGTGGTGATGCGTATTCTGGCACAGAGTGACCAGATCCCTACACTGGAGTCTCTGGGCTTCCATGAAGATGTCACCAGAAGTCTCTATAAACTGCTTACACATGCCCACGGAATGATTCTGGTAACCGGTCCTACCGGTTCGGGTAAGTCAACTACGCTGCATGCCTGTCTCCAGCATATTGCTACACCAGACAAGAATATCATCACGGTTGAAGATCCTGTAGAATACAACGCTGATAACATTTCCCAGATCCAGGTCAATGATAAAGTCGGGCTTACATTTGCAGCAGGACTGCGTTCCATCCTCAGACAGGATCCGGATATTATTATGGTGGGAGAGATACGTGACTCTGAAACAGCAGATATTGCATTGCGTTCGGCATTGACCGGGCACCTGCTGCTCTCCACACTGCATACCAACGACTCTACCTCTTCCCTGAGTCGTCTAATGGATATGGGTATTGAGAGTTTTCTCATTTCTTCCACGCTTCTTGGTGTCCTTGCACAGCGCCTGACCCGAAAACTCTGCATCCACTGTAAAACACAGACTACACTTCCTTCTGCAGTTACGGAGGAGATCGGTATACCGTCAGAGAAACTCTATTTTACTGCAGTAGGATGCAAAGAGTGTGATTTTACTGGTTATAAAGGCAGACAGGCCATAGGCGAGCTTTTTATTGTTGATGATGAGGTCAAGATGATGATGAAGGATGGCTTCAATGACCACCAGGTGCGTGAAGCGATGAAACGACGCGGGATGGTGACTATTTCAGACAAACTCAAAATGATGCTGCTTGAAGGGGAGACAAGCTATGAAGAGGCAATTCGTGTGGGATTGATGGATGGTTGATGCAGAGACGTGATGGTTTTACGCTTATTGAAGTTCTTATTTCCATAGCTCTTCTGGGGCTTATCCTTCCGGCACTTTACAAAAGTGTCGATTTGCTGCGCGACTCTAATGCACATCTGTTCGAGTATCTGCAAAAAAGCAAAAAAGAGACCCGTGCAACCCAAACTTTATATCTTGATATTGCAAGCAGTGACGGTAATCTGACATTGACAAACGGGGAGTTTGACAGGCTCTGTATGGAGCAGACCAAAAATTCGCTTTACGGTCTCTCCAAAGCCAAAGTCTGCTGGGTGGTGCTGAAAAACGGGCATACACTTGTCAGGATTGAAGGAGGGAGCTACCGTCTGCCTGTAGGGATTGATGAACGGGTAGAAGTAGATTCTGTTATGAAAGATATAGAGCTGTTTGATGTCTATTGGGAAAAGGATAAAGTATTGGTTCTTCTTCAGCAAAAAGCAGAAGAACCTGTGACATTTATGGTACAGGGTATTACCAAGCCAAAACCTAAGAAAAAGAAGCTGCCAGAAAAAACATTAAAAAAGGAACCGGAAGCATAGAAGGGTAATATATCTGCTTCCACACTATAAAATCTCTGTTAAATCCTCAGACAGATCATTGCTCCATTGTATGGAGGGTATAAAATAATACTAAATTATATTTATTGATAAAGTCAACTTTAAAACAGTTTGTTCTATAATCTTTCAAAACCACTTCGAGTCTGACAGACTCCTTGATATTGAAGGATAAAAGTAATGGTTACATTTACAAACAGTAGAACAGGCAGTACGATAAGTCGTGAAGATGCAAAAGATGAGGAGTTCATTTATGAAGGCAAAGCACTTCTTGTTGAGACTGATCTTGAAGGTATTATTACTTACGCGAACAGACGTTTTATAGAGGTGAGTGCATATAGCAAAGAAGAAGTTATCGGTTCGCCTCACTGTATGCATATGCATCCACAGATGCCTGAAGCCATTTTTAAAGATGCCTGTCAAATGACCTCTGCAGGCAAGACATGGAGCGGCTATCTCCGAAATATTTCAAAAGAGGGAGTAAGTTACTGGACTGAGGCGATTATTCAACCCAAGTTCAATGATGCAGGAGAGATCACCGGATATATGGCAACAAGACGTGCACCCAATGCAGATGAGCTTGAATCAGTGATGGATGAATATGACAGACTGAAAGAGAACAATACTGCAGAGAGAAGCCAATACTGCGGAGAAGTTTATCTTGGAAGAGACGCGTGCCACTTCTAGGAGAAGTGTACGTGGTACGTAGTGTAACAGAGTTTATCAGCCTTTGCTGCCCGGTTTGATAGCTCTGCTCCCCTCTTTGCACATGGGGCACTCTTCCGGCAGATACATTTCAAATGTAAAGTCCGCCAAAGAGAAGAGCGGCACATCTTTTGGTAGTTTGCATTCGGGTTTGGCTTCACTCTGACCGCCTACGCGTTTGCAGAAGCCTCTGTTTGCAAGCGAGGCAAAAGCGACTACCTTTGCACCAAGTGCCTCGATAGCCTGCGCGGCCTTGAGTGCTGAACCACCTGTAGTGATGATATCTTCGCAAATAATGATCTTCTCTCCCGGTTTCACTTCAAATCCGCGGCGAAGTTCCATGCCCCCTTCCTTCTTTTCTACGAAGATAGAACGTACACCCAGGGAACGTGCCAGTTCATATCCTGCCAGGACGCCACCGAGTGCCGGAGCACAAACGGTGTCTACCTGGATATCTGCATTTCGGATCATTTTTGCAAGAGCATCGGTAAGTTCTGCTGCTTTTTGAGGATACTCCAATACTTTGGCACTCTGCAGATAACGTGCTGAGTGGTTCCCGCTTGCAAGGAGAAAGTGCCCGTCAAGAAGGGCATTGGCATCTTTATAGACTTGCTCTACATTCATGTTATACCTTTAGTATGTCAGCCTCTTTGGCTTTAAAGAGCTCATCGACTTTTGCAATATGGTCATCTGTGATCTTTTGAATCTCATCCAATGCTTTTTTTGACTCATCTTCACTGATCTCTTTCTCTTTTTCAAGCTTTTTGATCTTGTTGTTTGCGTCTTTACGGATATTTCTGATTGCGACTCTGGCATTCTCTGCCATAGCTTTTGCCTGTTTGACGATCTCTTGTCTCTGCTCTGAGGTCATTGGAGGAAAGAAGAGTTTAATAAAGTCACCGTCATTGTTGGGGTTGACACCGATGTTTGCTTCCTGAATGGCTTTTTCAATATCAGACAGAAGGTTCTTTTCCCATGGTGTAATACTGATCGTTGTTGCATCCATAGCGATGACACTTCCCACCTGGTTTAGCGGGGTAGGTGTACCATAGTAGTCAACCTTGATGTTATCGACTATACTGGTTGTGACTTTTCCTGTACGCAATGATGCAAAATCACGTTTAAGTGCTTCAATACTTTTGTCCATATGCTCTCTGGTGTGTTCAAAAATTTCATTGACCATTTTATTCTCTCCTGGAGGGTTATTTGTGTGAATTTTACCCTTTTTTACCTTTTTGTGTACTTCAAAATGGTTTATCCCGGATGATGGTGTCAGTCAATAGCACAATCAGTGATCTTGTAATAAGATTAAAATATGTGTTTCCTGCAGGCTGGCCTGTGTGCCAAACCTGGTTGAAAAAGTCTAAAGTAGTAACAAATAGGATTATTGTGCAGTAGGAGCAGCCGGCGCTGTAGAAGCAGGTTCTGTCGGAGCAGCAGGTACAACGGCATTGTTTTTTGGTATGATCTTGTCTGCTACAGAGCTTTTACTCTCTTGAGTATAGAGATATCCCAGTGCCAGGGTATTGATGATAAATGCCAATGCAAGAGTAAAGGTCATTTTTGCAAGAAAGCCTGTAGGTCCTTTTGCTCCAAATACAGATTCATTACTTCCGCTGTAGGCACCAAGTCCAATACTTGAACTTTTCTGTAGTAAGACTGCAATGGTAATGGCGATCGCCAAAATAATCTGTACGATAAGAAGTGTTGATGTCATGGGTTCCTCTTCAGTGGTCCACACTTTCGTGGACAATAATTTGGGCGATTATACCCAAACTATATTGAAAGTGCGGTAAAGCTCTGTAAAAGGCGTACAGGGCGAAGTTTTAAGTATTCTAGTCTTCTCCGCCGAATATACCCAGAAGCTGAAGCAGTGCCGTGAACATATTCAGAAAATCAAGGTATAGCGAGACGGCTGCATCTACCGGTGAGTCGTATGCACCATTGGCGATATTCTGGGTATCATAAATGGTAAAGAAACTGAACAGGATCAGTATTCCCGCAGTAATGACAATATGCATCATTGGACTTTGAAGCAGAAAGTAGTTTACCAGTGAAGCAATGATCACTACGATCAATGTAATAAAGAGCGGTTTACCCCAGTTTGCATAATCACTTTTGCTGTTAATGGCAAAAAGACTGAGCGCACCGAAGAGCACAGATGTCATCAGGAAAGCGTTGCCGATGACAGCCCCATTGCCCATACCTATAAGTGAGGCTAAAAGAGGTACGAGTGAAACTCCCGTCAGGAAAGTAAATGTAAAGAGCATGGCAAGGTTTGCACCCGGCTTTCCTCTTGTCAGACTCAGTCCAAAAAAGAGTATTAGCAGTTCAGCACCGAAGATGAACCATTTATACTGCATGATCGTCTCAGCATACGGCATGGTTGCATAGGCACCTGCAGCAGCGGCAATCATACTTGCTGCTAAAAGCTGATAGGTTTTTTTCATAAAATCAACGGAAGCAGACTCCTGTACATAGCCTGTTTCCCGTGCAGTAGTATAATTTCTATCGTATAAAGCCATTGATAATCCTTTTCATTATGGTTTTTGGAAGTATAGTCGAGTCAGATTAATCTAAGGTTAACCTGAGAAGTTTATTGTGAGGTAGATTCTTTTTTGCGCTGCTCCTGAAGTGCAGAATATTCAGAGCGCGCTTTTTCCGCTTCTGAGAGATTTGTAGCAATTGCCTCTTTGGCCTTGATCTCTTTACCCGATTGTGGTGTCGGTGTATCAGTACATCCGTTAAATAGAAAAATAAGAAGGGTGGGAATCAGGTATTTCATTGGTATCCTTTGTTAAAAGTGGATCTTATTGTAAAAGAAATCATCTTATAAAGGGCAAAAATATATGACTCTTTATATATTAATGTTAGTAGTGTAAAAATAAATCAAAAAATGTAAAAATTTTTGCAATTTTTAGGAAAACCTCTTGACAAGGGAGTAATTCGGTGCTATAATACGCGTCCACAAACACAGAGACCTTAGCTGAGTTAGCTAAGAGAGTGAGAGTGAGTGATCTTTGACAACCAAATATAAGTAAACAAATCAACGTCTATTTGAGATTTAATTTTTGCACTTTTTTAATAAAAAGTGATAAAGATGAACTTAGATAGCAAATATTTAAGTGATTCTGACAATGGTTCAAACCATTCTATTTTATAATGGAGAGTTTGATCCTGGCTCAGAGTGAACGCTGGCGGCGTGCTTAACACATGCAAGTCGAACGAGAACGGGCCTTAGCTTGCTAAGGTTGTCAGCTAAGTGGCGGACGGGTGAGTAATGTATAGCTAACGTGCCCCTTGGAGGGGGATAACAGTTGGAAACGACTGCTAATACCCCATATTCCTTCTATGTTAATCATAGTTGGGAAAGTTTTTTCGCCAAGGGATCGGGCTATATGGTATCAGGTAGTTGGTGGGGTAAGAGCCTACCAAGCCAATGACGCCTAGCTGGTCTGAGAGGATGATCAGCCACACTGGAACTGAGACACGGTCCAGACTCCTACGGGAGGCAGCAGTGGGGAATATTGCACAATGGAGGAAACTCTGATGCAGCAACGCCGCGTGGAGGATGACGCATTTCGGTGTGTAAACTCCTTTTATATGGGAAGATAATGACGGTACCATATGAATAAGCACCGGCTAACTCCGTGCCAGCAGCCGCGGTAATACGGAGGGTGCAAGCGTTACTCGGAATCACTGGGCGTAAAGCGCGCGCAGGCGGGCTGATAAGTTGGATGTGAAAGCCTACGGCTTAACCGTAGAACTGCATCCAAAACTGTCAGTCTAGAGTCTGGGAGGGGAAGATGGAATTAGTTGTGTAGGGGTAAAATCCGTAGAGATAACTAGGAATACCAAAAGCGAAGGCGATCTTCTGGAACAGTACTGACGCTGAGGCGCGAAAGCGTGGGGAGCAAACAGGATTAGATACCCTGGTAGTCCACGCCCTAAACGATGAATGTTAGTCGTCGGTGTCCTAGTGACATCGGTGATGCAGCTAACGCATTAAACATTCCGCCTGGGGAGTACGGTCGCAAGATTAAAACTCAAAGGAATAGACGGGGACCCGCACAAGTGGTGGAGCATGTGGTTTAATTCGAAGATACGCGAAGAACCTTACCTGGCCTTGACATTGATAGAATCCGGTAGAGATACTGGAGTGCCTCTTTGAGGAGCTTGAAAACAGGTGCTGCACGGCTGTCGTCAGCTCGTGTCGTGAGATGTTGGGTTAAGTCCCGCAACGAGCGCAACCCTCGTCACTAGTTACTAACGGTTCGGCCGAGGACTCTAGTGAGACTGCCTTCGCAAGGAGGAGGAAGGTGAGGACGACGTCAAGTCATCATGGCCCTTACGGCCAGGGCAACACACGTGCTACAATGGGTAGGACAATGAGACGCGATACCGCGAGGTGGAGCAAATCTATAAACCTACTCTCAGTTCGGATTGTAGTCTGCAACTCGACTACATGAAGCTGGAATCACTAGTAATCGTAGATCAGCTATGCTACGGTGAATACGTTCCCGGGTCTTGTACTCACCGCCCGTCACACCATGGGAGTTGATTTCACCCGAAGCGGGGAAGCTAAACTGGCTACCCTCCACGGTGGAATTAGCGACTGGGGTGAAGTCGTAACAAGGTAACCGTAGGAGAACCTGCGGTTGGATCACCTCCTTTCAAGAGTATAGACTTTCTGTGTCTCACAATGCAGGAAGCAACAATCGAAAAGACTTGGTTTGTTTGGTACGCTGTACAGCTTATGTTTGGTTGATAAAGATCATTAGGTTCTTTAAGTAGTACATATGGGCGTATAGCTCAGCTGGTTAGAGTGCACCCCTGATAAGGGTGAGGTCCCAGGTTCAAGTCCTGGTACGCCCACCATATGTTTAATGCAAGTTTTCAATGGAAAATTTGAATTAGACATATTGTCTAAAAGTTATTTAACTTATTATTGTTAAGAGTCTAACGTAATGTTGCAAACGAGACGAGGTAAAAAATTATCGAGTCAAGTTTAAACAAATTACAATTTAACAAGAAAATATCAGCAATGATATCTTTCATGTGCAAGAAACTCAATAACGTCTTTAACAAGACACTTATTAATGTACAACAACGAACCAAGTGGTAACACATGAAGTTCATTTTGCATTTAATAAGGTAGTACCTTAGAATTAAGTAAATTAATCTAAGGGCAGATGGTGGATGCCTAGACCAGGAGAGGCGATGAAGGACGTACTAGGCTGCGATAAGCCACGGGGAGCTGCCAAGAAGCTTTGATCCGTGGGTTTCCGAATGGGGCAACCCGGCATGGTGAGAATCATGTCACCCTTTAAGGGAGCGAACGCAGGGAAGTGAAACATCTCAGTACCTGCAGGAAAAGAAATCAACCGAGATTCCCAAAGTAGCGGCGAGCGAAATGGGATTAGCCCTAAAGAGTGTGGGGTGTTAGTAGAATAGGCTGGAAAGCCTGACCGTAGAGGGTGATAGTCCCGTATACGAAAACTAACCACATTTTATTCGAGTAGGTCGGGACACGTGTAACCCTGACTGAATATGGGAGGACCACCTTCCAAGGCTAAATACTACTCCAGGATCGATAGTGAACCAGTACCGTGAGGGAAAGGTGAAAAGAACCGCGGCAAGCGGAGTGAAATAGAACCTGAAACCATCTGCCTACAATCATTCAGAGCCCCATGCTAAATGCGGGGTGATGGACTGCCTTTTGCATAATGAGCCTGCGAGTTATGGTGACTAGCAAGGTTAAGCACACGCGAAGCCGTAGCGAAAGCGAGTCTGAACAGGGCGCCAAGTTAGTTGCTGTAGACCCGAAACTAAGTGATCTATCCATGGGCAGGTTGAAGCTGGTGTAAGAGCTAGTGGAGGACCGAACGGGTGGAGGTTTAAAACTCCTCCGATGACCTGTGGATAGGGGTGAAAGGCCAATCAAACTTAGTGATAGCTGGTTCTCTCCGAAATATATTTAGGTATAGCGTCATGTTCGAAGCTATGGGGGGTAGAGCACTGATTGGGCTAGGGCCTACACCAAGGTACCAAACCCAGTCAAACTCCGAATACCCATAGTGAATTCATGGCAGTCAGGTGGTGGGTGATAAAATCCATCATCGAAAGGGAAACAGCCCAGACTACCAGCTAAGGTCCCAAAGTTCTATTTAAGTGGAAAAGGATGTGGAGTTGCTTAGACAACCAGGAGGTTGGCTTAGAAGCAGCCATCCTTTAAAGAAAGCGTAACAGCTCACTGGTCTAGCGATTCTGCGCCGAAAATATAACGGGGCTAAAATAGACACCGAAGCTGTAGATTCACACAGAAGTGTGAGTGGTAGGAGAGCGTTCTAGTCAGCGTTGAAGCCATACCGGTAAGGAGTGGTGGAGCGGCTAGAAGTGAGCATGCAGGCATGAGTAGCGATAAAACAGGTGAGAATCCTGTTCGCCGTAAACCCAAGGTTTCCTACACGATGCTCGTCAATGTAGGGTTAGTCGGGTCCTAAGCTGAGTCCGAAAGGGGTAAGCGATGGCAAATCGGTTAATATTCCGATACCAACTACTAGTTTAGTACGATGGGGGGACGCATAGGGTTAAACGAGGTCACTGATGGAATAGTGGCTCGAAGGGTGTAGATAAGCCGGATAGGAAAATCCGCTGGCTGTTTTCGAGACCTGACAGGCTGACCGCGTTCTTCGGAACAACGTCAGAATCGTTGATACCGTCGTGCCAAGAAAAGCCTCTAAGTGTATTAGTAGTTGCCCGTACCGTAAACCGACACAGGTGGGTGAGATGAGTATTCTAAGGCGCGTGGAAGAACCCTGGTTAAGGAACTCTGCAAACTAGCACCGTAACTTCGGAATAAGGTGTGCCTCCTTCTGTATAGGACTTTACGTCTGAAAGCGGAAGAGGTTGCAACAAAGAGTCCCTCCCGACTGTTTATCAAAAACACAGCACTTTGCTAACTCGTAAGAGGATGTATAAGGTGTGACGCCTGCCCGGTGCTTGAAGGTTAATTGATGGGGTTAGCACTTCGGTGCGAAGCTCTTGAATCGAAGCCCAAGTAAACGGCGGCCGTAACTATAACGGTCCTAAGGTAGCGAAATTCCTTGTCGGTTAAATACCGACCTGCATGAATGGCGTAACGAGATGGGAGCTGTCTCAACCAGGGATCCAGTGAAATTGTAGTGGAGGTGAAAATTCCTCCTACCCGCGGCAAGACGGAAAGACCCCGTGCACCTTTACTATAGCTTGACACTGCAATTGGGATATATTTGTGCAGGATAGGTGGGAGGCTTTGATGCTATGGCGCCAGCTGTAGCGGAGCCATCCTTGAGATACCACCCTTATATATTCTGATTGCTAACTTGCGCCGGTTATCCCGGCGGAGGACAATGTCTGGTGGGTAGTTTGACTGGGGCGGTCGCCTCCTAAAAAGTAACGGAGGCTTACAAAGGTTGGCTCAGATGGGTTGGAAATCCATCGTAGAGTATAATGGTACAAGCCAGCTTAACTGCGAGACCTACAAGTCGAGCAGGGACGAAAGTCGGTCATAGTGATCCGGTGGTTCTGTGTGGAAGGGCCATCGCTCAAAGGATAAAAGGTACGCCGGGGATAACAGGCTGATCTCCCCCAAGAGCTCACATCGACGGGAGGTTTGGCACCTCGATGTCGGCTCATCGCATCCTGGGGCTGAAGCAGGTCCCAAGGGTATGGCTGTTCGCCATTTAAAGCGGTACGCGAGCTGGGTTCAGAACGTCGTGAGACAGTTCGGTCCCTATCTGCCGTGGGCGTTGGAAGATTGAGGAGAGTTGCCCCTAGTACGAGAGGACCGGGGTGAACGAACCACTGGTGTACCAGTTGTCCTGCCAAGGGCATCGCTGGGTAGCTATGTTCGGATGTGATAACCGCTGAAAGCATCTAAGCGGGAAGCCAACTCCAAGATGAATCTTCCCTGAAGATCCGCAGAAGACTACTGCGTTGATAGGCTGGGTGTGTAAGTGATGAAAGTCATTTAGCTGACCAGTACTAATAGATCGTTTGTATTTACTTTATTCTTCATAAGGTACTACCTTATTAAGTGCAAACTTGAATTGTAATCCAACATTATTTAGACTCTTAACAATACTAAGTATCTCAAAGCTTCAAAGCAAAGAGAATTAAGCACATCAAGGTGTTCTTACTTCTCTTAGTGGTGGGGTTAGAGGGAGGGTCATACCCAGCTCCATTCCGAACCTGGAAGTCAAGCCTCCCATCGCCGATAATACTGCCGGCTACGCTGGTGGGAATGTAGGTCGCTGCCACTTTGAGTTTTTACTTACTACTTCTACTTTAACAATAATCAATCACTTTTTATCACTGTTACTTTTTATTTCAAAGCTATACTTCTGTCTGCCAATAAACTATGTAGAAGAGCGCTCAGCGTTAAGCACGTAGCGTTCAGAAAGAGAAAGAGCATGAAATTAATGTTCTTCTTAACGCTTAGCGCTACACGCTGAACGCTTGGCACGTACGTGCCATCCATTTTTTATTTCAAGTTCTTTTTTATACATATCTCGATTAGATCTTTTACGACCAAACCTACTCTCTCTTCTAATGATGAAATATTCTATTATCCGTCAGTTAATGCTCTATTAACACCTATAGTTTATAATGTTATTAGAAAAGGCAGCCGATACCTTTCAAGAGATTTTTGTTTTACTCCTTGTCCAATTTGTAAACTTCCTTGTTTTTCCCTCTCTTGTTTTCCCTTTCAGGCTGCCTTTCAGCCATTGTGCCTCTTTTTCTCTCCCCTTCACCTTTTTTTTCTTTCTCCTCTTTGGCATATCTTTTTCAAGATCATAAGTTTATCAAGCAGCATACATAAATGATAAGACTACAAACTACTTTTAGTTATTGTTATGTAAATCGCTAGGGTTTCTTATATATGATCATAAAATAAGTATAATACATTATAAGAACCATTATTTCATATTAATTAACTTTAAATTCTGTTAATTTATCATTAATTTAAGTATAGACTTAGGTTTTCTGTTCTAAACTAGTTTCACATGTTTTTGGACAAACATAAATTTAAGGAGTAAAACATGAAGAAAATTGTAACTATGTCACTTGTGGCAGCAATGGCAATGACCAGTGCACATGCGGTTTCAAATTCGGCACTTGCAGCAAAACTCTCTGCATTGGAAGCAGAGCTTGCAGCAGTTAAGAAAGATATGAAGAAGCAGAAGAAAAAGATCAATCAAGTAAGAGCACACGATGCAAACGATAACATCAAGTGGGGTGTTGACTTAAGAACTGCTATTGATAACATCAACTATGATATGGCAGATGGATCAAGTCAAGGAAAGAATGATCTTATGAGTCTAAGACTTTGGTTAAACATGGCATATGCGCCAGACAGCCACAATATCTTCAAAGGACAGCTTTCAATGCATAAAGCATTTGGTGCAGACTTCGGACTTAGAGGTTGGGGTATGGACAACTTTGACTGGGTAACGAATGAAGCACTAACAAATGACAATTTGAGAGTACGTCAAGCATACTGGCTTTATTTGGGTGAAAAAGCATTCGGTGCCGATATCCCTTGGACATTCTCTATTGGTAGAAGACCATCTACAAATGGTTTCCTCGCCAATCTTAGAGATGACGATGCAGCCCAGTCGCCACTTGGTCATATTATCAATGTTGAATTTGATGGTTTGAGTTCAAAGCTTGACCTTTCAAATGTTACAGGTGTACCGGGTATGTCTATCAAACTTTGTATGGGACAGGGTTCAACAAATGCAGCGGCAAGATTCACTACTTCTACAGATTATGCAAATATCGATGGAGCAGTAAATGATATTGCACTTGCAGGATTTATCTTTGAACCATACAATGATGGTCAGTATATTGTGAAATCAACTTACTACAAAGCATTTGATTTGCCTGACCTCATTGATCCTATGAATCCATCGCTTGGAATGGAAAACGTAGGTGATATGGAAGGTGCGGCTCTTTCTGTATTGGTGGATGGCTTGAGTGATGACGGCATCTTGGCTGACACAAAAGTATTTGGTTCACTCGCTTGGTCTAAAACTAGACCTGATTCAGGAAAAACAATGCTAGGTTCTGCAGAGAGCGAAACAGGTACTTCTTACTGGTTTGGTGCGCAAGTTCCGGTTTTGGGTGGAAAACTTGGTGCTGAATTTAATCACGGAAGTCAGTACTGGAGACCATTTACATATGCAGAAGACACAATGATAGGTTCCAAATTGGCAGCGCGTGGTGATGCTTTTGAAGTATATTATACATACCAGTTGACTGAGTCTTTAAGCGCACAGCTTAGATATACGTCTATTAATTACGACTATACAGGAAGTAACGGATTCTTCGGAAGTACAACAGGGGCTTCTTACAGTATTGATGATCTTAAAGCATGGGCTGCTGGTGGTGATCCAATGGCACAGGGAATGCTTCCTTATATTGTAGAAAAAGCACAGGATGCAAGATTCTACATTAGATACAGATTCTAAGAAAAAAGAGGCATTGCCTCTTTTTCTAACGGATTAGTGGTATGTTGATTAATGGTGATACTTTGCCGATTCAATATACTGCAGCCGATGTTCCTCTATTACCAAAATACTTACAAAGCGGCAATCAGCAACTTTTTCTCGTATAACCTCTCTCCACAATTTTCACACTTTTTCTTTTTATACTCCTTTATGATTTGTTATAAATCTATATTAAATGAAGTTCAGCTATAATTAATGCGTTATTTCGGGTAATACCGAAAGCTATGATAAAACACAATAAAGGAACAGTATGAAACTGATCAAAGGTTTACTGGTAGCACTTTTAGTGGTGACCGGACTGACAGCGGCGGACAAAACGTTCAAGAATGATGTAAGAGTGTGGCAGGCAGACAATGCTGATAAAAAGATTACACCGAAGACGATAGAAGAGGCTTTTAAAAATGCCGGTTTCGTCATTGCAGCAAACAATGATATGAACTTCCCGTTCAAAAGAGACTTCAAAACAACACATATGGATGTGTATAACCTGATGGTAGTCTTTAGAAAAGATACAGCACTTGCATTGGCTGAGAAGTACCCGGATATCGGCCTTTTCACACCGATAAGTATGTCTATCTACACACCAAAAGGTGCAAAGACTATCTCTGTATCTACACTCAGACCGGAGATAATGGCAGACATGATGAATATTCCAAGAGACCATCCTGAGATGATCAAACTTGGTCAAAAGATCGAAGAGGCTCTTAAAGCAGCAATGCCAAAAGGAAAGTTCATCGAACTTCCGTATGCGTCTAAAAAGCCTGCTAAAGAGGTGATCACACGTATCACTATGGAACAGCAGGGTGATGACTGGGAAGATGCCAAAGATGACTTTGAAACGGCATTTGAAGAGAAGCTTGCACCAAATGGTTTTGTTATGGCAGGATTTACCGATCTTAACTATGACTTTGATGAGCATGATAAAGACTGGTATCTCTTCTATGATGTGTATTCAATCTGTAGTATCCCGGTTATTTACGAAGTATCAAAACTTCACCCTGAAGCAGGAGCGTTTGCACCATGTTCTGCATACAAGTATCAGAAAAAAGGTGAAAAGACTATCCATATGGCATTTCCAAATGTTCACAAGTGGATTGGATCTCTCAATATCACAGACAAACCGTCTATTGATGTACTTCTCGATGCGCAGGCAAAATTTGAAAAAATGCTTAAAGAGTTGAAAGAGGGCAAATAGTCTTTTACTTCTCCAGCCGGAGGCAAAGACTCCGGCTGCACACTGCATAACTTTCCATATTATTACCGCACCAACTAAATACCTCAAACTTTGAGAGAACGAGACGAGGCAAGATGTGCGTGAAAAAATCTGAAGGACTACCCGTAGGTAATTCAAAGATTTTTTTGCGTGCAGGTTGTCTCGTATCGTTCTCCCCGAAGGGTGCAGCACTTTCGCCTACATACGGCGTTAGATTTTCTTGAATTAGCCTCCGGCTAGTCCTGCGAAAATCTGCCTTATCTGTGAACGAAATTGCAGCATCAAAGTTTGAAGTATTTAATTGGTACGGTAATAAACTACGTTTCTTTTAAAAAATGATATATTGCAGGTTTGGCGATGCCAGACGTTTACAGTCAAATAATGCATCTTGGGTTTGCTGGATATATAATGACTTTCGGTCTAATGTCGTTTTTTACAGACATTTGTTGTAACTAAGCCTGGAAGAAGCAGGTGGAGATGTTATTGCTCCCCCAACGAATAAGCTGAACTTTTGAGAGAACGAGAAGAGGTAAGGTGTGAACTGAGAAATGTGTAGGGCTACCCGTAGGTAACGCAAAGTAAAAGCGCGACCGGATTTAGAGAATACGGATAGAATCCCCGGTTTTGATCTCTCCCTCTTTGACTACTTTTGCAAAGATACCTCTGTCATCCTTTAGAAGTTTCGGGATGTGTTTGTTAAGTTTTGCCAAGTGGTTGCAGAGAGTACAGTTCTGGGTGATCTCCAAAGTTGCAGTACCTACCTGCAGTTGTGTGCCAAGGGGCAGATGATACGGGTTGTAGTCTATGAGGAGATTCTCCCCCAGGTACCCGTGAGGCATGCTGGTACCAAGCTGCTCCTTGACTATATGGTAACTCTCAAGGGAGGTAATGAGTACTGTACGTTCCGGAGCCGTATTATAATGCTTGTCTTCGCTGATCCCTTTAGGATCAACAAGAACACTCTGTCTGGCAACAGGGTATTCTATGCCTTTCTGGGAAATGAAAAGGGCATGTATCTTCCCGACCTCTTTCATGGTATTATCCTCTTGTTTATGATCCTTTATTTTATCATAATTAAGATAATGAAGTATGCTTTCATTTGTTCTATTTTTCTGATTATATTAAAATATTTTATTGATAATATATTGGAATTGCTAATAATATGTATATTTTTTACGAATATTGTGAGACAAAAGAAAATATTTGTTATTTTGCTTGACAATTTAACTCAATTTCGATTACAATCAATGACAATAGTGTCTCTGCTCATATCGAGATAGGAGTGCTACATAAGAAAAATAAGGAGGTAATATGACTAAGATAAGTAAAGCTTCTGAAGCTGAAACCATTCAGTCCGGCAGAAGAGACTTTTTTAGAAAATCGGCGGCATTCTCGGTCAGTGCAATGGCGGCTGCAAGTGTAATGGCACCGGTGAAGATAGATGCAAAAGAGCATAAAGAGCTCAAAGGCGATCCAGCAATTTTGGAAGAGAAACCATGGGGAACAACATTCGGTTATCCTGTAACACATAACTTGTATGGGCAACCATCACCGTATGAGCATAATGTTACAAGAAGGAACACCAAACTCCTCTCTTCAGGTAACTGGTATGCATCGATCGCGATGTGTCCGATCCAGGATATGCAAGGGGTGATCACACCAAACGGTCTTTTCTTCAGCCGTTGCCACGGTGGTACAGCAGAGATCGACCCTAATGAACACAGGTTAATGATCCACGGTCTTGTTGAGAAGACATTGGTGCTTACCATGGATGAACTTAAGCGTTACCCGAGTGTAAGCAGAATCCACTTCATAGAGTGTCCGGCAAATGGTGGTCCGGAGTGGAGAAACCCGCAGTTCCCGTCTATTCAGTTCGCTAAAGGTATGATGAGCTGTGCAGAGTGGACCGGTGTCTATATCAAAGATATTCTTAAAGATCTTGGGTTGAAACCAAATGCAAGATGGATGCTTGCAGAGGGTGCAGACAACTCTCATATGGGGAGAACGGTACCGATCGACAAGGTACTTGATGATGCAATGATCGTTTGGGGACAAAACGGTGAAGCACTCAGACCAGAGCAGGGATATCCGATCAGACTGCTTGTACCGGGATGGGAAGGTAACTTGTGTGTGAAATGGCTGTGCCGTCTTGAGTTTGCTTCTGAGCCATACTATGCAAAAGAAGAGACAGCAAAATATACAGCACTTAAAAAATCAGGTAAAGCGATCCAGCACTTCTATGCAAACGAAGTGAACTCTGTCATTACCACACCGTGCCCTGAGAAGCCTTGGACGGATCTCAAAAAAGGCGATATTGTAGAGATTGAAGGTCTTGCATGGTCTGGTATGGGTACGATAGAAGGTGTTGATATCTCATTTGACGGTGGTAAGAATTGGGTAGAGGCCAGTTTGAAAGGTCTTGTATTGCCAAAAGCATGGACAAGATTCAGCTACATTTACAAGTATGAAGGAAAACCATTGCTGCTTTCGAGTCGTGCAAGAGACAATGCCGGACATATTCAGCCGACAGTCAAGCATGAGAGAGAAGTAATGGGTGTAGAATCAGTCTACCACAGAAACGGTATCCATACCTGGGAAGTAACAGCAAAAGGGGAGGTGAACAATGTTCAAGTCTTATCGTAATGTATTGTTGTCGGCAGTTGTTGTAGCGGCTGCATCAACGACACTGTTTGCAGGAAGTGATGCGTCACGTACCTATGCGAATGGTAAAAAAGTTATCGATGGTGGTGTGACATATCCTGTGAAAAAAGGAAAGACATCAGCTTACTATGTAAATGAAAAGGCACATAAAACATCTTTTAATCTTGGAAGAGCAGCAACTCCTGATGAGATAAAAGCATGGGATATCGATGTAATGCCTGACGGTACCGGTCTTCCTGAAGGAAAAGGTACAGTTGAAGAAGGTGATGCAGTATATGAGGCAAAATGTGCCTCCTGTCACTTTGATTTCGGTACAGGCGGAGCAGGATATCCGGCACTTCAAAAAGGGAATGCCTATGAAGGACAAAAGAGTTTGACAAACCAGAGACTGACTCCGGATGATGATGGTCCGATCCGTGTATTCGGTACATACTGGCCGCAGGCTAGTACACTTTGGTGGTATATTAAAACCGGTATGCCTCACCCTGCACCAATGACTCTGACTGATGATGAAGTATATGCATTGTGTGCATATATTATCTCTATCAATGAATTGATGATTGATGGAGAAGAGCTTGATGATGAATATGAGCTCAACAGAGAGAAGTTCTTGAAACTTGTTATGCCAAATAAAGATGGTTTCGAGCCGAAGATTGACGGAAAGAACGGTCTTGAGAATGCACGTAAGTATTTCAACGATGTCAGCAATTACGGAAATGGAACACGCTGTATGAAAAACTGTTTCAAAGGTGAAGCAAAGATCGCAAGAATTCAGGGAGCAGGTATTAGTGACTATCAGCCACCTTTGTCTAACAAAAAAGACCTTCCTGCAAAAAAAGAGGGAGCAGGTACAGAACATCCTGGTAAAAAAGCATATGAAGCATCTTGTTCTGTATGCCATGCTACAGATGCAATGGGTGCACCTGCAGTCGGTGACAAAAAAGCCTGGGCAGCAGTGCTGAAGCAAGGTATCGACAAAGTTTACGATAATGCGATCAATGGTAAAGGCGGTATGCCTCCAAAAGGCGGTACATCACTTTCTGATGAGAAGATCAAAGAGATCGTAGACTATATGGTGGGTGCAAGCAAATAGTAAATTCACATTTGCTTCACGATTATTAGTGTATAATGGTATCCAAGGTTACAAGCCTTTGGTACCTATCAATTTCAGATAAAAGGAAATAGTATGAACAGAAGAAATTTTATTGGTTTTGGTGTGTTGGCAATGGCAACATTGCCAGCAACTTTAAGTGCACTGAGCACGATCGACTTTAGAAAAACAAAGCCTGATGCCTGGACAGCACATACTGTACCTGATGCGATCAAAGCTTTGTATGGTGATATCAAGCCCGAAGAGAGCGGAGTAACAGTAAAAGCACCAAAGGTGGCAAGTAACGGAGGAGCAATCCCTGTAACAGTGAAGTCTGATCTTGTAGCGAAATCTGTAGCGGTATTCCAGGATGCAAACCCGGAAGCAACAGTATGTGTATTCTCATGTGACAAAGACTCTATCATTGACTATATGTTTAAGATCAAGATGAAAAAATCCGGTACGATCACAGCTATCCTCGAAGGTGCGGACGGTAAATTCTACAAGGGTGCTATGACTCTTGAAGTTGCACTTGGCGGATGTGAAGGTTAAGACCTGCACGACTTGTAAAGAATTGAGAAAAGATAAAGGAATATCATGGGTAATATGAAAATCAAAGCAAAAGAAAAAAATGGTGTTATTGGCGTAAAAGTAATGGCTAAACATGACATGCTTACTTACGACCAGGCAAAGAAAAAAGGGAAAGAAGCAAACTTTATTACGCACATTTCTGCAAAAGTGGGTGATAAAGTAGTATATGATGTCTCTACAAGTCAATTCTGGTCCAAGAACCCGCAGTGGAAATTCAAGTTTAAAGGACAGAAAGGCGGAAAGATCGAGATTACATGGACAGATCTTTCGGGAAAAACTGTGACAGAGAGCAAGAAGATAAAGTAATCTTCTTACTTTCTTTTTGCCTGATCCCTGGGGACAGGCAAAGGATTCAGGTACTCTAAGTGATCAAGGGATCACTTAAATGACTTGACTCACTTCGAACCAGTGTATCTCTTTGCGAATGAGTGTTGCTTCTTTTCTGCGTTGAAAGTGTAATGCTATGTCAAAGTTCTCTTTCCCGTACCCTTCTTTGTATTCATCGATGAAAGCAGCATAGACCTCTTCTCGCATGGCTGAGATCTCATAGATCACTTTATGGTAAAGCTGCTTCTCTTTTTCAACGACACTTCTGTCTACTTCCCTGAGATTGATGCTTCCGTACCGCTTGGCTTTTTCCTGTGTCAGATTCATCTCAAGATATGCCCGCATAGAGGCGATCATATGCTCGAGTTGTGAGAGAGGAAGTTTGTCTGGATTGTCATCAATCAGTGTAGCAATATCCTGTGTGTATCCCCATCCACCGCTAAGCGGCAGGTCAGTATCGAAAGCTGCTTTAATGACAGTTCGGATATTTTCAGTTGAGTCGATCTGTTGAAATTGCGACATAGTTGTTCCTAAGATATTATATTATCCCGAATTATGCAATAGAAACCACTCTATTTCACACAAATCATTGCACCATAGCCATTTACGAGAAAATCATCGATTAACCTTTGGGTTAACCTCAAATTTTTTGCAAACACCTATAGCGCAAGCATTTGGTGAACTTCGAGTGATTCTAATGCATATTTCGGGATTATGGTGATTATTATATCGGATTCACTATAATTTTAGTAAGAAATAAGAAAATGGAGAAGGTATACAATGAAAAGAGTAACAGGTAGTTTGATAGGGGTACTATTGTTGATGACAGGTCTGAATGCTTTTGTATTGGGAAAATACGGAGAGTTCAAATTTGAAAAACTGCATGAGAATATTTATGTCATGCATGGACCAGTTACTGAACCGAACAAAGAGAATGAAGGGTTTATGAACAACCCTGCGGTGATTGAAGGGAAGAACGGATTGATCATTGTTGATCCGGGAGGGAACTACAATATAGGGGAAAAAGTACTTTCAGAGATAGAGAATGTCAGCAAAAAACCGATCCTGGCGATCTTTAATACGCATAAGCACGGTGACCACTGGTTTGCCAACAAGGCAATTGCAGAGAAGTATCCCAAAGCGGTTATTTATGCAGATGAGCATATGATAGCCGAGGCCAAGGCAGGTGAGGCGGAGAAATGGTATAATATTTTGGATCGTATGACCGGGAATCTCAAAGGCACAAAGGAATTTGCCTATCCGACAAGAGCCTTGAAGATGGGTGACAAAATAGAAGTTGACAGTGAAATATTTGTAGTAAGACATCCCAAAACAGCACATACAGATACTGACCTGCTTATCGAACATGTCAACTCAAATACACTCTTTTTGGGAGACAATGTAATGAGGGGACGCTTTGGTGCTTTTGACAGTACCTCCAGTGTTTTTGGGAACAGAAAGCTGCTTGAGGAGATCATGGCCGAACCGGAAATGAAGATGTATGTACCGGGACACGGACAATCAGGCAGAAGAAAAGAGACGGTAGAACCATACCTTGCCTATTTGAAGGTGATCACAGAAGAGATAGCAAAAGCATATGAAGATGAAGTGGAACCTTATGAAGTTGCAGATAAAGTAAAGGCACGATTGGAAGCCTATAAAGCATGGGACGGTATAGAACATACGCTGGGACGCCATTTGGATAAAGTGTATGCAGAGATAGAGGCAATGGATGAATGAACCGTAACACTGTTGGTGTTATTTGGTATTGAGTGTTGCAGGTTTAGGTGTTGCCAAACGTTCTCCTGTTTTGACAGACCAACGTAATATGTTTGGCATGCAGGGTGTGTGTTCATGCACCAAGAGATCAGATGCCTACAGTCCTGCTTCCTGGATGGCTTCTGCCTGTGCATGGGCAATAAGCGGGTCGATGACCAGCTGCAGGTTCCCGTTGTTCATGACATCATCCAGAGCATAGAGGGTAAGTCCAATGCGATGATCAGTGAGCCTGTTCTGCGGGTAGTTGTAGGTTCTTATCTTTTCAGAGCGATCTCCTGATCCAACCTGAAGTTTACGCTGCCCGGCTGTTTCGTCAAGCTGTTTTTGAAGCTCTGCTTCATAAACACGTGCTTTGAGTACTTTCATTGCCTTGTCACGGTTTTTGTGCTGTGACTTTTCATCCTGGATCGCGACGACAATACCGGTAGGGATGTGTGTAAGACGTACAGCCGAGTCGGTAGTATTGACCGATTGTCCTCCACAGCCGCTGGAGCGGTAGACATCCATTTTGATCTCGTTTGGTTTGATATCTACCTCGACATCATCCACCTCCGGGATAACGGCTACAGTGATCGCTGAGGTATGGACACGCCCTTGTGTTTCTGTATCCGGAACACGTTGTACCCGGTGTGTCCCCGCCTCATACTTGAGCTTGGAGTAGACACCTTCTCCTTTGATCTGTGCAATAAGCTCTTTGTAGCCACCTGCTGTCCCCTCACTGGAGCTGACGATCTCAACCCTCCATCCCATCTGTTCGGCATAGCGTGTGTACATTTTGAACATATCTGCAACAAAGAGGGCACTTTCATCCCCTCCTGCTCCGGCACGAAGTTCAAGATAGATATTCTTGTCATCATTCTTGTCTTTGGGGATCATCAACACCTTGATCTCCTCTTCGAGTTCCGGGAGTACAGGTTCAAGTATGGAGAGCTCCTCTTTGGCAAGGTCTCCCAGTTCGGGATCACCCAGAAGCTCTTTGTTCTCTTCTATGGCTTCTGCTGTTTCAATGTAGCGCCTGGCTTTCTCTACCAGTTCATTAAGTCCCGCCTGTTCTTTGCTTAATTCTGTCATGCGGTTGATATCACTGGCAATATCCGGGGAACTCAGCAGTTCACTGATCTCATTGTGTCTATCGATAAAAGGTTGAAGTTTTTCTTTGAACATAGGCGTTCTTTGTATTGAATTTTAAATTGAGATATTGAAGGGGAGGTCGAAGACTGCTTATGCAGCTTCGATATTGTTTACCATCTTGTGAAGACGGCTTACTTTTCTTGCAGCAGTCTGTTTCTTGATGAAACCTTTGCTTACAAGTGAGTGGATCTGCTTGTTTGCGATCTTGAATGCTTCAGCGGCAGCTTCTTTGTCTGCTGCTGCTACTGCTTCATGAACCGCTTTTACGATATTTTTGATACGTGTTCTATAGTATCTGTTTCTTTCTGTTCTCTTCGCCGTTTGCAAAATACGCTTTTTTGCTGACTTGTGGTGTGCCATTAGGATTCCTTTTTGGATATTGTTGTAACACTCATATACTATAGAGTGAAAATAGTTGGCGAATAATATCTAAAAAAAGATTAAATATTTATTAATAAACTTAAAAGAGGCTAAAATCAGGGAGGTTAATGAAATTTCGATAAAATTAAGTCTGATAAATTATGGCAAGGAACTTATTGTGACTCTTTTTGGAACAGATGGTGTACGGGGGGAAGCGGGGAAAAAGGTAAGTGCGATCAATACGATGCGTCTGGCAATGGCAACGGGGATCTACTTCAAACAGTTTGCAAAGACTAACAAGATACTGGTAGGGAAAGATACACGCCGCAGCGGCTATATGATAGAGAATGCATTGGTATCGGGTTTGACGGCAGTAGGCTTTGATGTGATCCAGATCGGTCCTATGCCGACACCTGCTATCGCATTTTTGACAGAGAATATGCGTTGTGATGCAGGGATCATGATCTCTGCCAGTCATAATCCTTACTACGATAACGGTATCAAGTTCTTCGACAGCGAAGGGAATAAGCTTAACCGTGAAGAGGAAGAGAAGATCGAGACGATCTATAGAAATGAAGAATCACTTGAAGCGGCACAAGTGACGGGAAAGGAGATTGGAAAATCCAAGCGTATTGATGATGTCATCGGGCGCTATATCGTCCATATAAAGAACTCCTTTCCCAAGTCCCTGACTTTAGCAGGAATGCGTATAGTGATCGATTGTGCCAATGGTGCGGGGTATATTGTCGGTCCGACCATATTGCAAGAGCTTGGTGCGGAAGTTGTGGTTATCGGTGATGAACCGGACGGCTTCAATATCAATGAAGGGTGTGGTGCGATGTATCCGGAGAATCTGGCCAAAGTTGTGCTGGATAAACGTGCTGACCTGGGGATCGCACTGGATGGTGATGCAGACAGACTTGTGCTGGTGGATGAGAAGGGTGAAGTAGTCGATGGCGACAAGCTGATGGCGGTACTTGCTGTGTATATGAAAGAGCAGGGAACACTCAGGGGAGACGGTATGGTGGCTACAGTGATGAGCAATCAGGGGATGGAAGAGTATCTTGCCTCATATGGGCTTAAGCTCTACCGCTCTGCTGTTGGTGACAAGAATGTTGTGAAGCTGATGCAGGAAAAGGGTATCAATTTCGGTGGAGAGCAGAGCGGGCATATTATCTTCAGTGATTATGCAAAGACAGGAGACGGGATATCAAGTGCGCTTCAGGCACTGGCTTACCTGGTAACCACCGGACAAAAAGCGAGTGAAGCCTTCAACCCCTATGAGTCGTACCCGCAAATGTTGGTGAACCTTTTGGTAGAAGAGAAGCGGCCGTTTGAGGAGATAGATGGACTAGAAAACCTCAAAATGGAGATCGAATCAAAAGGGATCCGGCATCTCTTCCGCTATTCAGGGACAGAGAACAAGGTCCGTCTGTTGCTTGAGGGAAAAGATGCGAAGGTACTCGAAGAGATGATGGAGAAGAGTGTAGCCTTCTTTAAAGGTGTACTCATTTAATGCGCGCTTTTTCTGTTTTTTTGCTGGTGGCAATCGGTACTTTTATTATTGATCAAAATATCAAAGCACTCTTCCTGGAAGGGTATTTCCGCCCGGGAACGTGTATTGACCTGGAACTTCACTTCAATAAAGGGGTGGCCTTTTCGATGTTTGCATTTATGGGACCGTATTTGAAGTGGATCCAGGCAGTGTTGATCGCAATGATCCTCTTTTATGTCCTGAAGGAGGGATACATGAAGCGTTATGCTTTTCCTGTCGGCCTGTTGATAGGTGGAGCGCTGGGGAATCTCTATGACCGTTTCGTACATGAAGGGGTGGTTGATTATGTGGCTTGGCATTGCGGCTTTAATTTTGCCGTTTTCAATTTTGCAGATGTTGCGATCGACCTGGCAGTTGTCTGGATCATCATTATGGTTTATCTTTTCCCGGAAAAAACCAAAACATCATGAAATATCTTTTACTCCTCTCTCTTCTTGCGGTAAATCTTTTTGCAGGGATACGGACGATCGACATCACCCCTTCTGATAACAATGGCAGTACGCAAAGTATACGGATTTTGGATCAGAAAGTGCTGAACTATAGTGTGATCGACGGGCTGAAATTCTCAGAAATCTCCGATGTTGCCTACTGGGCCAAAGCGCAGAAGCTCTTTATGATCAGTGATGAGGGAAAACTGTTTGTTTTTCATGTCAGGTTCGGAGAGAAGATAGAGGAGCTGGAAGCAATAGAAGCGGCGAATCTGACTAAAAAAGGCGGCAAGGCATTTAAAAAATGGGCCAAAGACAGTGAAGGGATGACGATCGATGCCAAAGGACGACTTCTGATCTCTTTTGAAGGAAAAGCGAAGATCGGCCGGTTCCATAAAAACTCTGATAAGATCGGACAGCGTATTAAAAAATATACTATCCCTGCCCTGCTGCAGAACCCCAAAAACTACCGTTCAAGGAACAAGTCGCTTGAAGCGCTGGCCTGGCATCCGGAGTATGGTATTCTGACTGTTGCTGAATGGCCGCTGAAACAGGATGATAAAAAACAGCAGACCGTTTATGCACTGAACGGAAAAAAATGGCACTTTAAAGCAGAACCTGAGAGAAGAAGTGCAGTATCGGCTATTGAGGTTATGGAGAGTGGTGATCTGCTGGTCCTTGAACGTTCCTATACAGGCTTGACAAACCCTTTTGTAGTGACCCTGAAAAGAGTCTATTTGAAAAATTGCAAGAAAGGGATGTGCCGGACAGAGGTACTGGCAAAAATGAACACTCATAAAGGTTGGAGTGTCGATAACTTTGAAGGTTTGGCGAGAGTCGGGAAAAACCGTTATGTGATGGTCAGTGATGATAATGACAACTTTTTTCAGCGTACTCTTTTGATCTACTTTGAGGTGAAAGAGTGAAAAAGATACTGCTCTACGGTATGATGGTCTTGCTGCTTGCAGGTATTGTTTTTTGGGGCTTGGAAGCCTATAAGGAGGCTAAAGCATATGAAAAAGATACCGCTTCACTGACAGCACAAATGGATGCGAAGGCACTGGCAGAGTATCGGGCCAGGGAGTGGGTGGAAAAGCTCTCGTTCGGACTTTATGAAAATAAGGAACGTGAAAGACTGAAAAAGACAAAGGAAAAGCTCCAGAGGCACAAAGCCAAAAGTATGGAGTATACACGAAATGCAATGATACTTCTGTTAATACTGCTTGCGTTCTTCCCTCTCCTCTCTTTGCGTGCATTTACTTTTTTTGGTGCAGCAGCTGCCGGGATTGTACTGTTTTTCGGACTCTTGAGTCCGATACTGATGGTAACGATCCATAAAGAGGTGGAGTACCTGGGGGACGTGATACTCTCATTTGAGTCCAAAAGCGTGCTTGGGTCCATAACGAAGCTCTTTGAAAGTGGAGAGAGTGTGGTCGCTCTGGTCATTTTGCTCTTTTCCGTACTGATCCCTTTTGCGAAGACATTGTTCATGATGTTCGTAAGCCTTTTTATGAAGAGCCCGTCTGCGCATGGTGTTGTAAAGTTTTTTAAAATGATCGGAAAATGGTCGATGGTCGATGTCTTTGTGGTGGCGACTTTCCTTGTTTATCTGACCGGTAATAAAGAGAGTGTCAGTCGGGCAGAGGTTGAGGTGGGGCTGTATTTCTTTTTGGCCTATGTGATCGTCTCTATGCTGGTAAGCCTGAGTGCGGAGAGGATGCTGCACCAAGGAGAGAGGGGAAAAGCATTTTATTACCGCACCAACTAAATACCTCAAACTTTGAGAGAACGAGACGAGGCAAGATGTGCGTGAAAAAACCTGAAGGACTACCCGTAGGTAATTCAAAGATTTTTTTGCGTGCAGGTTGTCTCGTATCGTTCTCCCCGAAGGGTGCAGCACTTTCGCCCACATACGGCGTTAGATTTTCTTGAATTAGCCTCCGGCTAGTCCTGCGAAAATCTGCCTTGTCTGTGAATGAAATTGCAGCATCAAAGATTGAGGTATTTAATTGGTACGGTAATAGCTGTCTGTATGGCAGTTCCGATGGTATTTTGGTGCTTTAATGATCTTTGTTTCAGATCACCATATTGACATCTTCATGGTCTTGAAAGCATTTGAAGAGTCTGTCTCTCTCTTCCTGGGACTCAACGACACATGAAGCATTATAGGTATGGAATTTTCCTGTTCGGGAACTGTTCCCGAGAGAACAGAGATGTTCCTTTTCTCCCATTACCTCTTTGATGCAGGCTTTAAGCTTCTCTTTGTCTTGTCCGATGATCTTGAACCCCCACCGGGTCGGATATTCTATTTTGGGTTGTTCTTGTGTGTTGTTGTCCAATACCATTGATAGACTCCTTATTGTAGTTTATAGATTATAGTAAAGTTTCTTCCAAAAGGCATGCAACTTTAGTCAAGCTCGGTTAAAATCACCTGACTTTCCACCACTTTTATGCTCAAGCTGTATATTTTTAATGACCATGCCTTTGTCGATTGCTTTGAGCATATCGTAGATGGTAAGCAGTCCGATACTGACACCGGTGAGTGCTTCCATCTCTACACCTGTCTGTCCGTTAAGCTTGGCAGTGACAGTAAGTTTGAAGCCAGGTAGTTCCGGTAACTCTTCAATGTCTGTTTTGACTGAAGTAAGCATAAGCGGATGACACATAGGAATGAGTGTACTTGTCTGCTTTGTCCCCTGTATCGCTGCAATAACAGCGGTTTGAAGGACCGGGCCTTTTTTTGCCGTATTGGAGACCACTGCGTCATAGGCTTCCCTCCCTACTTCTATGATACCGCTTGCCACAGCGATACGTACGGTATTGTCTTTGTCTGAAACATCGACCATTTTGGGCTTGTTCTGGTCATCTAAATGAGTGAGGTTCACGATCTGTCCTAAATAATGTTTTTTGCATTTTAGCATAAAAAATGACGAAAATAAATGCACTATGACGTTAAAAAGAATAAAATGACGATAATATTTAATTTATAATTGATTTTTAACATCAAAAAGAGTAGAATACCACAAATGAGAAAGGAGAATTATGACTTATGCATATTTAAGACAGATGCCAAATTGCAGCAACCTGTCCCAACAGCAGCGTAATATTCTCTCTTTTGCATTGACACAAGGGTTACAGATAGATAAAGAGGTGATCGAGTACAGTACGAAGAACCGTCCCATTGAAGAGCGTGAAGAGTTCGAAAAGTTCCTTCACTCCTTAAATGAAGGTGAAGATATGATTGTAGTCGAGCATTTGGCGATCCTGAGTGACGGAGTAGAGGAGCTTGTCAAGGTGATCAACTGTATGTTGAGCCGGGAAATCGTTCTCTATATCGCAAATACAGGGACTGTTATTAAAAAAGAGGCTGTGTTGGTCGATGTCTTTCCTCTGCTCAATGATCTCAGAGAGGCACAGAAAGCCAAGACAGGACAGATCGGTCGTCCCAAAGGGAGCCGTTCCTCTTCAAAGTTCGATGTCTATCAGCCGCAGATCATCTCTCTGTTAAAAGAGGGAAAAAGTGTAAGTGCCATTGCAAGAGAGCTGGGAGTAAGCCGCAGTTCACTGAAGGATTACATCGAGTCAAGAGGTATCAGGGAGTTGGTGGAAGGGTCTTGGATGGAGATATCTTCGCCTCGGCAGATCCCCGGTGTGGACAACACCGTACTGATCTGTCCGTTCGAACAGGATAATAATAATCATAATGAAGAAAGGATATAGCTATGGAAGCAGCAGTTGAAGTTGAAGAGAAAAAGCCTAAAAAAAACCAGGCAAAAGAGTATTTAAAAGGGTGGGTACCGTACCGTATCAAGCGCTACTGGGCCTATGTGGCAGCAACGGTCATAGCACTGGTCATGCCTTGGATCACCATTAACGGAAACCATCTGTTCCTATTGAGCTTTGACCATAAGAAACTGCACCTTGCCGGTGTAGCATTTGATATGCAGGAGCTCTATCTGATGCCGTTCCTGCTTATGCTTCTTTTTCTTGGTATCTTTGCTGTGACGGCAGTGGGCGGGAGAGCATGGTGTGGATGGGCCTGTCCTCAAACGGTTTTTCGTGTGATCTACAGAGATTTTATCGAGACAAAACTTCTGGGACTCCGCAAACGTATCAAAAATAAGCAGAAAGAACCTGATATGAGCAAACCGGAGAATAAGGTTAAGAAGGTGATCGCAATTCTGCTATGGTCTGTGCTGGCATTCATAGCGGCAGCAGATTTCCTCTGGTATTTCGTTCCTCCCGAAGAGTTTTTCCAGTATATACAGAACCCGAGTGAACATATGGTACTGATAGGAATGCTGGTTGGTACAGCACTCTTTTTGATCGCGGATATTGTGTTCATCAAAGAGGACTTCTGTATCTATATCTGTCCTTACAGCCGTGTACAGTCGGTACTTTATGACGATGATACACTGATGGCGATCTATGATCCGATCCGTGGAGGGGAGATTTATGAAGGGCATGGGAATGAAAGGCATAAGGAGTTCAGTAAGCAAAAAGAACTGCTTGCTGTCAATCCAAATGCAGAGTGTACTACCTGTGAAAGCTGTGTAACGGTCTGCCCTACACACATTGATATTCGTAAAGGACTGCAGCTTGAGTGTATCAACTGTCTGGAGTGTGTGGATGCCTGTACAACAGTTATGGGTGCATTGGGCAAACCAAGCCTTGTCCAATGGTCGAGTGTAAGAGAGACGGAGAGACATGAAGGAAAGACTCGTATCTTCAGGCCGAAAGTGATTGCATACTTTACAGTGTTGGTACTCGTGCTTGTGGCACTTTTTGCTATGGGAAGCACAAAGGAGAATATGCTGTTGAACATTAACAAGACAACAAGACTCTATAAGATCCTTGATAATGGAGAGATTGAGAACGATTATATATTCCTCTTTGCCAATACCGATAGCAAGAGACATACTTACTTCTTCGAGATAGAGGGTGACCTGAAAGAGAAGATCGAGATTGTCAGACCAAAAGAGCCGTTCAGTATTGCACCAGGCAAAAAACGCAAGAAAGTCGTTGTATTGAGAACAAAAGAGAAACTGGCGGACAATGCACGTAAAGATGTACCGATTCCTGTAACGATCAAAGCGTATGCAGTAGATGACAAAGAGAAGGTCGTGGTCACAAGACATACGGTATTTGTCTATCCACGTGCAGACCTGTTAAAAAAGTAAGGTGAGAATATGATGCAGAATGAACCGACACTGGAGAAGATAGAAGACTACTATAACCAGGAGAGTAGAGAGAAGCGTATGACGGTATGGATCGTGATCCTGTCCGGTCTGCTTATTGGTGCTCTTTACAGTATCATCAGTATGAACAGTGTGGTTGATGATACATTGAAAGTGAGAACAGATATTATAAAATACTAGGAGCCTGAGATGACAAAAGTATTGGTACTGGGTGGTGGGTTTGCAGGAGTGGAAGCAGCGATCTATCTGCGAAAAAATGAGTTGGACGTAACACTGGTCAGCGACAGGGACTTTTTCTATATCTACCCGACATCGATTTGGATACCGACCGGTGATGCCACTCTGGAGGATGTTGCTGTGCCTTTGGATGAACTGGCATTTGCACATGGTTTCAAACTGATCGTCGATCCGGTCACGGCACTGGAGCCCAAAGAGAAAAAAGTAACTCTGGAGAGCGGACGTACACTTGAAGGGTATGACTACATCGTTGTGGCGATGGGACAGGACAAGATGCAGCATCCGGGGATGGAGCATACACTCTCTATATGCGGTAAACCTGAAGAGGCAACGGAACTCTTTAATCGTCTGGATGCCTTGGTGCGCAAAGGAAGCGGAAAGCTCGCTTTCGGATTTGGCGGGAACCCTAAAGATTCATCGGCAGTACGTGGCGGACCTGCTTTCGAGGTATTGTTCAATGTACATGATTTTCTGAAAAAGAAAGGAGTGCGTGACAAGTTTGAACTTACCTTCTTTGCTCCAATGGAGAAACCGGGACAGAAGATGGGAGAGAAAGCTCTTGTGATGATGGACAGGATGTTCAGCATGACAGATATTAAAAAGAAGGTCGGTTCAAAGATTACAGAGTTTGTTGAAGATGGTATTCTGTTTGAAGATGGTGAGAAGATCGAATCCGACCTTACTATGTTCATCTCTGCAGGTACAGGACACACTATTCTTAAAGAGTCCGGACTGCCGCTTAGTGAAGCAGGTTTTGTTGTGACCAATGAGTATAATGAAGTAGAAGATTTTGATGGGATCTATGCCATCGGTGATTCAGCATCACTGATGGGACCTGAGTGGAGAGCAAAGCAGGGGCATGTGGCAGAAGTTATGGCACGTAATGTAGCCTACAATATTTTTCAGAATCAGCAAAATATCGATTCCAAAGAGAGCTATATGGAACATTTGAATATTCTGTGTGTAATGGATACGGGAAACGGAGCAGCATTTGTGTACAGAAGCAGCAAAGGAGGGAAGATGATCCCGCTTCCGGTAGTCGGTCACTGGATGAAGAAAGGGTGGGGCTGGTACTGCCGTAACTCCAAACTAGGCAAGATCCCAAGACTACCTGGGATGTGAGACGCGTGAAGCAAACGACACCTGCGTGTCGTTTGTAGCGTCGAAACTGTGAAAGCCGTAAGTGAACAAGAATTGTTTCTTGTTCATAGGCTTGAAACCGGAGGTGCTGTCTCGAAGAGACCACCGAAGGAAGGATCATAACGACCCGTGAAGGCCGGGAGGCAATGTAAACGAAGTCAAACTGCTTTGCCTTTGCAATACAGAAACCGGAGACGATGTATTGAATGAAGCAGGAGAGTACCGCAGACAGGAGAGGTAGTTTACAGGAGTTGAACTGCACAGAAAGATCAAAAAAATATATCAAAATCTTATTACTTTCATAAGCTTTGCTTTATTTAAAGTAGCTACAATTCCAAAAAGTCAACAAAAAGGTATATATAATGAAACAAATTACTGTGATGGAAAAGTATCCGGTCTTTACGATGCAGATCGAAAAGAGCGAGACGGATTATCAGACGATCGATGAGATCTTTACCTATCTGAAAGTGCAGGCTGACCTGCATCCTGTTGCTACTTATATCGGAGAGTTTGACCACTATACGCATACCGCTTCATTGGATGTTGGGGAGATCAGTAGTGAGATTAAAGCGGCAAAGAACTTTATCTGTTGTTTCGGCAAGGTACTTCCCAAACCCGAAGTATTGGCAATCCGCCCACGTTCTATCGGGGTGGCAGAACTGGAAGATGCTTTTGTGGTCAGTTTTATGGAGGCACCAAACCCAGATGCCAATAAAGCAATGGAACAGTGGGTCAAAGGACTCCTTAAGTAGAAGTGAAAAGTTTTGCCCTGATCTTTTTTATCTCTCTCTTCTTTGCAGGGTGCAAAGAAGAGTATCCTGTTTATCAGCAGTTTCCTCAAGCCTCATTACAAAATTTTCCGTCCTGCCTGCACTATATGGTTCACATCAAAGAAGAGAGACAAGCGCTTTCTAAAGCATTTGCCAGAAAGGATGATCCTTTGTGTCCTTATCATGTAATGCTTACCAGATATCGTGTGGGTAACTGCAACAATCCTGTGGTCAAGAGTGTGGGCGGAGATTTTAACGGATATGTTCGGGTGGAGATCAAAAAAGGCTTTAAGTGTTACTATAAGATACAGTCTGATTACAAGAACAGCGAAGAGACTGCATTTGAGAGGGTATTGAAGCGTATCGAAAAAACCCAAAAAGAGCAGAAAAAAAACAAAAATCTCTAAATAGGATCAATTTTATCCTAATTAAGACTAATTTTATCCTAATTAGGTCATACTACGACTATCAAATTAAATTAAAGGATATTAAATGGCAACAGTAACATTTAAAAATGACATCGTATGTAATCTCGCAGGTAATGAAGTAAATGTTGGAGATACAGCTCCGGTAGTAACAGTAGTAAACTCCAACCCAATGCTTCAAGATGAGCAGGTAGGTGGAGAAGGTAAAGTTCAACTTGTAATTGCAGTACCTTCACTCGACACAGGTGTATGTGACGCAGAGACAAGAAGATTCAACCAGGAGGCAGCGAACCTTGAAGGTGTTGAAGTGATCACTGTATCTATGGACCTTCCGTTTGCAGCAGCAAGATGGTGTGGTGCAGCCGGTATTGAAAATATCAAAGTTTGTTCTGACTTCAGAAACAAAGATTTTGGTAACGCTTACGGTGTACTTTTGGCAGATGGTCCTTTGGCCGGTGTACTTGCAAGAGTAATCTTTGTAGTAGGTAAAGACGGAAAAGTTGCTTATAAACAAGTAGTTCCTGAAATTACTGAAGAACCTAACTACGAAGAGGCGATCGAAGCTGCAAAAGCTGCTGCTAACGCATAATTATCTTCTTTCAAAGCTCCTTAACGGGGCTTTGTCCCCCTTCTTTCCCCTTTCCTTATTTCAACCTAATTTTTATTTTGTTAAAATCACCCCATGAATATGAGACAGATTTCCCATTTTTTTTATGTATTGTTGCTGCTTTTGGTGGTTAACGGCTGCGGACAGCCTGATATACAGGGAAATCAGTATAGACTGGATGAGTGTAAAAAAGAGCTGCTTGAAGCAAAAGATTTTGACAAAAGCCAAAAAATAGACCATATTGTCGTCGTAAAGCAAGATCGGAAAATGTATCTTTTCCGAAATGGAAAGGTGCAAAGTACTTTTCCTGTTTCTCTCGGCAAAAACCCTATAGGGCATAAGATGCAAAAGGGTGATAACAGAACACCGGAAGGAACCTTCTGGATACATCGTAAACTATGTTCACCAAAATACTATCGTTCACTATGTATCTCCTACCCAAGACCAGAGGATGTGGAAGCAGCACAAAGACGTGGGGTTGATCCGGGGGGAAGTATTACGATCCATGCTCAGCCGACATGGAATGCTGATGGCCACGGTGACAACTATACGCTTGCACGCAACTGGACACAAGGGTGTGTGGCTGTGACAAACAGTGCTATGAAACAGCTCTGGTATGCCGTACGGGAAGGTGTTCCTGTTACTATCAAATAGAGGAGAGTCACATCAGCAGATATACCCAGAAACAGATAGACAAGTTCAATCGGCAGAAGTATATTACAGAACTGGAGAAGATCAGCAAGAATCTTTTCCGTATGTTAAGAGATGAGAAGGTCACTTCTCAAGAGTTTACGGTAAAATTTGAGCAGCTGAAGCAAAAACTGGATGAGAGGGAAGCAGTCCAGCTCGACTCAGAGTATCATCATCAGCTTAAACAGTATATAGAGCGGCTTTACAGAGACACGTGCAGAGTGGATAGTTTTGATGATGAGTGTTTTGATGATATACGGGAAGCGGAGATGAGCAATCTCAATCGTTTACAAAAACTGAAGAATGCAAGCAGTTACAAAAAAGACAAACATAAAGCACGACGGGAGAATGAGGATTGGGGATGATGAAAGATCAGAGAGGAGAAATGAAATTGAAAATTGTATTGGCATTGTTGGCGACAGGAATGATGTTTTTTATGGCGGGATGTGGAAAACCTGTATTTACCGGAAAGGTTGACAAAACACCCTATGAGACAAAAGAGTGCCTGAGAGAACTTGCACTGGGCAAAGAGATACGTCAGGAACAACGTATAGACCAATTGGTGGCATATAAGTCAAGGCGTATACTCGAAGGATACAGAAATGGTAAAAAAGTATTTGAATCCCGTATGTCGCTTGGGAAAAACGGAGATAAAGGAACAAAGCTTCAGGCAGGAGACTACAGAACACCGGAGGGTTCCTATACGATTGTGAGAAAGAAGTGTGATCCCAGGCTTTACAGATCGTTGATGATCTCCTATCCAAATAAAGAGGATCTTGCCAGATGTAAAGCCAAAGGAGTGTGTCCGGGGGGTTATATCACGATCCATGGTCAGCCAAAGTGGAATGCAGACGGAAGAGGGGATGCCTATACGCTTGCACATGACTGGACAGAAGGGTGTATGGCGGTACCGAACAAAAAAATGCTCCAGCTTTGGCAGGGGGTAAGAAATGGTACACCGATCACAATTCATCCTTAATTGACAGAGGCTGCAGGAAAATTTAGCTATCTTTGAGAAAGGTTATATTATCATATTGAATAATATTGGGCTATGAAGGAGAAATCTATGAAAAAAATGGTTACAGGTCTGGGTATTTTATTGGCTGCATCATTTGTATTTGCAGGCGGAAATGCAGCCAAGGCACTTCCGGCAGTTGCGAAGATCGGGAACCCATGTCAGGCTGAAACAGTCTATGTTGACTCCGATACAAATCTGATGTGGCAGGATGCACCTTATACAGATGCTGAGGACGGTGCCTATGCACGTGAATACTCTGCTGGTAAAGCAGGTAACCTGAGACATGCGGTAGATTACTGTCGCAGGCTCGATTATGCAGGGTACAGAGACTGGAGACTTCCGACAGTTGATGAACTGATGGCAGTTCACCGTATTGAAGGAGAGGTGTTTAAAAACTTCAGAGATAAAGATTTCTGGAGCTCCACGCCGACATCGGACGGGAAGTACTACGTGATATATCCGGCCGATGCCTATAAGTATAAAAGAAGTAAAAGCCAGTCAAACTATATTCGTTGTGTACGCTGTACCAAAAACAAGTAAAGAAATATCTATCAGAGGAGTTTGATCTCCTCCTCCAACAAGATCCCAAAGTCTTCTTTGACCCGCTCTTTCGCAAGATGGATGAGCACGATCGCATCACTATAGCTTCCTTGCCCCAGATTGACCAGAAAATTGGCATGCACACTGCTCCATGCCATATCTCCATGCCGGTATCCTTTTAGTCCTGCGGCCTCGATCAGTCTCCCGGCATGATCTCCGGGAGGGTTTTTGAATGCAGAGCCTGCACTGGGTTCATGAGGCTGATTGCTACGTAGAGAACGCAGTGTCTCAAGAGTCTCCTGATCAAATCCGGAACGGACCTTGAACTTTGCAGCTGTAGCAATGCCTCCGAGTAAGGCATACCGATACCCATGGGGTATCAGTTCTTTTTTTATCCATACGCCATTGATCTGGATGCTGTGTAGGATATTGAAGATCTCATAGGATTTCACTCCGGCATTCATGGCAAGCATACCACCCAATGTACCTGGCAGTTTTGCACAGAATTCAAACCCCGCAAGATCATGTTTTTTGGCATAACTGACAATACGTCCTGTCGGCGTTGCAGCACCGATCTCCAAAAAACCGTTTGCTTCTCTGAAGTAGGCAAAATCCTTGCTTAACATCATCAGAGGCGGAGGTGCCGGGGAGATGAGCAGATTATTCGCACTGCCGACAAGATAGCGGTCTGTCGGGATGGGATCATCTTTTTCTATCATCAGCACTTCTGTGGGCTGACCGATCCTGATACTGGAGTATTTGGAAAAGTCGATGATTTTAAAAAACAAGGAGTGCCCCTTGTTTTTTAGTGAAGAGTGAAGAGTAAAGAGTGAAGAGTGTTGGTATGCATTGCTGCGCAATGCCTTTATTATTAAAGGAAAAAAGGCTGGTTTTTGTTAAGTTTGACAAAAGTTCATTTAGTGTTATCATTCCTACTTCCTACTTCCTACTTCCTACTTCCTACTTCCTACTTCCTACTTCCTACTTCGCACGAAGTGCGCTGTACTCTTTGGGTATTAGATAGTCTTCTGTTTTGATCGGACACTTCCAAAGGTTATATTCGAAGCCTATTTGATAAAGTTTGTCCAGTGCTCTGAGTTGCAGGTCTGAGAGTTGAACAGACTCATCGGAGGCGTACATGTCCAGATATTTTTTAAGCATTTTATCTGAAATTCGTACGAGGCTGTCCTCCTCAAGTTTTGTGCAAAGCTCCTCTTTTCTTTCATTCGCGATCTTGACACCATCGATCAGAATGTTCTCAATATCGATCGCACGGTTCAGGGGCAGACTGCGTCGCAGGGCCATTCCTCCCAGGGGCAGCGGCAGGCCTTCTCCGGCAAGCTCGACCCAGATATCCCATATCTCTTTTTCGACTTCAAGGCTCTCGTCAAAGTCAAGGATTGATTCGTGGATAAGAACACCGGCATCCACCTTCCCGTTTATGACAGCTTCTTCTATCTCAAGAAAATCCATATAGACCGGGCGTGCATCAGGGTAATAGATACGAAAGAGCATGGCATTGGTTGTGTATTGTCCGGAAAGGGCTACTTTGAAATTGCGCTTGAGCCTTTTGTCTTTGCGGCGGATCAGTTTTGGTCCATACCCCTCACCAAAGCTGACTGCTGTGCGAAGCAGGGCATACTCCTCTTTAATCAAAGGGTACATACCAAAACTGATGGCACTGACATCATATGTTCCCTTGAGTGCCTCTACATTCAGTGTTTCGATATCGAGGCCAGTATTTTCAAACTTCAGTCCTTTGGTATTGACCCAGCCAAATTTTATGGCATAGTACATAAAGATATCATCGGCATCAGGAGAATGCGCTAATTGGATAGGGTTTGGCATGGGAGACTCACTTTATTTTGATTGGTGTATTTTAGCATATAGGGACAAAGAGTAAAATAAGTGTATATCACTGTTGTGTAAAAATGATTATTGTTTCAAGCACATTGGTTCAGAACGATGCATCTATCATACAAGGATTTAGCTTTTTAAGCCTTCTGAATGTGGAAGATTTTGATAGGTGAAGGCTTTAGGAAGGAGGATAGCAAGTGCCTGATCACTATCCTCTGTTTAAAGGTATGCATCTGCCGGTACCACTTAGATAACACTCCGCTAATTCAGAAATTAATATAATTGTTTACAACATCCATACAAAAAAGGATAAAAGATGGAAAAAGATTTGGCAATACAAAAATCCATATTTAGTAAGATTTCAGGTATTGATACCAATAAAGGTGATGATTTCTATGAAGATCTGTATAAGCGTTGTGAAGAGCGTATTGATGCATTACAGGCTGTAAACCCTTTTACCGAAGATGAGCTGGAAGAGGTATTGGTCGAGGAGGGATATAATCGTCGTGATTTTATGAAATGGGTGAGTGCAACAACAGCTATGTTGATGCTGCCCGGTTTCTTTGAACCCCTGGTAGCTAAAACAGTACAGGTACTGAACAGGGTGCCTGTGATCTGGATAAACCTTCAGGATTGTGCAGGAAACTCTGAAGCATTTTTACGTACAGATGGTCCTACTGTTGATGAATTGATTCTGGAGATTATCTCGCTTGAATTTCATGAATTGCTTATGGCACCTTCTGGTGAACATGCAGAACAGCAGCTGGAAAATGCCATGACTACTTTTAAAAATGAATATTTGCTTTTTGTGGAAGGTGCTATTCCTACAGCCGAAAACGGTATCTATGGAACCATAGGAACAAGCGGCGAAACATATGTAGACCACCTGGTCCGGCTTTCAGCTGATGCAAAAGCGATTGTCGCTGTAGGAACATGTGCTACGTTTGGAGGTATCCCCGCAGCTGCACCAAACCCGACCGGTGCCAGAGGAGTAATGGATATTGTGAGCAACAAACCTATTGTCAATATTCCGGCTTGTCCTGCAAACCCTGCGAATATGCTGGGTGTCATTCTGCTTTATGCTATGACGGGAGAACTGCCGGAGCTTGATTCGCTTTTGCGACCCAAGTTTGCTTTTGGTTACCGTATTCATGATGCATGTGAAAGGCGTGTGCATTTTGATGCGGGTGAATATGTGGAAGAGTGGGGGGATGCTTCTGCACAGGCTGGACACTGTCTTTACAAAATGGGATGTAAAGGACCTGTAACATTCAATAACTGTCCAACAGTAAAATACAACAGGGGAACAAGCTGGCCGGTTGCTGCAGGACATGGGTGTATTGGCTGTTCTGAACCGGGATTTTTTGATAAATTTGACAGATTTGAAGCACCAACGCCTTTTAATCCCAACTACAATCCTGCTTCAGATTTTCAAATCGCAGCAGGCATAGGCCTGTTTGCTGCTTATAAAACTGCAACACAGGAAGAGTCTGCACAGGAGGGATATCATGGCGAATAAACATATAGTAATTGATCCTATCACACGCATAGAAGGGCATATGCGTATAGAGGCTGTTATTGATGATGCGACAAACACAGTTGTAGATGTATTCTGTTCATCAACAATGTTTCGAGGAATTGAAACTATTCTAAAAGGACGTGATCCAAGAGACTGTGGTCTGATGGCAATGCGTATCTGTGGTGTTTGTACGGTAACACATTTTCAAAGAAGTATCGAAGCGGTTGAGAACGCATTTAATGTCCAGGTCCCTGCTAACGCAAGACTTATGCGTAATCTTATACAAGGGGCACTCTTTATGCATGATCATCTTGTCCACTACTATCATCTTCATTCGCTTGACTGGGTAGATGTCATCTCCGCACTTGATGCAGATCCCCATGCTGCAGCTACAGAGGCAGCAAAGTGGGCCAATGTTGCAGGTGAGACACCATGGACAGCAGATGCCGCGATATTTTCAGCGATGAAAGAGAGATTGGCAAAATTTGTTGCAAAAGGACGTTTGGGTATCTTTGGTAATGGATACTGGGGTAACAGCAGTTACAAGTTGACACCCGCACAAAATCTTGTAGCCATTACACACTATTTTCAGGCATTGGAAGTTCAAAGAGATTTAGGGCAGATGATGACCATTATAGGAGGGAAAGACCCCCACCCGCAAAGTCTGGTGGTTGGCGGGATCACTTCCATTAATGATATTCGGGACCCGGAGCGCATGAAGCTTTTCAGAGATCTTGCACTTAGAGTACGTCAGTTTATCAAAGGTGCCTATATACCGGATATGTATATGTTGGCTCAAATGTACAAAGATGAGATGAGTGCCGGTTCGGGTGCCGGGCTAAAAAGTTTTCTGGTATATGGCGGGTTTCCTCTCAATGACGGTCCCATTGAACAGGCTGCAAAACTTTTCCCGGGAGGGATCGTTCATAATGGTGATTTAACAAAGGTCACTGATTTTGATCCTGCACTTGTGACAGAGGATGTAACACATGCATGGTATGCTGCCCCATCTCCGGAACATCCCTCCGTCGGTACCACAACACCTGATTATACCGGATTTAAAAATATTACCAATGGCGTAGCCTATCTTGATACAGATAACAAATATTCATGGATAAAATCACCACTTTATGATGATCAGCGCGTGGAGGTGGGACCACTTGCCCGAATGATCGTCGGATATGCAAGAGGAGATGTACGTATTAAAGGATATGTAGACAATTTTATTACCCGTGCAAACATAACTGTTGATCATCTCTATAGTTCAGCAGGCAGAACTATAGGGCGCGCATTGGAGTCTGAACTTATGTCGGATATTATTACCGACTGGGTTGATGAACTCAATACCAATATTGCTTCCGGGGATTTAACAAGCTGGACAAAATTTGACTTCAATGCTGTAAGCCAAAATGCACAGGGATATGGTGTGGAAGAGGCACCAAGGGGTGCCTTGGGACACTGGATACGTATAGAAAACGGTAAAGTTGCCAACTATCAAGCGGTAGTTCCTTCGACATGGAATGCAGGGCCAAGAGATCATTTGGGTCGGTTGGGAGCCTATGAAGAGAGTATCAAAGGTCTTAAAGTGGCCAACATCAATGAACCACTGGAGATTTTGCGTACGGTACACAGTTTTGATCCATGTATCGCATGTGCGGTACATGTGGTAGATACACGGGGGAAAGAGCTTGGATCGTTTAAAGTTGACCCGATATGTGGACTGTAAAAGGAGATAAAATGAAAAATACATTTGCAAAACTGACAATACTGACCTTGACGGTATTTTTAATGAATGCTTGTGGAGGGGGAGGAGGAAGCTCAAGTGATACCACTGCTTCTACGACAGTTACGCTAAGTGTTACCCAGGTGCAGCCGGATACAACGATCATGGTCAGTTGCGACAATGGCTATACCGCAGAAATCGGGGTTGACAAAGATCCTGCAGTCAGCGTTAAAGAGAGTGATGATGAGAATGTACCTGTCAATGACAAGGTGGAACTTGATCTGCCAGAAAATGCAACCTGTCAACTTCTTATTACGACAGATACACCGTGTTACAAAACGATGCTTGTCACACTTGACAAAAATGATGGTGAATTTGATCTGAGTGATTTTTATGAACAAGAGTGCTCGACACCGACACCAACGCCAACACCTACACCAATGCCTCCGCCGGTTGGTATGAATAATGGTTTACATGACTGGAGAGCGCCAAGAGTGTATGCCAGGGTCAATGCAAACCCTGTCTGTAATCAAGATAAAATATTTTCACTTCGTCCGTATCATACCTCTATCGATACAAGATTTGTAGACTATACATCAACACCTATGTATCCTGAGGGGTATACGCTCAAAGCAGTACAGGCAAGAAATTCAAATGTGACTGTTGACTTACAGTATGATACAGCGGCAAAAAAGTGGATACATGAGTGTGTACCGGTCACGTATGTTGACAAAAAAGATATCTATCCATCCTATTGGGTAGAAGCAGTCAGCGATGCAAATGGCACAGTTGTCACCAAAGACCGTATCATAATGTATGATAGTGGTACGAATAATTGTATGGTGTGTCATGCTTCAAATTCAAAATACCCTTTGGCATATGCCAAAACAGGTCCGGCAAATCTTGCTGACCCCGAAGAGGACTATAAGATAAATATCTTAAGAAAGCATGATGAAGAGTATCCGGATGCAGTGCAGAACTATTTGACACAACTGCAAGCCGTGGGGAAAGACTATAATCCGGCAGGATTGGAAGAGACATCCAAAACCATGCGTGTTTCATGTACGGACTGTCATGGGATCAATGCGGTTCAAGGCAGTGGATTCAGTACGGTTCCTTCTCTTACAAATGCGATACATGATCTCCATGCCAATTTAAGCGAACCAAATATTACAGGGGCCAATAACTGTCTTACCTGCCACCCTGGTGAAACTATTGCCAAGACCTTCAATGGAGATATCGTTCATCCCTTTACATCGCAGTGGCGGGATGAGGATGGTCATGGAAAATGGGTAGAAGACAATGGGGTTGTCAGTTGTACACTTTGTCATGGCAAAGATTTGCGGGGAACCAAAATCGCAAATAATGTAAGTTGTTATGACTGTCACGGAAAAGAGTGGTAAACTCTGCGTGTGGCATGTAAAATAGATGAAAGATACAGAAAAAAGAAAAATTTAGTCCCTAAAATAGAGCAGAAGTTATAATTTTAATAACATTATTATTTTTGTTCCTCTATGATGCTCCTATCTATTTGATTGCAGGAGTATCATTTTGAAATTTGCGTTACTGCTTTTGCCTTTATGCGTTATTGCACATGATATTTGGATAGAAAAGCAAGACAGGATATCTGTTTTGCGCTATGGACACCTTCATCCTAGCCAGGAACACAAAGGGAATAAGATTATCCCTTATACGCCAAAGAAGATCAAAGAGATCATTTGTAAACATGGTACTGAATCAGAAACACTGAATATTCCCAGGGTATATCCGGTCCGTATCCGTAAGCATTGTGATGCTTTGTGCATTACATTAGATAACGGATACTTCACAAAAACCCCGTACGGTACTAAGAACCTTCCCAAAAACCGTTTGAAAATGTCTCTTAAAAGTTGGAGGAGTATTGAAAGTGTCAAGAGAGTTGACAGCAGTTCCGATACTCTTCTCTCCTCTGGCTTGGAACTTGTGTTGTTGAAAAGGCCTTCTAAAGCAGGAGAAAAGGCGACCCTGCAGATTTTTTACAATAAAAAGCCGCTTTCGGGCATACCTGTTGCGTATGACGGAAGTGTACGGGGACTTAGCAACAAAGAGGGAAAGATAAATATACGTATCCGCCACAGCGGTTTGCAGAACATACAGGCAACCTATAAAGAGAAGGCTGCAAACAGAGAGCTCGCCGATGAAACTGTTCGAACTGCAACATTAAACTTTGAGATTGAAGAATGAAAACGCTAACTATTTTTTTTCTTCTTCTGGGTACTTCATGGCTGCAGGCACATGACCTGCACCATACGGTTGTAGAAAAACAAGCCATCGTTGTGACATTTTCATTTGGTGGAGATACAGATTTCTCTTATCAAAAATATGAAATCTATGCACCTGACAGTGATATACCTTTTGCTGTCGGAAGAACAGACAGCCTTTCCCGTATCGTATTTCTGCCTGACAAAGCAGGTAAGTGGAAGATCAAAGCTATGAGTGAAGACGGACACGGGAAAGAGGTAGGGATTACGGTCGGAGAGGATTTTGCAGTAGAGGAGTACTCAAAAACGAATTTTGAGAAATTTCAAAAGCTTTTTGTAGGTATTGCGGTCATCTTCATGGTTTTCCTATTGTTGCAATTTTATCTTAAAAGGAGAAAGAAATGAAAAAAGCGGTTTGTCTATCTTTGCTTGCCGGAACTTTGGCTTATGCCCATCACGGCGTTGCCTCTTTGGGAGTAGCAGGGCTGGAAGGTCCCGGAGCACCATTGGAGACTACGAGCTCGGCTACTTTGCCGGAGGGTAAATTTTTGGTATATACAAGAGCAGAGTACATCTCATATACACTGGATACGCCACAGATAGACGGTGAGATGGAAAAGCATGAGTATTTCACCTACGCTCTGGGGTATGGCGTAACCTCCTATTTTGATGCTTATGTGTTTATACCCTATTTCACCAAAGAGGAGGAGGGAAGTGTCGGTACCAGCGGTTTTCATGATATAAAGTTCGCCGGTGTCCTGGGGTTTAAGTATGATGACGGCTTAATGCTGACACCTGATAACGAGAGTCTGGATGATATGGAAGATTGGCACTTTACGACCTCTTTTAATGTCTCAATCCCGACAGGTGATAAAGCGGTTAAGAAGCCGGACGGTACCCTGTATGACTATGGTATGCAGTTAAGCTTCGGTGCTCCTTCGTTCATGGTCGGTCTAAGTGCCACAAAGTGGTTCGGGGGAGATACAACGCTGGTCTTTGATACATCCTACAATACATTTTTCAAAAGCAGCTACAGTGACGGCGGAACCATGAAGTTCGGGGATGAAATACGAGCAAACAGTGCACTCTCTTACAAGTTCTACAGCAATATGCAAAAAAAGTTGAGAGTAGACGGTACTGTGGAAGCAAACTTTTTACATCTTGGTCGAGACAGGGAAAACGGTGTTGACCAAACAGCAACCGGTGGTGATATTTTATATACAACTGTTGGATTGAGGCTCTTTTATGAATCAGTCAGTGCTACTGTTGGAGTAAAGGTGCCTGTCTGGAAAGACCTAAATGAAGAAGCACTGCAGCAGGGGGCGGAGGGAAATGAAAGAACCAGACTTATCTTTACCTTTTCGTCACTCTTTTAGGAGTATGTATGCATATACCTGACGGTTTTATTTCACCGCTTACCTATCTGCCGGCATATGCGGCAAGTGGTATGCTGTGGTATCTGGCATCAAAAAAAGTCTCTCTTGAGAGTGAAACCCTCCCTTTTCTGGCAACACTTTCGGCATTGAGTTTTGTCTTCATGATGATAGCTATACCGCTTCCGGGAGGTACATCAGCCCATTTGAGCGGCATTGCTCTTCTGGCGGTTATTTTTGCTCCGTGGCTTTCGTTTTTGGCGACATCGCTTGTTTTGGTTGTAGAGGCATTTTTGTTTGGAGAGGGTGGTATAACCACCCTTGGAGTGAATATTCTGGCAATAGCGTTTATCGGAAGTTTCAGTGCCCACTTGATCTTTCGCCTGTTAAAAAACAGAAGTGAAACTCTTGCACTGTTTGCTGCCGGATGGCTGAGTGTCAATCTCTCTGCTCTTTTTATAGCGGTTATACTCGGACTTCAGCCCCTTATTGCTTCGGAAGGCAGTAAAGCACTCTTTTTCCCGTTTGATATTAAAACAACCACTTTGGCGGTTATGATACCGCATTTGATGATCGGTGTGGCAGAAGGAATTGTGACCATAGCGCTTTACAGATTTTTGAAAAAAAACTTCAAAGTGATTTTTAATGCATGATAAGAACTACTTCTACCTCTATCTGGCGGCACTTACAGGCATTACGTTTATACATAATACGCTGATACTTGCTCTGGTATTGGCCGGTGTGTTTATTCTTTCAAGAGAAGACCTTTTCTACCTTGTAAAAAAGACGCTGCTTTCCGTTCTTGTATTCAATACGGTTGTATCACTCTCTTATCTGCTGATGGGTCTGTATAAGGAGGTGGATTATACTTTTTTAGTGCTTTTTAACCTAAGGGTCTTTTTACTTACTTATGTGAGCTTTTGGTTTCTGGAGAGGGTCAATATCTTCAGAGTCCTTCCCAAGAAGGCAGCAGCACTGGTGGCGCTCTCTTTTTCTCAAATATATCTTTTTCGTAAGGCATTTCTCGATTTTTGGATGGGGGTTCACTCCAGATGGAATGGTTTTGGTTATCTCAAGTGGTTTAAATCGCTCAAGGCAATGAGCTTTTATTTTTTAAACAAAACACTTCATAACAGTACAGAGATTGGTATGGGAATGAAGAGCAGAGGATTTTTTGATGATTAAGGTAGAGAATCTCTTTTTTGAATATGAGGATTTCAGAGGGAGAAAAAAAGCGCTTTTAAAAGATATAAGTTTTGAGATAAAAAAAGGAGAACGGGTTGTTCTACTTGGGGTGAACGGCAGTGGGAAAAGTACCCTGCTGAAGATTTTGGATGCACTTGTTTTCTCCCAAAAGGGATATTTTGTTTTTGAAGGCAGTGAAGTTAGAAAAAAAGATTTCAAAAAGAGGGCCAAAGCGTTTAGGAAAGATGTAGCGTTCCTTATGCAGGACCCTAACACCCTTTTGTTCAATGCAACGGTCAGAGAGGAGATCGAGTTTGGTTTACGGGAGTTCGGTTTTGATGCGGTTGAAGAGCGTGCAATAGAGATCGCCAAGCGGTTCGATCTTGAGAAGTATCTTGATACACCTCCCTATTATCTAAGCGGTGGAGAGAAACAGAGGGTAGCATTGGCCGCTGTTTTGGCCATAGAACCGAAGGTATTGCTGATGGATGAACCCTCTTCCAATCTGGATCCACCCACAACAGGTTGGCTTATTGATCTGTTGAACGATATGGAGGTCACTACTATAATTTCCACACACAATCTCAGTCTTGCCTATGAATTTGGAGAGAGAGCATTGGTTCTTTCAAAAACGCATGAGTTGATTTTCGATGGTGCTTTGGAACAGCTTTTTTCAAACAAAGAGCTGCTGCTGAAGGCCAATCTGCTTCATAAGCACAAGCATCGACACAAAGGAATGGAGCACAGCCATTTTCATCTGCACGACTGGAAGGGATAGTTCATTTCTCTTTTTCCTCTGCCGTTTGGCGGTAATCGTATCGTCTTATAACGGTACTTTTGTATTATGTCTCTATTTTTTGCTTTAAAAGGGGAGTTTAGAGTAAAAAATATGACAATATGACATATTTTATCCCTCTTTTTCAAAAGCTGTTTACAATGGTACTAAATAATCAAGATTTGGATAAAATTCAAACAGAACTAAAGGAATAAGGATATGACAATGGCAATGGATGCACAGAAACAAAAAGCACTGGAGATGGCGATCAAGCAGATCGACAAGACATTCGGCAAGGGAACGCTGATGCGTCTGGGAGACAAAGAGTTTGAACCGATAGAGGCGATATCGACCGGTTCCCTGGGCCTTGATATGGCACTGGGGATCGGCGGTATGCCTCAGGGACGTATTATCGAAGTGTACGGTCCGGAATCTTCCGGAAAGACAACACTGGCACTACAGACCATTGCTTCGGCACAGACAAAAGATATGGTCTGCGCTTTTATTGATGCGGAACATGCACTGGATGTGGTCTATGCAAAAAACCTCGGGGTAGATACCGATAACCTTCTGGTTTCACAGCCGGATTTCGGTGAGCAGGCTCTGGATGTTCTTGAGACGCTGGCACGTTCGGGTGCAGTTGATCTGATCGTTGTAGATTCCGTAGCAGCATTGACTCCCAAAACAGAGATAGAAGGTGATATGGGGGATACCCATGTCGGACTTCAGGCACGTTTGATGTCGCAGGCACTTCGAAAGTTGACCGGGTTACTGCATAAGACAAATACCACAGTAATATTCATTAACCAGATCCGTATGAAGATAGGTACTATGGGGTATGGATCACCTGAGACGACAACAGGGGGAAATGCACTTAAGTTCTACTGCTCGGTACGGATTGATGTGAGACGTATCGCGACACTTAAGCAGGGAGAGTCTCAGATAGGGAACCGTGTGAAGGCAAAAGTTGTCAAAAATAAAGTAGCTCCACCATTCAGACAGGCAGAGTTTGATATCATGTTCGGTGAAGGTATCAGTTATGAAGGCGAACTGATCGACTATGGGGTGAAGCTTGACATTATTGACAAGTCAGGTGCATGGTTCAGTTATGGTGCAGAGAAACTGGGACAGGGAAAGGAGAATGCAAAGCTGACTATCAAGGAGAACCCTGAGCTTAGAACTGAGATTGAAGGGAAGATCAAAGAGGCGCTTGGATTTGGAGAAGCCTTGATAGTGGATGAGAAAGAGATGCAGGAGTAGTACAATACTTATTCCTGATATCTTCTTTTCTCTATAAAACAGGCTTTCCTACAGCCTATGACAGCTTTGTGCAAGAGTATCTTCCTTGCTGTAGGAGAAGTGTACGGCTCTTCCAAATAGAAGTTCCGGATTTTTGCAGCAAAGCTGACCGCTACTTGGGGCGCAGACAGCCGGATCTTCAGTCAATATTATCAAAACCATTTTTTTACTTCATTTTCTTATTATCGCACCAACTCAACATTTTAATTTTTGATACAGCAATTTCGTTCATAATAAAGGCAGGTTTTTGAAGGACTTGCCATAGCGAATTTGAAAAAGGTAATATGCCCCTGTTGAAATTCCAGACAAGCAGGTATTGATATCTCCAGACTCATTTAAGTATAGGGTTAATTTTGATAAAATAATAGATAACTATTTAATATGAAGATATGGGAAAGGAAAATAATGATTTTTATAGATGATGTGGTAGCAACAGAAGTAATGGACAGCAGGGGTAACCCGACAGTCCGTGCAACAGTAAGTTTGAGTGACGGCACAGTAGCCAGTGCGATCGTACCAAGCGGTGCAAGTACTGGAAAGCGTGAAGCTCTCGAGCTCAGAGATGGCGGTGAGCGCTATATGGGGAAAGGAGTACTCCAGGCATGTGAGAACGTCAACGGAGCAATCAATGATGCGCTTGTAGGGCTCAGTCCGTTCAACCAGGCAGAGATTGACCTGACGATGAAAGAGGTCGACGGGACACATAACTATGGCAATCTCGGTGCCAATGCGGTACTGGGTGTCTCCATGGCGGTAGCACGTGCAGCGGCGCAGTCACTTAAAATGCCCCTTTACCGTTATCTTGGAGGTGCCAATGCGGTAGTCATGCCTGTGCCGATGCTTAATATCATCAACGGCGGAGAGCATGCGAACAACTCTGTAGATTTTCAGGAGTATATGGTCATGCCTGTAGGGTTTGACAGATTCTCTGAAGGACTTAGAGCCTCTGCAGAGGTCTATCACCATCTTAAAAAGATCATTGACAGTATGGGTGAAAGTACTGCTGTGGGTGATGAGGGCGGATTCGCACCAAACCTTAAAAGCAATGAAGAACCTATTCAGGTAATCATGGAAGCAATTAAAAAAGCGGGGTATGAGCCTGGCAAGGAGATTGCTATCGCACTGGATGTTGCGGCGAGTGAACTGATTAATGAGGAAGGAAAGTATGTACTCAAGTCAGAGAACAGAGAGCTTACAAGTTCTGAACTTACCGCTTACTATGCCGATATGTGTGAAAAGTACCCTATTGTTTCCATTGAAGATGGTTTGAGTGAAGATGACTGGGACGGATGGAAAGAACTGACGGAAGTACTTGGAGAGAAGGTACAGCTTGTAGGGGATGACCTGTTTGTAACCAATGTTTCCATTCTTGCCGAAGGGATAGAGAAAGGGATTGGAAACTCAATTCTGATCAAACCGAACCAGATTGGTACGGTTTCTGAAACAATGCAAACGGTACGTCTTGCTCAGCGTTCAGGCTATACCTGTGTGATGAGTCACCGCTCAGGAGAAAGTGAAGATACCTTTATCGCAGACTTTGCAGTGGCACTCAATACCGGAGAGATAAAGACAGGATCAACTGCAAGGTCGGACAGGATAGCCAAATATAACAGGCTTTTGGAGATCGAAGCTGAACTTGGACAGTTCGAGTATCTGGGTGCATCCATTTTTAAAAAATAGAAAGGAGAAAGTCTTTTGGCAGATACAGGTGTGGTTGAAGGATTAGCAGGGTTGTCACTCAAGACACTGCTTATTACAACCATCGGTATTTTGCTTTTTGGTATTTATGTGGGTATTTTGATCTATGGCGAGAACTCGTTGACCGTACTGCAGCATCTTAAAGAGAAGAAGGTGGTACTGAAGCAGGAAGCACAAATCTTGAAAGCAGAGAATCAAAGGCTGCAGAAAGAGTATTTTGAGTTGAAACAATTAGAACCTAAGGAGTAGAAGATGAAACGATATGTATGGTTGGCGGTATTGGTAACGGCAGTAGGTATAAATGCCTCTGAGAACCCTTTTGAGCTGAATGAGAATTTTCAAAAGATCGAAAAAGAGCAGGAGGTCTTACTTGAAAAACTCAAGGTGATCGCTGCTGCACAGGAAGCAGATGATGAGGCGCTAGACGAAGAAGATGAAGAAGAAATAGAAGCAGAGGCGACAGAGGAAGATACCAAAGAGATTATCCGTGTAGAAAAAACAAAAGAAGAACAGATAAAAGATGATACTGCACGAAAAGCTGAAGCAGAGGCTAAAGAAGCAGAGGAAGCGAAGAGAAGAGCCGAAAAAGAGAAAGCCGAAAAAGAGCAGAAAGCGCTTGCTAAACTTGAAGCAGAGCGTGCTGCAGCGAAGAGAAGAGCAGAGGAAGCAGAACTGGAAAGACTGAAAGCGGAAAAAGCCCGTCTGGAAGCCGAAAAGGAGAGACTGGAAAAAGAGGCTAAAGCTAAAGCAGAAGCGGAGGCAGTAAAAACAGTAGAAACCAAAGCTGAACCTGTGAAAGCAGATCCTGAGGCGGAGTCAAGCATTGACATCAATATTAGCAGAGAAAAGATGGAAGCAGCCAAAAAAGCGGATGAGGAGTTAAAAAAGGCGATACAGGAGGTCGACTAAGAGGTGTGATCTTCCTTGACCTGTTTTGACTGCAATATCTTGATAGTTGCCATGACTATCAGGATTTCGAAAATACTGGCCAGTATCAACTGGTAATAACTTAGCAGATCCAGCAGTTTTGTTTCATATCCTATGGTTGCAACAGCCACAAGCAGGGTCAACGGCATAGAGAGAGACAGTCCGACAAGCAGAGCATCTCTTGAGCCGTTGATATGTTTCAGTGCAACAGCAGCCAGTATACGTGAAAGTATCATCAGAAAGGTGATCAGCAGCGCACCGGTCACCACTCCCTCCACAGCCAATGAACGTATATCAAATGATGCTCCTACATGGATAAAGAAAAGCGGTACAAGAAACCCAAATCCCAGACTTGACATTTTCATCTCCAGTGCTTTCTCATGATGGAAGAAGGCGGAGATCGCTACACCTGCGATGAATGAACCAAGTGCCAACTCCAGATCCAGTGCCAGCATGACGGTGATAAGAATAAAAAAGAGTGCCATAGCCAGACGGATATCCTGGTCAGAAGTATCAAATTTGGGTACCAGAGTGCTTTTAAGTTCCGGAAACCACCAAAAGAGCAGATGCAACAGGCGGTAAAGTATGTAAACAGTGAACATGAAAGCAGAAAGATAGCCGATCTTTTCCAGTAGTTCAAAGGTCAATCCGGTAGTAGTGGCAGCATCATAGATAGTCAGGACTGCAATAGAGATGATCTCTCCAAGAATCCCCGCAATGAAAGCCAGTTTGATCCATGGTTCTTCTTTTCCATAGGTTTTGGAGAGGGATGCCAGAAGGCCGATAGAGATAAGAGGCATAGAGATAATAATAATAGTATTTAAACCAAAAAGAAGACCAGTACCAATGGAGAAAGATGCCATGAGCAGCAAAAAGAGCATACTCTGGCGCAGTATGGTGCGGGAACTTCGGGTAATCTGTTTGAGATCCACTTCCATACCGGCCAGAAACATAAGATAGAGAAAGCCGACTTCTGCGATAAGGTCAAAATACTGGTTCTCTCCGATAAGTCCGAAATAGGCAAAGAGTGAACCGAGTATGATCTCTACCGTGGGGATGGGAAGGCGCAGGAACTTTGCCATAAAGGGGCTCCCCCAGATAAGCAGAGAGAGGGTAAGTATCAGAAGTATGTTAGTGTCTATCACAGCTTGTGGCTACCTCATAACCCAGTGCCTCCAGGACTTCTCTGTCTCTTTGAGGTGCTTCTCCCGGTGTGGTCAGGTAATTGCCAATGACAATGGCATTGGCACCGGCTTCGAACATTTTTGCTTCTTCTCCATGAAAGAGAAGCTCTCTTCCTCCTGCAACCATGAGGAGTTTTTCATTCCCAAGCAGATGACGCGCTTTTTGTATGATCTCTATGGCTTCATCCTGCTCAATATTTCGTGTTTTGATAGGAAGTGCAGGGTTGGGATGATAAAAGTTGAGGGGTGTAGACTCCGGCTCAAGTGAGGCTATGGCTTGCAGCAGGTCATTTCGGTCTTCTTCTCTCTCCCCCATTCCAAATATTCCCCCGCTGCAGAGTGCCAGACCGACTGATTTGACATTGAGACAAGTCTCATAGCGTTCTTCCCACTCATGGGTTTGACAAATATTCGGATAGTAGCGTTTTGAGGTCTCCAGATTATGGTTATAGCTGTCAAGACCATGCTGTTTGAGATAAAGAAGCTGTTCCTTGGATGCAGTACCGTTACAGGCAATAAGGTTGAGGCCGTCTATCTCTGCTTTGATCGCTTTTGCTGCCCGTGCAACAAAGTCCACCTTTTTGTCATCGAGTCCTTTTCCTGCCGTAACCAGGCAGTACCCCAGCGCACCATGTGCTTTTGCCTGCTTTGCCTCTTCTACGATCTGATCGATCGGCTTATAGTTATAGCGTTCAATGTCCGCATGGTAACGGACACTCTGTGTACAGAACTTGCAATCCTCAAGGCAGGTGCCGCTGAGGATATTATTTATGGCACATAAGAATATCGGCTGCATCTATTTCACCTCTTCTCTGTGTTTGCATTTGAAGCACTCATAGATCTCTTTTCCTCTGAGTGTCTTTTTCCCCATCATATAGTCACATTCGGGGCACTTTCTGTCCATTGGTTCAAAGTTTGCAATAAACTTACATTTGGGGTAGTTGGTACAGCCGTAGAATTTTCCGCGGCGACCTTCTCTCTCCTGCAGTTTCCCGCCACACTCCGGACAAGGAACATCAAGCTCTTTGGGAGGTGTGAGGGATTTGGCATTTTTGCATTTTGGGTATGCCGAACAGGCAAGGAACTTTCCTCGTTTGGAGTTCTTTATGACCATTGTCGAACCGCACTTTTCGCAGATTTCATCTGTCTCTTCGGGTTGTTCCACCTCAGTACCGTCTGTATTTTTGGTATATTTGCATTTTGGAAAGTTGGAACAGGCTATAAACTCACCATAGCGTCCTTTTCGAAGCAGAAGCTCGGAATCGCATTTTGGACACATTTCTCCTGTTGGCGTTGCTACTTTGAGGCTTTTAATGTTCTTTTTCCCTTCTTCTATTTTCTGAATGAACGGTGTGTAGAACTCTTTTAGAATGGTCTGCCAGTCTGTCTCTCCTTCTGCTACTTTATCCAGTGTCTCTTCCATCTGTGCGGTAAAGTTGCTGTCCACGATCTCCGGGAAATGCTTCTCAAGCATCTCTATGACTGTAAAAGCAATTTCGGTAGGATGTATACGCTTCTTCTCGATCTCGATATATTTTCGGGTCTGCAGTATGGTTATTGTCGGTGCATAAGTACTTGGCCGTCCAATACCCAGAGACTCAAGCTTTTTAATAAGGCTTGCTTCATTGTATCGTGCCGGCGGTTCGGTGAAGTGCTGCTCTTTTTTAATTTTGTCAAGCGTAACAGCTTCCCCCTCTTTGAGTTCAGGAAGCAGTTTGTCTTTTTCACTGTATCCGGTCACTTTGTAAAAGCCGTCGAAAAGCAGTTTCCTTCCGCTCGCTTTAAAAGTACACTTATCTCCCTTAAAGAGAATGGTTTGTGATTCAAGGAGTGCTTCGGTCATTTGGGAGGCGAGGAAACGGTTATAGATAAGTTTGTAGAGTTTAAGCTCATCAGCTGCCAAATAGCCGGCTGCTGTTTTTGGATCAAACTCGACCATAGTCGGACGGATAGCTTCATGGGCTTCCTGTGCTCCCTTGGATTTGGTTGCATAATTCTTTGGTTTTGCCGGAAGATATTTGTCTCCATAAATGTTCTGAATATGTGTCCGGGCTGCATCGACTGCTTCTTTCGCAAGATTAAGAGAGTCGGTTCTCATATAGGTGATGACACCCATTACTCCCTTGTCTGTTTTAACTCCCTCATAGAGCTTTTGCGCAACCATCATGGTTTTTTTCGGAGAAAAACCAAGCTGTGTAGAGGCTGCCTGTTGTAGCGTTGAGGTCATGAAGGGAGGCGGTGTTTTTGTCTTCCGCTGGGTTTTTTCAATGGATGAGACAATAAAAGATTCTGTTTGTGCGGCATTGACGATCTCCAGAGCATCTGCTTCGGTCTTAATAGTCAGTTTTTCTATCTTCAGGCCGTTATAGTCATAGATGGCTGCTTCGATCTCTTTTTGGAAAAGTGCATCGATGGTCCAGTACTCTTCAGGCTTGAATGCTTTGATCTCACGTTCTCGGTCTACAACCAGCTTGAGTGTTGCACTCTGGACACGTCCGGCACTGAGTCCCTTTTGGATCTTGCTTGCCAACAGCGGAGAGAGCTTATACCCTACGATACGGTCAAGCAGTCTTCGGGTCTGCTGTGCATCAACTGAATCCATATCTATTTTTCTGGGATTCTCCAGAGCATGTTCAATGGCACTTTTGGTGATCTCATGAAAAACAATGCGTGGTAGTTCGGTAGGCTCTTTGCCTATTGCTTTGGCAATATGATAGCCTATTGCTTCCCCTTCACGGTCCTCATCCGTTGCAATATAGACAGTTTCCGCTTCTTTTGCCAGCTTTTTTAATTCTTTGACGGTTGCATTGGCATCTCTTGGGATAGAGTATTTGGGAACAAGATCACCTGTTTCATCATCGATAGTGATACCAAATGTACTTTTGGGAAGGTCCCTGATATGCCCTTTGGAAGCGATGACTTTAAAGTCTTTGCCAAGGAAATTGGTAATAGTTCGTGCTTTTGCCGGTGATTCGACGATAATTAGGTTTTTCATCAATACTTACTTTATATAAGAAATTTTTGGCATTGTAGCACAAAAGTAAATAAAAGGATATAAGTCTATTTCACTTTTATTGAGAAAAAAGAGGAGAGGTGTAGCTATATGGTACAGAGTACCATATAAAATATTAGCTTTTTTTCAAGATTCTCGGAAGGGTGATACCAGTCTGTGCCTGATACTTTCCTTTACGGTCGGAGTAGGTTGTCTCACACTGTTCATCTCCCTGCAAAAAGAGTACCTGGGCAATCCCCTCATTGGCATAGATCTTTGCAGGAAGTGGGGTGGTGTTGGAGATTTCGATGGTAATGTGCCCTTCAAAGCCCGGCTCAAACGGTGTGACATTAACGATGATTCCACAGCGGGCATAGGTGCTTTTCCCCAGACAGACAGCCAGGGTATCTCGAGGCATTTTGAAATACTCTATTGTCCGTGCCAGTGCAAAAGAGTTTGGCGGAACAATACAGATATCCCCTTTGAAATCGACGACATTGTTCTCACTGAAGTCTTTGGGGTCTACTACTTCGGCATTGATATTGGTAAAGATCTTGAACTCGTCACTTACCCGGATATCATATCCGTAAGAGCTCAGCCCGTAGCTGACTACACCCTCTCCGACAAGTCCTTCGCAAAAAGGGGTGATCATTGCTTCATTAAGTGACTTTTCACGTATCCATTTATCTGATTTTAAACCCATATTTCCTCTTTTATCGGCGGATGATCTGAATATTGGCTTCAGTTTTCATCTTTTTGAAATAGTCTTTAAGTGCCTGTTCCTGCTGCTGCTGTCTCCAGCGTGCTGTAACGGCGGAACGTGCAGATTCGAACGGCATTTGTACTCTGCCCTGTTTGGAACGGACCCTGTAGACCACATATCTGTCACCGGCATTGATCGGTGTCGTGAACTTCCCTTCAGGTGTCTGCAGCAGCATTCCCATAAGTGCCGGATTCATATTTTTGGTATGCTTGGCCATCTTTTTGCTTCGGACCCCTTTGGTATTCCTGTCTTTTAGAAACTGTTTTATTTTCTTTTCTGTGGGTGCGGAATACTCGGTAACATTGATGACAGAAGGGATCTTGAACTCCGATTTGTGATTTTCATAAAAGAGTTTGAGCTCGTCTTTGCTTGGGGTCGGAATGTTTTGGGCGACCTTTTCCCGGAAAAAGACTCTTTTTTTCAGTAGATTACGAATGCTTTCCCGGTACTTGCTCCATGATGTTCCCTGTTGTTTCAGAATTTTCTGCATTTTAGATATTGTAAGACCGTTTTGTTGTGCAATTCTGGAGATCTCACGATCGATATCGCTCTCTGGGACAACAATCTCTTTCATCGCAGCTTTTTGCAGCCGGTCCTGGATAAGCAGATCGATTGCCTTCTGCCTGGAAATACCTGCCTGGGACTGTACTGCACGTATTTCAGCGGTTGTGACCGGTTCACCTTCGACGATCATCGCGATCGCATCAACCATTCTGGCATGACTGAAGGAGATCAGCAGCATAAAGGCAAAAAGTATTGATTTTTTCATGTAAAAGTTCCAATTGTCGTGTAAATTTCAAAAATTATAGCATAAGGATGGATAGAGTTAGGTTTTGGATATAATAATTTTTTAATATTGTAAGGTTTGTAGTATGTTGCAAAAAATGCTTTTTCTTTTTATATTGGCAGGTACGCTGCTTTTTTCAGAGGCTAGGAACAGTTGTCTGGAGTGTCATCAGGGCATAGAGCCCATAAGGGACCACCAGTCCAAGATGATGCAGGAGATCTTTAAGGTTGCCCAAAAAGCTGGTGTCCGGGGGAATGACTGTGTAGTTTGTCACGGAGGAAATCCGGATTCTCCTGACAAAGATCATGCCCACAGCGGTACTTTACCGTATTTTAAGAATCACAAGGGGCCAAAAGCTTTCTATCCCTATCCGGGAAGTCCCTGGATCAATGAACACACCTGCGGTATGTGCCATGAGAAGCAGGTTGCTGCCCAGGAGAACAATCTGATGGCGACAGAACAGGGAAAGATACACGGTGCACTTTGGGGTTTTGGTGCCAAGGACGGTTACAACCATATGTTCACCAATTTCGGAGGAAAGTCTCCCCAGCTGCATGAGCGTCTGGGAATAGAGGCTTATAAAAAGTATATGGAACAACTGGCGAAGCTTGAACCGCAAGGGTTCTCTGAAGAGACCAAAGAGCTGCCCAGGGCACCGACAGCAGACGAAGTAGAGAAAGATCCCTCTCTCTCGGTCTATACCTATCTCAGGCAGGAGTGTTTGCGATGCCATACCGGAGGGAAAGGGCGTAAACGCAGAGGAGACTACCGTGGGATTGGATGTTCTTCCTGCCATATTCCTTATTCCAATGCCGGATTGTATGAGGGGGGAGACCCAACTGTTTCCAAAAAAGAGGATGGACATATGCTGGTACATGCTATCCAATCCTCCAGCAAGGTCAAGGTGCAGGTACATGATATTAATTATACCGGTATTCCGGTAGAGACCTGTACAACATGCCACAACAGGGGAAAGCGTATCGGGGTGAGCTATCAAGGATTGATGGAGACGGAGTATCAGGCAACTTTCGATGCCCAGGGCAATGGACAGCCCAAACTGCATACCAAGCGTTATCTGCATCTGACTGAAGATATCCACTATACCAAAGGGATGCTCTGTCAGGACTGTCATACCTCCAACGATATGCATGGTGACGGTTTCTTCAGAGGTGCCAACCTCGGAGCAGTGGAGATAGAGTGTCAGGATTGTCACGGGACAACAACAAAGTATCCATGGGAACTGCCGCTTGGTTACTCCGATGAGTTTGATACCAAACCAAAAAAGGGTAAAGCCAGAGGGACAACCAAAACACTGGCAGAGTATCTGAGGCAGGGAGATATTACAAAAGATACAGGTGACGGCTTCCTGCTTTCAGCAAGAGGCAACCCGCTGACAAAAGCTGTTAGGAAAGGCAATAAAGTGGTCATGCATCTGGCCTCAGGTAAAACAGTGGAGCTAAAACCGCTTAAGCTGCTCAAGGAGCAGAAGAAGATCTCCGAAGAAGGGCTTATTGCGATGGATCAGATAGCTGCCCATATTGACAGGATGGAGTGCTACACCTGCCATGCCACTTGGGCACCGCAGTGTTATGGGTGTCATGTTAAAGTGGACTACTCTGAAGGAAAACAAAACCCCGACTACCTGGCTGCCTCCAAACACCATGTCAATGGAAAGACAGGAGAGGTTGAGAGTTTGAAGGAGTTTTTGGTTGACGGGAAAGTAACCGAGACACGAAGCTACCTGCGTTGGGAAGATCCGGCATTGAGCCAGAACGGGGAGGGACGTATCTCCCCGACCATCCCGGGATGTCAGGTAACCTTGACGGTGATCGGCAAAGACGGAAATGCACTCTTGCAAAACCACATATGGAAGCTCAAAGGGGTCGAACAGGGCAAAGGTATCAAGACTCCAAAAGAGGGTGTCAACTCCATCACAATGTCACCGGTACATCCTCATACGGTTAGCAAGAAGTCCAGAAGCTGTGAGAGTTGTCACAACTCACCCAAAGCGTTGGGGTATGGGATAAACAGTGGAAAATATTTTGCCGACCAGCGTAAAACGACCATTGTCGACCTGATGACCGCAGACCAGAAAGTACTGCCAAAGCAAGTTGATGAGCAGATCCCTGCCATACCGAACTTAAATCACGACTACTCATCTCTGCTTGACGAGAACGGTACACAACTGCAAACAGTAGGCAACCACTGGAAACTCTCCCAGGCACTTGACAACGAAACACGCAGCAGGCTTGACAGACGCGGGACCTGTCTGGCGTGCCATAAAGAGATGCCAAGTGAAGACCTTGCTGTCTCGCTACTTGTACACACGGCCAAATATGCTGGTGTCAAGATCGACAACAGTATGCACAAAACACTTGTCAACAAGAGTATTTTACTGAGTGCCTGGGTGCAGGTTCTTGGTGGATTATTGTTTGGTGGAGGTTTTGTCTACTGGCTCATGAGAAGGAGGAGAAAAAAGTAATGCGTAAGAATTTTGCACTGATAGGAGCAGCAGGTTATATTGCTCCACGACACATGAAAGCGATCAAAGAGACGGGGAACAGCCTTGTAGCAGCATTGGACAAGTGTGATAGTGTCGGTATTATCGACAGTTATTTCCCCGAGGCGAACTTTTTTGTAGAGTTTGAACGTTTTGACAGGTTCGTGGACAAGTGGCGAAGAGATACTGGGAATAAGATAGATTATGTTTCTATCTGTTCTCCCAACTATCTGCATGATTCGCACATCCGTTTCGCTTTAAAAAGCGGCGCAGATGCCATATGTGAAAAACCTTTGGTGCTTAACCCGTGGAATATTGACCAGTTAAAGATCATCGAGGAGGAGACCGGGCATAGAGTCTACAATATTTTGCAGCTTAGACTGCATCCTTCGATCATTGCATTGAAAGAGAAGGTGCAAAAAGAACTGGAAGAAGACCCCGGCAAGGTCTATGAGATTGATCTGACATATCTGACCAGTCGGGGTAAGTGGTACTTTATTTCATGGAAAGGTGATGAAGACAAATCAGGTGGTATTGCTTCTAATATTGGTGTGCACTTTTATGACATGCTCTGCTGGATTTTCGGAGAGGTTGAAGAGAACATTGTCAATGTAAAGACCCCTGACTGCAATGCTGGAACCTTCAAACTCAAACATGCCAATGTACGCTGGTTCCTTTCGGTCAATTATGACTATATACCTGATGAGATCAAAGCACAGGGACAGAGAACCTACCGCTCCATCGCTGTGGATGGGGAAGAGTTGGAGTTCTCTGGAGGATTTGCAGATCTGCATACCAGAAGCTACGAAGAGATACTTAAAGGTAACGGATTTGGGCTTGATGAAGCCTACCCCTCGATCAATACCGTTTCTACCATCAGAAATCTGGAGGCGGTAGGGTTGAAAGGAGAGTATCATCCTTTCTGTAAAAAGGTGATCATTTGATGTCTAGGTATTTTGTACACGAATCCTCCTTTGTAGATGAGAATGTTCAAATAGGATGCAATACCAAGATCTGGCATTTTTGTCATATTTTATCCCATACTTCAATCGGAGAGAACTGTTCATTTGGACAGAACTGTGTTGTTGGTCCTAGAGTCAGGGTCGGCAATGGGGTCAAGGTGCAGAACAATGTTTCCGTCTATGAAGGTGTAGAGATAGAGGATGATGTATTCCTCGGTCCCTCTATGGTCTTTACCAATGTCATCAATCCCAGAGCCTTCATCCAGAGAAAAGAAGAGTTTAAAAAGACACTGCTTAAGAAGGGGTGTAGTATTGGGGCAAATGCCACGATTGTATGTGGAGTTACTATTGGAGAGTATGCACTCATTGGAAGTGGTGCAGTTATAACAAAAGATGTCTCCCCTTATGCTCTTATGGTAGGAGTCCCTGCTCGTCAGATTGGTTGGGTAGGAATATCTGGGAATACTTTAGAGTTTAGAGACAATAAAGCAGAAGATGAGTTTGCAACGTATGAATTAATAGATGAGAATCTTAAGGTAATAAAGAAATGAAAATAGACTTTGCGAATTTACAATATCAATATCAGCTTTATAAAAATGAGATAGACAGTGCAATTCATAATGTATTGGATAAATCTAATTATATTATGGGAGAAGAGGTATATAAACTAGAGGAGAACCTTCAAAACTTTACAGGTGCAAAACATGTAATCACCTGCTCTAGTGGAACAGACGCCCTACTTCTTGCTATGATGGCACTAAATATAAAACCCGGCGATGAGATCATCACTACTCCATTTACATTTATAGCAACAGCCGAAACTATAGCACTCTTAGGTGCAAAGCCTGTCTTTGTAGATATTGATGAGAAGAGTTATAACATAAATGTATCCAAGATAGAAGAAAAAATTACTCCTAAAACAAAAGCTATTATCCCTGTAAGTCTTTATGGGCAACCAGCTGATATGGATGCGATCCGAACAATTGCGAAGAAACATGATCTGAAAGTTATCATCGACGGGGCCCAGTCTTTCGGTGCCACCTACAAAGGGAAAGCCGAAGTGCACCACTGTGATATATATACCACCAGTTTTTTCCCTGCCAAACCACTGGGATGTTTCGGTGACGGCGGTGCAGTATTGACCAATGATGGGGAGCTGGCTGAAAAGATGCGTATGCTTCGTGTGCATGGGCAGAACAAACGCTATCATCACAAATACATTGGGCTTGGAGCCAGAATGGATACCATCCAGTGTGCTGTGCTCAATGTAAAGCTGAAGTATTATGCTGAAGATCTCAAAAAGCGTCAGGAAGTAGCTCGGAAATATACGCAAGCACTTCAGGAAAAAGATTTGATGTTGCCGTTTATAGATGCAAATACTACCTCGGTATTTGCTCAGTATAGTGTTAGGGTAAAAAACAGAGATGAAGTACAAGCCGGATTAAAAGAGGCTGGCATTCCAACGGCGGTACACTATCCAATGCCTCTGCATTTGCAAGAGTGTTTCGCATATCTTGGCGGAGAAGAGGGAGACTTTCCTGTGGCGGAACAGGTGAGCAAAGAGATTATATCGTTACCGATGAATCCTTATGTGAGGGATGATGAGGTAGCATATATCGTCAAGGAGTTATAATTGTTGCACAGGTTGAAACCGAAATCGGAGTTCTCTCGTAATGTATTGACCCTGATGACGGGAACAACTATTGCACAGGCAATTCCTCTTGCCATCAGCCCCGTTTTGACAAGACTGTATACACCGGAGGATTTTGGGATTTTCGCACTGTTTGTTGCGGTTGTAGGTATCTTCAGTACGATCTCATCAGGGCGATATGAGATGGCTTTACTGCTACCTAAAAAAACGAGTGATGTAATGAATGTTCTGGTACTCTCTTTTTTGATCAACCTTGCGTTTTCTCTATGCCTGTTGCTCATTATTATTATTTTCGGTGAATGGATCGTTCATTTGTTTAACAGCGAGCAGATGGCTTTCTGGCTTTATTTTATTCCATTGACTGTGTTTGTGGTCGGATTATTCAATCAACTGAGTGTGTTTAACAATCGGCAAAAGAATTATCGGGATATTGCTCAGGCGTCGATCGTCAAAGCGATTGTACTGGCAACCATACAGCTTGGTATGGGGTTTGCAAAATCAGGAGCTTCAGGACTGATAAGCGGGCAGATTGTAGCACAGTTGAGTGCCAATGTGAAATTGGCTAAAAACATTTTCTCAACGAAAAACTTTTTTCATGAAGTTTCCAGATTGAAAATGTTTTCATTGGCAAAGAGATATAAGGGTTTTCCGCAGTTTAATTTACCACATGCCTTGTTTTCTACGCTCTCTTCCAATCTTCCGGTCTATCTCTTTACCCCGTTTTTCGGGAGTACTGTAGTTGGGTACTACTCCTTTTCTCTCATGATCGTGTTCACGCCCCTGATGATTCTTGCGGGAGCGACGGCAAAAGTGTACAGCCAGCAGGTCGTAGCACTGTATCATAAAAAAGAGAATGCTTACCTTTTTACCATGAAGATGCTTTTCTCCCTAGGAAAAAAAGTCTTACTACTATTTCTTGTTATTCTGCTGTTTGCTCCATCTGTTTTCAGTGTGTTGTTCGGAGAGACATGGAGAGAGGCCGGACAGTATACGCAAATACTTGCACCATTTCTTTTTCTGAATGTCCTTGTGTCAACCATAGCATTCATTCCGAACCTGGTAGGAGCACAGAAGAAAGCATTTCTGGTCTCTTTTGTGCATGTGGCACTCTTGAGCAGCGTTCTTTACTATTTTTCCATACAAGGAGAAGTGTACAGTGCGTTGGCAGCTTTGTCTGTTATCAACAGCGCAGTGTTACTATATAATCTGAACTGGATGCTCAGATCCCTGAAGAGTTGATGATGAAGATACTGATAATTGCGAACAGTTCCCTTGTCTTTGGCAAAGAGTTGAAATACGAACTTGAAAGGTGTGGAGACGAGGTAACACTTTTGGATTTCGAACATTTATACCTCTTTACAAAAGAAGAGCAGGATGAGAGCGTGGCAAAGAAGTTCGCATCTTTTAAAAAGCTGCCCAAAGCGAGTATGTTTTTTCGTCTCTATTTTATATGGGAAGTGATCAAAAGGGGTGATTATGATGTGGTCAACATTCACTACAATCGTTGGTATTACCGTTGGCTCATGCCATATTTCAGCCATATACGGACAAAACTGGTCATCAGCACCTACGGAAGTGATTTTTACAGGGCATCTGTACAGATTCGAAATAAATTGAGACCGATCTACCAGAGAGCCGATGCCGTTACCTTTACCAACGAAATGACAAAGGAAGCGTTTGTAGACTTCTATCAGGACTTTTCTGAAAAAAGCCATATATGTAGGTTTGGTCTGAAGACACTTGAGTACATAGATAAAAAGCGTGATATTGACCGGGAGAGTATGCGCATGAAGCTTGGTTACGATACCGGAAAGATCATCGTTACCTGCGGATACAATGCCACTTCAGCGCAACAGCATTTTAAAATGATAAAGGTGATCGAACAACTTGAGAGTGATGTAAAGAAAAAGTGTCAGTTTGTTTTTCCGCTTACCTACGGTGATGATGTATATAAAAGAGAGGTCATTAAAAAACTTGCTAGTGTCAAATTTGACTTTGTAGTATTGGAAGCCTTTTTATATGGAGATGATAATGCTTATGTTAAACTGGCATCAGATATTATGATCAATGTACTTGAAACGGACAGTTTTTCAGGGAGTATGCAGGAGTTTCTGTATGCGAACAATGTTGTCATTGCAGGATCATGGCTTCCATATAGAACTTTTGATGATGCAGGAGTGTTCTACCTAAAGACAGACAGACTGGATGCATTGACAGATCGGCTGAGTTTTGCTGTACAGCAGCTGGATACGCTGCGAGCCCGGACTGAGGTCAACAGAAAGATCATTGCCAGTCTTTCAGCCTGGTGTGAAAATATAGATGCTTGGAGAACCGTTTTTGAAGGAAAACCTGTATGAAAAAGATCACCCATCTCACCTCTGCACACCCCCGTTACGATACACGTATTTTTGTTAAAATGTGTAGCTCTTTAGCAAAGAAAGATCATTATGAGGTCAGCCTGATCGTAGCCGACGGTAAAGGCGATGAGTTCAAAAATGGTATAACTATCTATGATGTAGGAAGACTACAAGGGCGAGTGAATCGTATATTTAAAACTACTAAACAGGTTTTTCAAAAAGCATTTGAGTTAGATAGTGATATTTACCACCTGCATGACCCAGAGCTGATACCCATAGGATTAAAGCTTAAAAGACTGGGGAAAATAGTAATATTCGATGCTCACGAAGATCTACCAAAGCAGATATTGGGTAAACCCTACCTGAACAGCTTTCTGCTTATGGTCCTTTCCAAAGCAGTAGAAGTATATGAAAAACATGTGTGCAGAAAGTTTGATGCCATTGTTGCAGCAACACCGTATATTCGTGACAAGTTTCTCCATATCAATCCTAACAGTATAGATATTAATAATTTTCCGATTTTGCAAGAGTTTGGAAAAGCAGTAGCATGGCAGGAAAAAAAGGATGCTGTCTGTTATGTCGGTGGCATTGCCAAAATACGGGGGATTAAAGAGATCGTCAAAGCGCTGGAGTTTACAGAGGGTATCATGCTGGACCTTGCGGGAGTGTTCAGTGAGCCGGAGACTGAAAAGGAGGTAAAGCATTACGCAGGATGGGGTAAGGTCAATGAACTGGGCTTTTTGGGACGCAGTGACATCGCAAAGCTCCTGAGTACCTCAAAAGCAGGGCTTGTTATTTTGCATCCCATCATTAACTATAAAGACGCACTCCCTGTAAAAATGTTTGAATATATGGCGGCAGGACTTCCTGTGATCGCATCGGATATTGCTCTTTGGAGAGGCATCATTGAAGAGAGTGCATGTGGTCTTTGTGTGGACCCGTTTGATCCCAAAGAGATTGCAGAAGCGATCACCTACATCCTGTCTCACTCAAAAGAGGCGCAGCAGATGGGTGAAAGTGGTAAAAAAGCGGTAAAAGAGAAATACAACTGGGGCATCGAAGAGCAAAAACTCTATACCCTTTATGAAGGGTTGTTGGTATGAATATCTGGATCTTCAATCATCATGCACTCACTCCTCGGATGGGTGGAGGGACAAGACATTATGACTTTGCCAGAGAACTTATCAGAAGAGGGCACAGTGTGACGCTTATCGCTTCGAGCTTTCACTATGCTAAATACAAAGAGATGAAGGAGTATGCTGATCAGGAATACCTTCAGGAAAACATTGACGGTGTAGATTTCATTTGGATAAAAACACCTCCGTATTTTGGGAACGGTGTGGCAAGAGTCAAGAATATGTTGAGTTATACCTATAAAGTGTTGCGTATCATTCCGACACTTCATTTGCAACAGCCGGATATCATCATCGGGTCATCTGTACATCTTTTTGCCGTATATGCAGCCTATAGACTATCGAAACGATATCATACACCATTTATCATGGAAGTACGTGATATCTGGCCGCAAACTCTGATCGATATGGGTGTTTCCAAATGGCATCCGTTCATTTTCTTGCTTGGACGGCTTGAGAAATATCTCTATAAAAAAGCGAACAGGATCATCACAACACTGCCGTATGCTCATGAACATATTGGAAAGTTAGTACCACAGGAGAAGGTGGTTTGGGTCTCCAACGGTGTGGATATTGCCAATATCCCCTATATAGAGAAACAACCAGGAGAGAAGTTCGTCATCAGCTATACCGGAGCAATAGGGATTGCGAACAACCTCAAGGTGTTTATTTTGGCAGCGGAACTTTTAAAGGAGAAAAAAGAGATTTGCTTCCGCATTGTCGGAGAAGGGGCGCAGAAAGAGGCTCTTAATGCAATAATAAGACAGAAAAAGCTTGAAAATATTACCCTTGAGGCTGGCGTACCCAAACAGGAAGTCGGAACTATTTTGCATTCAAGTGATGTACTGTACCTTGGCTTGAAAGATTCTCCGTTGTACAAATACGGAATGAGTATGAACAAATTGTATGACTATATGGCAGCAGGACGGGTGATTGTATTCGCTACAAATGTAAGGAATAATCCGGTTAAAGATGCGAATGCCGGATTCACGGTTCTTCCTGATGATGCGGAAGCATTGAAAAATACCCTGATTAAAGTTTACCGTATGTCACAGGCAGAAAGAAACAGAATCGGTAAACAAAGCAGAGCGTATGTCAAGAAATACTACACTATTGAAGTACTGGCAGACAAGCTGGAATCGGTACTTCAAAAAGAGCTGGAGGAACAGTATGCTTAAGCGTATGTTTGATGTTGTACTGGTGTTGATACTCATTGTGTTTTTGCTACCGGTTTACATGATCGTGTCGCTTTTGATTGTGATAACCATGGGAAGTCCTATACTTTTTAAACAGAAACGACCGGGGAAAGATGGTAAAATATTTGAGATATATAAGTTTCGTACCATGACGGATGAAACAGATGAAAAGGGGGGACTGTTGTCAGATGAAAAACGGTTGACAAAGATGGGAAAATTTATACGATCTACATCGCTTGATGAGTTGCCTCAGCTTTTTAATGTACTTAAAGGTGATATGAGCTTTGTGGGTCCCCGCCCTTTATTGGTAGAGTACCTTCCTCTCTACAATGAAAAACAAAAAAAGAGGCATAATGTCAAGCCGGGTATCACAGGGTGGGCACAGGTCAATGGGAGAAACAGTATTAGCTGGGAGGAGAAGTTTGACTATGATGTATGGTATGTGGAACATCAGTCTTTTTTGCTCGATATGAAGATCCTCTGGATGACTTTTCTGAAAGTCTTTGACCGAAGTGGTATCAGTTCGGATACAAGTGTGACCATAGAAAAGTTCAAAGGTTCCCGAAGATGAAACAAATAGCAATCTATGGAGCAAGCGGACACGGAAAAGTTGTAGCGGATATAGCAAGATTAAATGGGTATGACGATATACTTTTCATCGATGACGGTATTGCTACATATCTCTCTTTTGAGAGGTTCGTACAACAGCAGTTGGATATTCCTGTTGCACTTGGTGTAGGAAATGCTCAGGTAAGGGCAAGACTCTACAGGAGATGTCGGGAACATGGTTTGTCCATTGAAACACTTGTACACCCAAGTGCAGTACTTGCAGACGGTGTGATCGTTGGAGAAGGTACGGTAGTTATGGCAAATTCGGTTGTCAACAGCGATACGGACATAGGCAAATGCTGCATACTCAACACCTCCTGTGTGATCGAACATGACAACAGTATAGGTGATTTTGTGCATATAGCACCCCAGGTTGCCTGTGCAGGTGGTGTCAAGATAGGTGACTATAGTCATATAGGCATAGGCAGTTGTATCATTCAAGGGATTACCGTTGGTTCTCATACCGTGATCGGTGCCGGCTCTGTCGTTGTTAAAAACATAGAGAACCACATTCTTGCTTACGGAAATCCGTGTAAACCCATAAAGGAATTGACTTCATGAAGAACGATACTGTAAATAGATATCAGGTTTCAACTAAACAGATGCTGGGACTTATGCTTTTGGCCTACATCTTTAGTCTTGCTATACGAATGATCTGGGTGTACCAGCTTCAGGACAATCCAAGTTTTTACTGGAACGGTCAACTCATGATTAATACCAATGATGGCTACTTCTTTGCTTCCGGTGCACAAAAGGAGCTCTTTGGTATGCATATGGATAACCCTAGAGTATTCGGTATGTGGGATTACGGGGTGATCTTTTTTACTACGCTGTTGGTGAAGATCACACCGTTCTCACTGGAGACGGTCATCCTCTACATGCCGGCAGTTGTTTCAAGTCTGGTAGTGATCCCGGTCATTTTAATTGCGAGACTTTATAGGAAAACCTTGTGGGGTTTCTTTGCTGCACTGCTAGGTTCTATAGCATGGAGCTACTACAACCGTACTATGACAGGCTACTACGATACCGATATGTTCTCAGCAATGGCACCCATGTTCATTTTGTTCTTCCTGATGAAAAGCACAGTGGATTTCAATTTGCGCAGTGCACTGTATGCGGCGATTGCCATCGCAATCTACCCTTTCCTGTATGATTCCGGACTTTCTATCGTATATGCTATGGGGATCATGTATGCTCTTTATATGGTTTTCTATCATCGTAATGAGAGAGTAACCTATTTCTCTTTAACCCTGGTATTTGTCTCTCTCCTGCCACTCCCTTTTGTCTCTCCATTCTCTTATGTAGTCAAGATAGCGGTGCTTGTAGTGTTGTACATGGCACTGCCGCGATCGACACTTGATCAGAAAAAAGCGATGCTTGTTGCTGGTATGCTGTTTGTTGCGTTTCTCTTTTTTGGCAATGTATTCCATCTACTTCTTGGAAAGATAGCGAATTATATTTCAACGGGAACGAAAGAGAGTGGTCTGCATTTTTACTCAGTTGTTCAAACTGTCCGTGAAGCAGGTCAGATCCCTTTTTCAACCTTTGCCAATAGAATCTCTGGTTCTCAGATGGGGGTAGTGCTCTCTCTTATTGGCTATATCCTTTTGGTGATCAGGCACCGGGCGTTCATTTTGGCACTTCCTCTAGTAGGTATCGGTATCTTCGCACTTTGGGGAGGATTGCGCTTTACCGTATATGCTGTACCGGTCGCTGCGATGAGTGCCGTGTACCTTTTCTTTGTCATAGGAGATCTTTTTAAAGATAAGCGTGCTAAGTATGCTTTTGTTATCATCTCGACAGCAGCAATGCTTTATCCGAATATTATGCATATCATCGGATACAAAGTACCTACAGTACTTAACAAACCGGAAGTGGAAGACCTGGTCAAGCTCAATAAAATGGCACAGTCCAAAGATTATACTCTCAGCTGGTGGGACTATGGGTATCCTATTTGGTACTATTCTAATACCAATACACTAATTGACGGAGGAAAACACAACAACGACAACTTCATCATCTCCAAGATCATGCAGAGCACTTCTCCTGAATTAGCGGCAAACCTAAGTCGTCTGGCGGTAGAGACATATGTGGATTCCAATTATTCTGTCGTGACCGATACGCTGTTTAGAAACGGGAAAAAAGATCAGGTTGACCCAAACATTTTTTTGGAAGAACTTGAAAGTGGCAGCTATGAACTGCCTCCTAAGACTAGGGATATCTATCTGTATCTTCCCTACAGAATGCTTAATATCTTTCCTACGGTCATGCTCTTTGGAAATCTTGATCTGAACACGGGCAAAGAGGAGAGGAGGAGTACCTTTTATCCGGCTGGTGTAGTCAAGAATAAAAATGGTATGCTGACATTTTCAAACGGGATTGTTTTTGATACCAGAAAGGGAATGCTTGCAATGGGACGACAGAAGGTACCTGTCAAGTACTTTATTGCAACATCACTGAATAAAAACGGTGAGATAAAACTGCAGTCACAGTTTTATCATCCCAATGGAGAATTCATTGTTGTCTATATGCAAAGTTACGGAAAATTTATTGTGATGGATCGACAGACTTTCAACTCTATCTATGTGCAGATGTTTATCTTGGGGAAATATGATAAAAAACTGTTCGAACTGGTTGTCTCCTCACCCTATAGCAGAATTTATAAACTGAAGAGATAGCAGGATGGACAGGATCTTTCTCTCTCCTCCCCACATGAGCGGAAAAGAACAACAGTATATTGCAGAGGTGTTTGAAAGCAACTACATTGCGCCACTTGGTGTATTTGTGAACCGGTTTGAAGAAGATATCTGTCGTTATACCGGAGCAAAGTACGCCCTGGCGACCAACACCGCAACGGCAGCACTGCATTTGGCTCTCCGTGTACTGGGTATTGGTGCGGGTGACTATGTGTTGGCTTCGAGTTTTACTTTTATCGGTTCAGTCAATGCCATTTTGTACCAGCATGCCCATCCTGTGTTTGTAGACAGTGATAAGAGCTGGAATCTCTCCCCTGTATTGTTAAAAGAGGCAATTGAAAAGGCTCCCCAAAAACCCAAAGCACTTATTGTGACACATCTGTACGGACAGATGGCAAAGATGGATGAGATCATGGATATTTGCCAAAGGGAGGGCATTTTTGTGATCGAAGATGCCGCAGAGTCACTGGGGGCAAGCCTGTATGGAAGACAGAGCGGAACATTCGGTGATATAGGTGTATACTCTTTCAATGGCAACAAGATCCTGAGCACCTCAGGTGGAGGTATGCTGGTTTCCGATAATGAAGCGTGGATTGAAAAGGCGAAGTTCCTTTCCACACAGGCGAAAGAGGATTTTTTGCATTATGAACATCGGGAGTTTGGGTACAACTACCGTATGTCCAATGTGCTTGCCGCTATTGGTGTGGCACAGATGGAGGTACTTCCTGAGCGAGTAAAGAGGCGCAGGGAGATATTCGCACTCTACCGTGAACATCTCGGAAGGATCGATGAGATTGGTTTTATGCCGGAGATTGGAGGGAGTGAAGGGAACAGATGGCTGACTACCGTTACATTTGAGCATACTGATCCGACCCGTGTCATTCAGGCCTTGGAGGCTGAAAATATTGAAAGCAGACCCCTGTGGAAACCGATGCATCTACAACCTTTGTTCAAAGATGCATTGCGATATGAGGATGGTACTTCTGCACGGTTGTTTCAAAAAGGGTTATGTCTTCCGAGCGGTTCTGCCATGACAGATGAATCACTCATACGTATCTGTATGATCATTAAGGGCATACTGTAATGACAAACTGGTTAAGACCTACATCGTTTAAAAGAACACTGTTTTTTCTTGTACTAGATGTCTTGCTCTCTTTGCTTACACTCTATTTTTCCTATGAACTGCGTTTTAACTTTCATATACCGGAGCGTTTTCTAGGTTCGTTCTGGCTGGTTTTTTCAGTTTTGGCAGTTTTAAAGCTCTCCTCTTTGTATGTTTTCAGATCCTATTCTGTGATTTGGAGATTTTTCTCATTTTCTGACGCAAAGAACATTATCAAGGCACATATAGCTGCGTATCTATTTTTTGTGCTCATTTATGTACTGTTTCGTGAAGTGTTCAACCCTTTCCCCCGTTCGGTGATTATCATAGACTTCTTTCTCTCTCTTATTTTTATCGGGACGGTCCGTGTTGCTAAGAGGGTTTGGAAGGAAGGACGGTATACCAAGAAGATCAAGCCGACATTGATTATCGGGGTGAACAGTAAGACAGGTACAATGATACAGAGTGCTCTGAAAGAGGAGATAGACTATTATCCCGTAGCGATTATCTCTTTGGATGATGACAGCAGTTTGCATACCTATATCAACAATGTTAAAGTCTATGCAGTCAGTGATCTTGAAAGTGTGATCGAGGAAAAGAAGATTGTTTCGGCTATCATCACCCAAACGCTTCGCCAGAAAGAGCTGAAAAGACTTGTTGAAGCACTGAATCAGGCAGGGATTAACGAGATAAAACAGGTTAGACTATTGGGAGGAGAGCATGAAAAACTTGAAGACCTTTCTATTGAAGATCTGCTTGCAAGACATCCGCAGGATCTCGATATGACATTGATCTCCTCTTTTATTAGGGGGAAATCTATACTTATCACCGGAGCTGGAGGAAGTATCGGGTCTGAGATCACCAAGCAGTGTCAGCATTTCGGTGCGAAGGCATTGACACTGGTCGACAACAGTGAATTCAACCTTTACCAGATAGGAGAGGAGGTCAAAAGTGCCTCCTTGAAACTTGTTAGTGTGACAGACAGGGAAAGTCTGGAAACACTGTTCCAGGATATCCTCCCGGATATCGTTATCCATGCGGCAGCATACAAACATGTGCCTATCTGTGAAGAGAATCAGGCTTCTGCGGTTTTTAACAATGTACTTGGAAGCAAGAATGTCATTGATGTCAGTATTGCCTGTGGAGTCCAGAAAGTAGTGCTCATTTCAACTGATAAAGCTGTTCGTCCTACCAATGTCATGGGGGCGACAAAGCGTGTGACAGAACTGTATGCAAGCAATGTTGATGCAGAAGAGACAGAAATTGTTGCCGTACGCTTTGGCAATGTACTTGGCTCAAGCGGCTCGGTGATTCCAAAGTTTAAACAGCAGATAGAGAAGGGGGGACCGGTGACAGTTACCCATCCGGAAATTACACGTTATTTCATGCTGATTCCAGAAGCATGCCAGCTGGTACTTCAGGCAGCAGCAATGGCAAAGGGAGGGGAGCTGTTCATTCTGGATATGGGTGAACCTGTCAAGATTGTTGACCTTGCCAGACAGATGGTCCGTCTTTACGGAAAAGAGGATGAAGTAGAAATTGTATTCACTGGTCTTCGCCCTGGAGAGAAGCTCTATGAAGAGCTGTTGCTGGACGAAAGTGAACAGAAGACAAAATACAGTTCGATCTTTATCGCCCGTCCATCAGACTATGACATTGAACAGCTTGAAGAGGATATTGAAGTGCTGCTGAGCACAGAAAATAAAATAGAGATACTGCAAAAGATCGTTCCCGAATTTGTTCATAATGATAAAGGATTATGATTTTTACATTATATTCTTTGATTATAATGTAAAAGTATTTTCAGAACAGGAGAAGAAGATGTTGAAAAAAGTACTTTTGGTAGTGATGGTGTTGGCAAGTAAGAGTTTCGGTATGAGTCTGGAGAAATTGAACAGGGCATCCAAAACTGAGCTGATGCAGATCAACGGTGTTGGTGAAAAAAAGGCAGAGGCGATCATCAGGGAGCGTCAAAATGGAAAATTTAAATCATTTGAAGATTTTCAGCGTGTCAAGGGAGTTGGAAGACAGATCGCTTCCAATGTCAAAAACGATGTGAAAAAGAAACGGGTCAGAAAAGTGGCTAAAAAGAAAAAGAGAATATAGACTGTATAAATAAAGAAAATATACTTTTATCGGACCAAAACCTGCTTTCCTATTTGGTACATCCCATATTTACCACATTTTCGGTACAATTTCAGCAACTCAGATACTAAGGTACAATCATGACAGTCACACGTTTTGCTCCTTCCCCAACGGGCTATCTCCATATAGGCGGTCTTAGAACTGCTCTTTTTTCCTGGCTTACCGCAAAACACAATAACGGGAAATTTCTACTCCGTATTGAAGATACCGATATGGCAAGAAACTCAGAAGAGGCACTTGAAGCGATCATTAAGGCATTTGACTGGGTTGGGTTGGACTATGACGGTGAAGCAGTCTATCAATCCAAGCGCTTTGATCTTTATAAACAGTATACCGAACAGCTTCTTGAGGAAGGAAAGGCTTATAAGTGCTATATGACCAGAGAGGAGCTCGATGCACTCAGAGAAGAACAGATGGCCAAAAAAGAGCGTCCTCGTTATGACGGACGGTACCGTGACTTTACCGGTACTCCGCCTGAAGGTGTCGAGCCGGTAATCCGTATCAAGGCACCCCAGGAAGGAGTGATATCGTTTGTAGATGGTGTCAAGGGTGAGATCAACATAGCCGCAAGTGAAGTGGATGACTTTATTATTGCCAGAGCTGACGGCACCCCAACCTATAATTTTGTAGTTGCGATCGATGATGCCTTGATGGGGCTGACAGATGTGATCAGAGGGGATGACCATCTTTACAATACGCCTAAACAGATCGTAGTTTACAATGCATTAGGGTTTAGGATACCAAAGTTCTATCATGTGGCGATGATCAATAACGAACAGGGAAAAAAACTGAGTAAGCGTGACGGTGCGACAGATGTGATGGAGTACAAAACACAGGGCTTCCTTCCCGAAGCACTGCTGAACTTCCTTGTCCGTTTGGGATGGAGCTATGGAGATCAGGAGATATTTTCTTTAGAAGAGATGATAGAACTGTTTGACCCGAAGGATATTAACAAATCTTCCTCCAGTTACAATCTTGATAAGCTTCTTTGGCTCAATGCCCACTACATCAAGAATACACCCAACGTTAAGCTTGCAGAGCTTTTGAAGGATTTTGGTGTAGATGTCGTTGAACATGATAAGCTGGAGATGCTGCTGGATGCGACCAAAGAGCGAGGCAAGACACTGGTAGAACTGGCAGAGCAGATCAGGCTTATTTTGCATACGCCGACAGAGTATGATCCCAAAGCAGTTAAAAAAGCTTTCAAAGGCGAAGCAAAAGAGATATTGACCGATTTTATTGCAATGCTTCAAACCTGGGAAAAGCCGCTGCATCTTCCTTCTGATTACCATGCGGTACTTGAAAAGATTGTAGAAGAGAAGGGGATCGGTTTTGGAAAGATCGGTCAACCGTTACGTGTGAGTCTTTTGGGGGCGATGACAGGTTCCGGACTAGATGAGATCATGGCGATCATTGGTGTGGATGAGACGATTGAACGAATAGAAAGAGCGGTTGCAACGATAGAGTAGAGAGCAAGGAGTAGTTAAGGTCAGGTATAAAAAATGTGCTACCGGCTACCGGCTACCGGCTACCGGCTGCCTGTAAAAATTTTTTTAACCCCCGCTTCGCTTTCCAGTCCATCTCGTAATAAATATGTTCCAAATACCAGGTAAGTTCTTTGGCAGTAATGCCTCTTTTTTTTGCCTCTTTTTTTAAAATATACTGTGGAATTTTTACTTTTGTACGGCTGAAGTGTCTTGCCAGCTTTTGGATCTGCTTTCCATGTCTGTTATAGCAAAGTCTGGCGAAGACAAAAGGCAAACCGGTATGCTCATGCCACGCTTCCGCCAGATCAATGCCTTTCCCTCCGTTGATATAGTATTTGAGTGCAGCATCACCGATCAGCACTTTCCCTTTCATATTTAATACTTTGGCCAGTTGGTTTGATGTAGCAGAAGCCGGGTCATTTTGGCTTTCTCCTTCCAAAAGCAGTACACTGTAGACTTTTTTATATGCAATGATCCCCAGATCGGTGCAGGTACACTGTTTTGATTCAACCGAAGAGATGAATGCGGCATTGACTGCTCTTCTTTTGAGTGCTCGGTTGATCTGTGACGGGACAGCGCGCTTGTAGCGGAAACTCATTTTTGCGGAAGTGCTTTTGAGGTAGCGTTTGAGAAAGAGCTGAAAAGGAAGGAGGTTGAGGTAGGATATAGAACCGAACAGCATATCGAATTGCCCCTTCCTTTTTTGAATTTAAGCGTAATTATACCAAACAAGAATTATAATCAGCGCAATTCAGAGAAAGAGTATAATGATGGTAAAAGTAGAATTTTTAGGACCTATCGGGAAAGATCAGGTGGAGATGGAAGCATTAACACTCGGTGACGTGGCAGCAAAACTTAAAGAAGATGAAGTGGTTGCTTCCTGGCTTGAGAAGTGTGCAGTTGCAGTGAATGATACGATGGTAAAAGATCTGAATACACCACTTAAAGACGGGGACAGAGTTTCAATTTTGCCCCCGGTTTGTGGAGGATGAGACCCGTTAAGCAAATGTGAATAGTTTCACGTTTGTAGGGTCGAAACCGGAGGTGATGTTTGCGAAGCGAACCGCCGAAGGCATAAACGTTAAGCAAATGAGGATAGTTTCACGTTTGTAGGATCGAACGGGTAAGCGTATATACCAAAGGCATAGCGTCCCGGAGAAATATGTTCAGTGCTTTAAAAAAGGTTTAAAATGGAACTCTATAATGGTCCCCTTAATGTCAAAGAGATCTTTGGCAGATGGCTGGATGAGGAGGCGGAATCGAACTATGGTGCGTACATCCCATTTGTAGGAACGATCCGTGCGGAAGACGGTATAGAGGCACTCAGCTTTGATATCTATGAACCGGTACTCAAACAGTGGTTCGATAGTTGGCAGGAAAGAGCCAAAGCAAGAGGTGCAGTGGTGAAGATGGCACACTCCATTGGGGATGTACCTGTACATACCTCTTCGTATGTTTCAGCAGTGTTCTCTCCCAAAAGACGTGTAGCCTTAGAGCTCATTGAGGAATTTGTAGAAGATTTCAAGGCAAATGCTCCTATCTGGAAGTATGATGTGAAGAACGGGAAGCGAATTTATGCAGAAGACAGAAGCACCCCGATGGACGGTGCGGGATTGCTTGCATAACTTTATATGAGGAGTAGGGAGCAGGGAACAAGGTAGCAATTTCTTTTGTTACTCCCTACTCCCTGTTTCTACTACCTAAAAAAGGAACTTTTTTAACATGATGCATTTTGATGAATCAATGGCACTCCTTGAGGGGTTGCAGGTCAGTAAATATAAAACAAAAAAACTCTATTTGATGGATGCAGTCGGTTATGTACTGGCAGAAGATATTATTGCTGATCACAACTCACCGGAATTTCCTACTTCCGGAATGGATGGATATGCTATCATCCATGAAGATCAGGCGATGAGAAGACTTAAAGTTGCCAGTATCAATCCGGCCGGTTCGGCACTTAGGGATAAGGTGATAGGAGGCACCTGTATCAAGACATTTACGGGATCACTGATGCCAGAAGGGGCTGATACGCTTATCCCTATTGAGAATGTACAGATCGATGGTGATGAGATTCTTATCAAAGAAGAAGTTCCGCAGGGATTTGCTGTCCGTGAAATAGGGGAGAATTATGCCAAAGGCCAGAAACTTATTGAGGCAGGAACGAAAATAGACTTTTCCCATATCGGTGTCTTGGCCAGTTTGAATATTGTCCATGTCCTGGTTTATGAAAAACCGACGGTTTCCATACTCTCTACAGGCTCTGAACTGCTTGATCTTGGTGAGATTCAGATGAATGATGCCCAGATTCGCTCTTCAAACAATTATGTTATTGAGGCGATTGTAAAGAAGTATGACGGTATTTCCATGCAGCTTGGATGCATTAAAGATGATAAAGAGAGTATTACCGCAGCTGTCTCGGAAGCGTTGGAAAAAAGTGATATTGTCGTGACTACAGGGGGCGTGAGTGTAGGAGATTTTGACTTTGTCAAAGATGTTATCTTTGAACTTGGCTGTGAAGTGGTTTTCAAAGGTGTGCGGGTCAAACCCGGACAGCATATTATGGTTGCACGTAAAGGAGACAAGTTTGTTGTTGGACTGCCCGGGTTTGCCTACTCTGCGACAGTGATGGCTCTTGTCTATGTGGTACCGCTCATTGAAAAACTTCAAAAAGGCAAGTCTGCCCTCAAACATGTGAAAGCAAAGCTCAAAGAGCCTTTTGTGAAGCGTGCGAAAAAAGCGGAGTTCACTGCCTGTAATGTCTCTTTGATACATGGAGAATACTATGTTGACTTCAAGGGAAAGAAAGTCGGTACATCTGCCATCCTTACAAATATGCTTGGAGATATTGCCCTGCTTTTTACCTCTGAAGAGGATACGTCAAAAGAAGTTGGTGATGAGGTAATGGTTTTACTTTTAGATTGAGATACTATTATCTCTTGTATCCCTCTTCATTTCTTTTTTCTTTGTAGCAGCACAACGAAAAAAGAGAAACGAAGCAATGAAAAAAAAGAAAAGCAGAAGAACTGATGTGTTGTCAGTTGCCTGCTCCATGCTGGAAAGTTTGTAGGGCAATATAAGTTTTTTGAGTCAAACTTCTTGACCGCTTAAGGTCACTTATGAAAAATTGCACTTAGCACTTATAGTGCCAAAATAGACTCCCTTGCTTTGAGAAAAAGTGCGAAATCCGCTGCTGTCTTACACCCCATTTTTACTGCATAGCTGAGTAGTTCTTTGTTCAATTTGTAATCCATCTTTCTCTCCTTGAGTTGTTTTCTATACAAAATATATATTAATGCTATATATTTATATTAAAATATGTCAAATTGTCATACTTTTAAGAAAAAAAGTCTATAATTTGACATATATACTATATAAAAGGAGTTTGATGATGTTGACACTGGCTGAAATTATAGAAAAACTGAAAGATGTGATCTCCGAGACAAAGATCGGGGGAAAAGTGTTTGATAAAGATGTAGCCAATGCACTGAATATACCACAGGCGACCTTTGCGACCATGAAAAAAAGAAACTCTATTCCTTATGAGGAGATACTTGCTTTCTGTGCACTGAAAAAGATATCAGTAAACTGGCTCTTTTTTGATCAGACAGTTGATATGCTCAAAGAACAGACTGAGAAGTTCTTTCAGGTACGTTATTTTGCAGATATCCGGGCCAGTGCCGGAGGGGGAGCAGAAGTATTTGATGAGAACTATGAAACGATCACGGTCGATGAGAAGATCATGCAGAATATGGTAGGAATGGGCAATACAGAACTTGAAGCGATTCATGTGGACGGAGAATCGATGGAGCCGACACTGCAGGATGGAAGTATTGTCTTTGTGGACAGAACGCAGACCAATATTAATAAAGACGGTATCTTTATTGCAGCAACTACGGCAGGGCTTTTTATTAAGCGCATCCGTCAAAGAGCCGATGGCATGGTAGAGCTTATTTCTGACAACAAGGCCTATTCTCCGGAAGTCCTTGCACCTGATGAGGTGACAATTGTTGGGAAAGTTGTTGGGAATATTGAGAGTCTTTGATTCTCAATATGAATAATTAATAGTGAATAATGAATAGTTTCGGTATGCTTTCCTATCGAAAAGCTTTTATAAAAAGGTACTATTATTTATGGAAATGCCGACTGCTGATATGATGATCTGCCATTGTCATAACAAGACATTGGGGGAGATCGCCAAGTATATTAAAGAACATAAGATAGAAAAGTGGGAGCAGATCGTGGAAGATCTGAATTTTGAATGCGGAGATACATGTGAGAACTGTCATACCGAAGGGTATCACAATGACGGCATGTCACTTGCGATGGCGGTGGGGATGGTGAAACGAGGGTATATATAGTGAGTCAAAAAGTATATTGAGAGGGTAACCACAGGGGTTACCCCTACATCAATCTGCACCGTTCCGACTGTAGGGGTCGTCGCCCTTGTGGCGATCCTTAAAACCTATCCTGTGTTATCTTGCTGCCTGACAGTTACCTGTTACCTGCACACTCCACACATCGTATACTTTCAGGACGTATTTTCATCCGTTCAAAACCTATAGGGTCATCACATTTAATGCAGATGCCGAACACCGGCTTGTCAATACGAAGCAGCGCATTTTGAAGTCTGATAAGACGAAGTTTGGACTCATCAAGTACTCTGTTATTGACATGCTGTTCTCCCATCGCCTCAAGTCTGGTGAGCCTTCCAAGAGAACAGTCCGGTGTAATGGGCCTGGTCTTTTCTTCAAGGGCGGCTATCTGTACTTTAAGTTTGGCAATATCGTCTTCAATCTTTTTTTTGAGTATCTCTTTCTCTTCTTTTCTCATGATGACTGCTTTTTATGGTATAGTTGATGTAAAGTATAACATAAGTGAGAAGATAAGTATGAAAAAGTGGATGGTGTTGATTGCCTGTATGGTTCTGTTACATGCTGAACACAACTATACCAATGCGCTTGTTGATGAAAAATCCCCCTATCTTCAGCAACATGCACATAATCCTGTTCACTGGTATCCGTGGGGAGAAGAAGCATTTGAAAAAGCCAAAATAGAACAGAAGCTGATCTTTCTTTCCATTGGATACAGTACCTGTCACTGGTGTCATGAGATGGAGCAGGAGAGTTTTCGCGATGAAAGTGTGGCCAAACTCCTGAATGATCATTATATTTCCATAAAAGTTGACAGAGAAGAGTATCCTCAGATCGATAAGAAGTACCAGAAGCTTTTTTTACAGAGATACGGCAAGCGCGGTGGATGGCCGTTAAGTGTGTTTCTCTCTCCTAATAGAGAAGTATTCCATCTGGCAACCTATATTCCAAAAGAGGAGGGATACGGCTCTAAAGGACTGATGAAGCTGCTGCCGGAGTTTGCTGCATTGCAAAAGAAGCCAAAAGTATTTAACAGAAGAATTGATTTTTACAAAAAATTGGCAGAGGAAGAGAGTAAACGTCAAGAGTTGAAAGCAGGGGTATTGAGTCAGATGATACAACAGGCTGTGAGTGAGATAGCCAAAACCTATGATGAACAGTATGGCGGATTTGCTTTCAGACCCAAATATCCTGAGGCATCCAAAATCGAACTTCTGTTGACTGCCTACAGGTTAAGTGGTGACAGAGATGCTTTGAAAATGGCTAAAGAGACTCTTCATAAAATGGCACAGAGCGGTGTTTATGATCAGGTGGAAGGAGGCTTTTTCCGTTATACGACTGATGAGGCCTGGCTAAACCCCCATTTTGAGAAAATGCTCTATACCAATGCTGAGATGATACCGGTTTATGTACAAATGTATCTGCTGACAGAAGATCCTGTCTGCAAACAGGTCGTTGAAGAGACGATTGCCCATATGGAAAAACATTTTACCTGTGAGGGTCTCTTTCTCTCTGCAAGTGATGCGGATAGTGACGGGGAAGAAGGAGGATATTACATTTATGACTATCTCAAAGTCCAGGAAGCACTTTTGGCAGAAGGGTGGGGAAAAGAAGAGGTTGAAGCAGTACTGAACTACTATGGTATAGAAGAGGATGGTAATGTGGATGGAGAATTTTCCCATCTGCATATAAGCTCAGGCACAAAGCCAAATCGTGCAGAAGAGCTGAAGAAGTATTTACAGAGTGTGAGACAAAAACGACACTTTCCTTTTGTGGACAGAAAGATCATTACTGCCTGGAATGCCATGATGATAAAAGCACTGTTCTATGCCGGGAAAATCGATGCCAAGTATACAGAATTGGGCAAAAAGCATTTGAAAAAGCTGTTTGAAACAATGTTTCGGGATGGAGTACTCTACCACTATACGCTCCCTGAAACGGTGCCCGTACAAAAAGCGATCCTTGAGGATTATGCTTTTTTGACGGATGCGCTTATCGAAGGGTATGAACAAACCTATCATGCAGAGTACCTGAAATACTCTGAACAGCTTGCCAAAGAATCAATAGAAAAGTTTTATAGAAAAAAGCAGTGGTATCTAAGCAGCAGTAAGATAGGAGTATTGGCAGATTTTGATGACCGCTATTATACTTCGGCACTCAGTGTTATGCTGGAGAGCCTGTTGCGTCTGGCAAGTTTGACGGAGAAGAGAAGCTATTTGAAGATCGTAGAGGAGAGTATTGCCGAGCATGGCGGTATTTTAGAGACAGAGCCTTCTAAGGCACCAAAGCTGTTTCAGACCTATATGAGGCTGAAACAGGGAGATGTAACGATCCATGCAGAGAAGAGGGTGTTACAGAAGGCACACAAACAGATCGACAGTATACGGTATCCATTCGTTTTAAGCAAAGCACAAGAAGCAGAGGGGTATCTTGCCTGTGGTATCGGCCAGTGTTTTGCACAGGAGAAGGATATTGACAAGCTGATTGAGAAGATAGAGCAGATGAAAAAAGACCAGGTTGGACCTCTATGGCAGAAATAGGTCCCGGTACGTACGCTGTTCCTGGAAAGAGGAAAGTGGTTGTAATAGCAGAAGGCGGGTTACTCCCCTATTATCGTATAAGGAATAATTGATGTTGACAATGAATGAAGATCTTGAAGGAGCTTTGAAACACTATCTGGAACTGTTGGATGCAGAAAAGTATTTTGAAGCACACGAAGTATTGGAAGAGGCATGGCACCCTCTACGTTTGCAAAAGCATCCGCTTGCCAACCTGGTTAAGGGATTGATCAACGGTGCGGTAAGTTTTGAGCATATCAAGCGCCACAGGGATAACTATGCAGGGAAGGCATACAGAGTTATTGCCTCCTATGAGCGACACAAGCACCTTTGTCAGACAGGGATAGCACATTACGAGCTGTTCGTATCAGCATGTAAAAAAATAGAGTCGCTGAAAAGTCAACACCAGGAGATTTTTGGCTGATGTTCTGGTATCATACTGAGACAAAACACTCTTATGCTTCGGTACGGACATCCCCCAACCGGCTAAGTTGGGAAGATCAGCCTTCTACTTACAAGGTTTATCCGGAAAACTGTGAACGTTTTAGCTTGAAGATGGAAGACCCTGAAGATCTCTTTTTGTATCATATTGCAGGGCTGAGTGCCAAAAAATCATATCCCGGTATTGAGTACTACTTGCGCATCAATCCCAGTGCCGGAGCACTTTACCCCAATGAATTGTATATGCAGATACGGGGTGTTCAGGGAAAGCAAGACGGTATCTATCATTTTGAAGTAAGCAGCTCTTCGTTGACACTGTTACATAAAATTACTGATAAAGAGGGAATAGAACCTTACTTTGGGTATAAAAGAGCAATGAAAGGGTATCTATTCCTTGTTTCTGCTGTCTATTGGCGTTCGGCATGGAAATACAGGAACAGAGCCTTCCGCTACGCTCTTCTGGATGCAGGTCATCTGCTTGGATGTATTGAAGCCAGTGCTCTGCTCAAACCTCATGCAACACAGATACGTTACCTGATCGATCGTAAGAAACTGAATAGTATGTTCGGGTTTACGGAGCGGGAGTGGTTTTTGGGAGGAGCAAGTGTTGCCGTACCGGTACCGGGACAGGAGGTCAATCCCCTCGAATTCTCTCTGCCCTATGTGGATGGCAGCCGTACTTTTGAAGAAAATGAGATCATAGTACAAGCCTATATCGAGAGTATGACACTTTCCGGGTGTCAAAAACAGATCAAAGCCCCTGCGTTTACCTATGAACCCCAAAAACTTAAAGAGACGATCTTTACCCGAAGATCACAACGACAATTTGATACACAGGCTATTACCAAGGGGCAATTCAATTACATTATGGAAATACTCTCACAGCCTGTTTTGAGTGACTGTGATGAAGAGGTAAGTGTTTATGTTTTTGTCAACAGAGTACTTGATATGCCGTTGGGACTCTATAAAGATGGTGAATATCTGAAATATGGTGACTTCAGTAAAGAGGCAGGGTATCTCTCTCTGGAGCAGTATAATCTTTCTACACAAGGGGCATTGGCATTTTTTCTGACTTCCAGGGGAAGAAACTATCAGGCACTTTATCAAAAAGCGGGTATTGTGGGGCACCGTCTCTATATTGCAGCAAATTACCTTGGGCTTGGGTGTTCGGGAATCGGTGCCTATTATGATGATGAGGTCAATGCCTTTTTGGAAAACGAAGAGATGGTACTTTATGCCCTGGCTGTGGGGGAATAGATTTTCAAAGAGACTGAAGAAGAATATAAGATAATTAAATATTATACTATGCATATATTTTTGTTATAATTCTGAAAAAATTAAGGAATTTTCAGATGATGAACAGATTACCTTGGTGGATGGGCGGTATTTTGATGTCTCTGCTGCTTTTATTGACTTTCTCTATTTTCGGTGCTGACAGGCCGATCGGTGCTTCGACCTATGTTCCCTACTTTGCCGGGATCATTTTTGATCTTGACCCTGAGCAATACAGTTATCTCAAACATATTCAAGATCCCGGTGCCTGGGAAGGAGTGATGCTTTTTGGTGCATTGTTCGGAGGATTTATTACTTCAGTATTTATTACGAAAAGCTTCCGTTTTTCCCTTATCCCAAGCGGATGGAAAAAGTATAAGAACACGTCAGTACTCTCCAGGCTACTTTGGAGCTTTGCTTCAGGATTCATTATGATCATCGGGGCAAGAATGGCAGGCGGGTGCACTTCGGGGCATTTTCTATCCGGAATGAGCCAGATGGCGATCTCTTCAATGATCTTTGGCGGTGTAGTGTTGGTGACAGTGATCGTTACCGGTCGCCTGTTCTACAACGTGAAGGAGAAGTAGGATGGATGTTATTGTTAAACTGCAGGGTGACGACCTGGCTTCACGTATCATACAGATGTTCGAAAATGTGATCAATCAGGGACACGGCTCTTTGGCACTGGTGTTTCTCATCGGTGTGATCTTCGGCGGGATCATCCAATACTCCCGTGTAGACAAGTTTGAGAAGATCGCAGGCTTTGCAATGCTTAAGGACACTATTGTACCAAAGATGCTTTTCCTCGCAGTGGGACTGACCAGTATAGGGCTTTATTTCATGATCGAAGCCGGTGATGCACATTACCATGTCAAGCCGATCATGTGGCCGGGACTGGTCATAGGAGGAATTCTTTTTGGTATCTCTATGGCGATTTTTGGGAAATGTCCGGGAACAGGGCCGGTCTCTATTGCTGAGGGGCGTATTGATGTGCTGGTAGGAGCGATTGGAGGTTTGCTGGGTGGTCTGGTCTTCACACTCTACTATGATGACTTCTTTAAGCCACTGATGGGAGAGAACACAGGGAAGATGGTATTGACAGATTTTTTCAAAGGCAATGAACATATGGTTGTGCTGATTTTTGGTATTGTGCTTGCCTTGATCGCTATAGCCATTCCCAAAGTCGAGATGTTTGATGAAGCAGATCTGTGTAAGCTTCCGGATGATCAGCGGCCCGATAAAAAGCTTTAGACTCTGAAGCGGTAGTGCATCTCTTCCAGGGTTGTACGGAGTTTGTCGGGGATGTCTCCCTGAAACTCAAGGCTCTCCTCCTTAAGCGTTCCTCCCGTACCGAGTTTCTTCTTGAGTGTTTTAAGTAGTGCCTTAAGCTCCTGCCTGGCAAGGTGGAAGGGTTTGACGATGGTTACGATCTTTCCCCTGCGCTTCTCTTTGGCAAGATAGAGTTGATGCTTTTGGGGAGGTTTGATCTCTACCTTTTTTTTAGTAACAGTTTTTTCTTTATTGTCCGACGACCAACCGTCTCCAATATCGGCACCCATTTCAAACAGGTTCTCTTTCATTTTTATCCTTCAATATTTTGTGTTAAAAAGTATGCCAAACAATACAGCACCAAAGAGCAAAAAGAGCATGGTCCTGTAAAGAGTCTTTTCATTGGGCAGTTTCATTTATAGTTCGATATCATAAATGATCTCGGTTCTGTTTTTCTTTGTCTGTATCTCTGCGATAGAAAGACCTTCAAGAGGCAGCTTCATAAAATCATTGATCGTTTCGATACCTGCTGTCGCAACTTCTCTTAAAACAATACCGCGATACGCTTTTGCCCAGTGGCTGACCACTTTTCCCTCCTTGATGAACTTGAGGGTAGTGTAGGGCTTGGTCGGTTTGTAGAACTTGTCGTAAAATCCCGCACGCAGATCAAGGATCTCTTCGTCTTTAAGATAGGCCTCCATCAGTGCTGCACCATGCTCCTGGTAGTATTTCTCTACTTTGATATCGCTTACCGATGCTCCCTGTTTGAGACGGTATTCCGGGATCATGTCGTCCGCACGCAGAAAGCCAAAAAGATTTGAGCAGAGGATGACATGTTCATCCACATAGTTTTGTGCCTCAGGAGACAAAGACGGATAGTTGAGATGATCGAAAGCAACTCCGGTATAACGTTCTATGGCTTTCATTGCAGGCTCATGTATTATATCTTTAATATGCATTTTGATATCTGCCTCTTTTTTGAGCCCAAACATAGCACTTAGCTCTGCCATATCTTTTTTTTGCAGGATGTTCATATAGGTATGCAGAAGTCTGGTCCGATAGGGAAGCAGTGCATCAAAGAGAAGGGCTTCAAGTCTGAAAGGCGCTTCCCCTCCGCTTTTTTTGGTTTCACTGGGGGCAAGAAGTATCTTCATGTTGTGAGTTCCTTGGCATTTTTTGACTGCATTGTAGTATGAAGTTGATAAAAAAAGAGATTTTTTGATTTTTTTTAAAAAAACACTTGACATTTGAAAACTTTTTGTCTATAATTCCCGTCCATTTTAAGTGTAACTACTTTTAATGTGAAATGGTGCTGGTGTAGCTCAGCTGGTAGAGCAGCTGATTTGTAATCAGCAGGTCGGGGGTTCGAGTCCCTTCACCAGCTCCATAATATAATTATCAGTGTTTGACCAGTAATACGACAAACATCTACGTGGTGAGTTACTCAAGTGGCCAACGAGGGCAGACTGTAAATCTGCTGACTATGTCTTCGAAGGTTCGAATCCTTCACTCACCACCATGTTAAGTCACATATAAAGACGCGGGAATAGCTCAGTTGGCTAGAGCGTCAGCCTTCCAAGCTGAGGGTCGCGAGTTCGAGTCTCGTTTCCCGCTCCATAAACTGGGAGCTGTGTGAATTATGTACTTAACAGAAATTACTTCACATACAAAGCTTTCCAAATACCATACAGTCATGAATAAATCTGTCAATAGAGATATTCTGTGTTTAACTGATAATTTTTGCCCATATGGCTCAGGGGTAGAGCACTTCCTTGGTAAGGAAGAGGTCGTGAGTTCAAGTCTCACTATGGGCTCCAGGATTTGTATGGACAAAAGTATTACAGCCTTGTAATAGTTCTGTCCATATAGGTTAAGAAGTTTTGGCTATAATATTGCCTTTAAAACATCAATTTAAGCTAGGAGAAAAGCATGGCTAAAGAAAAATTCGAACGAACGAAACCGCATGTTAACATCGGTACTATCGGTCACGTTGACCACGGTAAAACTACTTTGACTGCTGCAATTACAGCGGTACTTGCAACTAAAAACGACACTGCTCTTATGGACTATGATCAGATCGATAACGCTCCGGAAGAGAGAGAAAGAGGGATTACGATCGCAACTTCTCACGTAGAGTACGAAACTGATACAAGACACTACGCACACGTAGACTGTCCAGGTCACGCTGACTACGTTAAAAACATGATTACCGGTGCTGCTCAAATGGATGGTGCTATTCTTGTTATTGCTGCTACTGATGGACCAATGGCTCAAACTAGAGAGCACATTCTTCTTTCCAAGCAGGTAGGTGTTCCATATATCGTTGTATTCCTGAATAAAGAAGATCAACTTGATGATGAAGACAAAGAAGAGATGCTCGAACTGGTAGAGATGGAAGTACGTGAACTTCTTTCTGAGTATGACTTCCCAGGTGACGATACTCCAATCATCGCAGGTTCTGCATTCCAAGCACTTGAAGAAGCAAAAGCTGGTAACATCGGGCCATGGTCTGAGAAGATCCTTGCATTGATGGAAGCTGTTGATACATACATTCCTGAGCCTGTACGTGAGACTGACAAAGACTTCTTGATGCCAATCGAAGATATCTTTACAATTCAAGGACGTGGTACTGTTGTAACTGGTAAAGTTGACAGAGGACAAGTATGTGTTGGTGATGAAGTTGAGATCGTTGGCCTTAAAGACACACTTAAAACAACTGTAACTGGTGTTGAAATGTTCCGTAAGGAAATGGATTGTGGTCAAGCTGGTGACAACTGTGGTGTTCTTATCCGTGGTATCGGTAAAGAAGAAGTACAAAGAGGTATGGTTCTTTGTAAGCCGGGTTCAATCACTCCACACACTAAGTTCGAAGCTGAAGTATATGTACTTACTAAAGAAGAAGGTGGTAGACACACTCCATTCTTTAACAACTATAGACCTCAGTTCTATGTACGTACAACAGACGTAACTGGTTCAGTTCAACTTCAGGAAGGTACTGAAATGGTTATGCCAGGTGACAACGTAAAAATCGATGTTGAGCTTATCGCACCAATCGCACTTGAAGAAGGTACAAGATTCGCTATCCGTGAGGGTGGTAGAACTGTTGGTGCTGGTGTTGTTTCTAAGATCATCGCTTAAGACACCTTTGCGAGAGGCCTGCCTCTTGCACTGTCTTATCTATTAGGAGATAACCATGAGAGAAACCGTTCATTTAGGATGTGAGAAGTGTACTAGACGTAACTATCACACAACTAAAAATAAAAAAACAACAACAGAAAAACTTGCACTAAAGAAGTATTGTAAGTGGTGCAAAGAGCACACTGTGCATAAAGAGATGAAGCTGTAAAGTTTCTTCTCTCTCTTTAGGCCAATAGCTCAGTTGGTAGAGCACTGGTCTCCAAAACCAGGTGCCGGGGGTTCGAGTCCCTCTTGGCCTGCCATAACAAAGGTAACATACTATGGAAAAAATTTCAACATTCATTGCACATGCAAGAGCAGAGCTCCATAAAGTAATATTTCCAACCAAAGTACAAGTAAGACAAGCATTTTTAGCAGTTGTTCTCGTAGTAACTGTCATTTCAATATTTTTAGCATTGGTTGACCTGATGATGTCATCCATCGTATCTACAGTTTTATAGGATAAACAATGGCTTATCAATGGTATGCAATTCAAACATATGCGGGAAGTGAGCAGGCAGTTAAAAGAGCCATCGAGCAGTTAGCCGCGGACTATGGTATTGAAGATAAAGTTGAAAGAATCGTTGTCCCTACCGAAGAGGTCATCGAGGTTAAAAATGGCGAAAAGAAGATCACAGAGAGAACACTTTATTCAGGTTACGTATTTGCACAGATAGACCTGGATACTAATCTTTGGCACAAGATACAGTCTCTGCCAAGAGTATCTAGATTTATCGGTGAACAAAAGACACCAACCCCTCTTACTGAAGCGGATATCAAAGTGATTCTGGACAAAATGGAGCAGAAATCGGCTCCACGTCCAAAAGTCGATTTCGAGGCAGGTGAAATGGTACGTATTATTGACGGACCGTTTGCAAACTTTACAGGAATGGTAGAAGAGTATGATCTTGACCATGGAAAGTTGAAGTTAAATGTTTCGATCTTTGGTAGAAACACACCAGTTGAAATCCTCTACACACAAGTAGAGAAAATCATATAAGACCGTTGACGGTCAAATCAAACAAAGGAAGAACAGATGGCAAAAAAGATAGCTGAAAAGTTTAAAATGATGATCCCAGCCGGATCTGCTAACCCATCACCGCCAGTCGGACCTGCACTTGGTCAGCGTGGTGTTAACATTATGGAGTTTTGTAAAGCATTCAACGAGAAGACTAAAGATAAAATGGGATTCAAGATTCCTGTAATCGTTACAGTGTATACAGACAGAAGCTTTACGTTTGAAACAAAACAGCCACCGGCTTCAGATCTTATTCTTAAGGCAGCAGGTGTGAAAAAAGGTACTGATAACCCACTTTTGAACAAAGTAGGATCTATCACTAAAGCGAAACTCGAAGAGATCATTGACCAAAAGATCGCTGACCTTAATACAACTGACAGAGAAGCGGCTGCGAGAATTCTTGCGGGAAGCTGTAGAAGTATGGGTATTGAGATTGTAGACTAAGTCTACGTTGAAACATTAAATATAAAATCTGAACCACATGATTTAAAAAATGTGGGAGCAATGAAGCGGAGAAAACAATGGCAAAAAAAGTAAGTAAAAGAAGAGAAGCACTACTTAAAAAAGTAGATGCAACAAAAGAGTACAGTGTAGATGAAGCAATGGCTACACTTAAAGAGCTCAAGTCGGCAAAATTCGACGAAACTGTTGAAGTAGCACTTAACTTGAATGTTGACCCAAGACATGCAGATCAAATGGTAAGAGGGTCCGTTGTCCTTCCTCATGGAACGGGTAAAACAGTAAGAGTAGCTGTATTCGCAAAAGATGCTAAAGCTGATGAAGCAAAAGCGGCAGGTGCAGATCTTGTAGGTTCTGACGAGCTTATCGAGCAGATTCAGGCAGGGAAGATCGATTTTGATATCGTGATCTCTACGCCTGACATGATGGGTGTACTTGGAAAAGTAGCAAGAGTACTTGGCCCAAAAGGTTTAATGCCAAATCCTAAAACAGGTACAGTAACGATGGATGTGACCAAAGCCGTTGAAAATGCAAAAGGCGGACAGGTGAACTTTAGAGTTGACAAAAAAGGTAACATCCATGCAGGTATCGGTAAAGTCTCTTTTGATATTGAAAAGATCAGAGAGAATTTCAATACATTTATTGAGGCGATCAATAAAGCAAAACCTGCTTCCGCTAAAGGAAGATATATTACCAATGCAGCGGTATCATTGACAATGAGCCCATCTGTTACTTTGGATACTGCAGAAGTAATGGACATCAAATAAATATCTATTGTCGTCCTAAACGGACGGCTTATGTGAAGAGTCACATTTTGAAGCAGAGGGATTTCACCTCTGTAGATCATAAATTTTCATCGGTCCAAGCTTTGCTTGTACGGCTGAAGACTTAGGTCTTGATCTTAGACTGAAGATAACGGGGGCGAAAGCTTAATTAATCTATCTGAAAAGGTAGATGTGTATGGTAAACCATACACCCTGTTAGAAGGTCGGAAGGAGTAGAAATGACAAGAACTAGAAAAGAAGAGCTGGTTGCAGAGATGACAGCAGAATTCAAAGATGCTGGTGCGATCATCGTCTGTGATTATAAAGGGATGACTGTTGAAGCTCTCGAGACTGTACGTAATATGGCTCGTGAAGAAGATACAAAAGTCAAGGTCATTAAAAACAAGCTTGCTGCAATCGCATTGGAAAATGCCGGTTGTGAAGCCGTTGATTTTAAAGACACTAACCTTGTAATCTGGGGTGATACACAAGTATTGCCTTGTAAGATCGCTGACAAAGCTGCTACTCAGTTCAAAGGGAGCTTTGCGATCAAAACTGGTTTGATCGAAGGTAAAGTTGCCTCTATGGAAACCATCAATGCGATGGCTAAACTTCCAACTAGAGATGAACTTATCGGTATGCTTCTCAATGTATGGAATGCACCGGTTCAGAACTTTACTATCGGCTTGAAAGCGCTTGCTGATAAAAAAGAAGCAGAAGAGGCTTAATGTGTGGTGAGAGCCACAGGCTCTCTTTTGGCAGGAGGAAACTCTTGATAAATTTGAAAAATGTTCATAAAAGGATTAACTATGGCAACAACAAAAGAAGATGTATTAGAATTTATTTCTAACCTTTCAGTACTTGAGCTTTCTGAGCTTGTAAAAGAATTTGAAGAAAAATTTGGTGTAACTGCACAAGCTACAGTAGTTGCAGCTGGTGCTGCCGGTGGTGCTGCTGAAGCTGCTGAAGAGCAGACAGAGTTCAACGTTGTTCTTACAGACGCTGGTGCGAAGAAGATCAACACAATTAAAGTTGTAAGAGCGATCACAGGTCTTGGACTTAAAGAAGCGAAAGCTGCTGTTGAAGAGACTCCATCTGTACTTAAAGAGGGTGTTTCTAAAGAAGAAGCTGAAGAGCTTAAAAAACAAATCGAAGAAGCTGGTGCTTCTTGTGAGCTTAAATAATTACGGTTATTTAAGAGGACTTCAGGCATCTGCCTGAGTCCAGCGATACCCACTACCTTAGGTACAGTGATAAACTATTCGGAGACATTTCATACCCTCCTCTAATAGTTTCTTTGTGTATCTAAACACATGAACCTTTATACGAGTTCATATAGACGTCTAAACAAACATACATACCAACCAACTACCATAAGGATAAACATGTTAAATTCTTTGCATTCTGGTAATAGACTTCGCGTCGATTTTTCAAAAACCCCCAGAGAGATAGAGATTCCCAACCTGCTCCAACTTCAACAAAAAAGTTATGAAAATTTTTTGATGCTCGGTGAAAAAGATAGAAAAAACTCTACTTTGGAAAAAGTTTTCAGATCAGCTTTTCCGATTCACGATCAGCAGAACAGACTGACACTTACCTATAAAAACTCAGAGATCATTAAGCCGAAATATACTGTCAGAGAGTGTATGGAGAGAGGACTTACCTACTCTGTTTCACTCAAGATGAATATTGAACTGATCATCTGGAACAGAGATGAGAAGACAGGAGAGAAACTTGATCCAAAAGAGATCAAGCAGCAGGCAGTATTTGTTCGTGATATCCCTTTGATGACAGACAGAACCTCCTTTGTCGTTAATGGTGTTGAGAGAGTTATAGTTAACCAGCTTCACAGAAGTCCCGGTGTTATCTTCAAGGAGGAAGAGGGTACAACTGCAGGAAGCAGTCTTCTCTATTCGGCACAGATTATTCCTGACCGTGGTTCATGGTTGTATTTTGAATATGATGCAAAAGATATTCTTTATGCGCGTATCAACAAAAGACGAAAGATTCCTGTTACGATACTCTTTAGAGCTTTGGATTATTCCAAAGAGGATATTGTCAAACTTTTCTATCCAACAAAAGAGATAGTTGTCAAAGATAACAGATTCCTCGTGAAATTCGATCCGAATGACTTTGGCGGAAGGGCAGATCATGATGTAAAAGATATGAATGGGAACACTGTTGTTTCTGCCGGGAAACGCTTGACGAAGAAAAAAGCACAAAAACTTATTGAAGAGGGCTTGGAGTGGATCGAATACCCGCTTGAAACGTTGATGGAGAGACACCTTGCGACAGCAGTGATCGATCAGGAGAGCGGTGAAGTACTTTATGATGTGGTGACACCGCTGGATGAGGCAAAGCTTAAAAAGATGATCGAGCAGGGTATTGAAAGTATCGAGATCATCAATGATCTTGCAGAGGGTACGGACAGATCTATCATTAATGCATTCATCGCAGACAATGAGAGTCTCAGACTTCTGAAGCAGACTGAAGAGATAGATGACGAGAATGTGCTTTCCGCGATCCGTATCTATAAAGTGATGAGACCGGGAGAGCCTGTTACACCAGAAGCTGCAAAAGCATTTTTGCAGCAGCTCTTCTTCGATCCTGAAAGATATGATCTTACCAAAGTTGGTCGTATGAAGATGAACCATAAGCTTGGTTTGGATATTCCGGAGTATGCAACTGTACTTACCGCAGAAGATCTTATTCATACAGTAAAGTACCTGATCAAAGTAAAGAATGGCCAGGGGCATATTGATGACAGAGATCACCTTGGTAACAGAAGAATTAGAGCCATAGGTGAGCTTCTTGGTAACGAACTTCACTCCGGACTTGTCAAGATGCAAAAAGCGATCAAGGATAAGATGACAACGATTTCGGGTACACTTGATGAGTTGATGCCACATGATCTTGTAAACTCAAAAATGATTACCAACACGATTCTTGAGTTCTTCTCATCGGGGCAGCTCTCCCAGTTTATGGACCAGACAAACCCGCTTTCGGAAGTGACACACAAAAGACGTCTCTCCGCACTTGGTGAGGGTGGTCTTGTAAAAGAAAGAGCCGGATTTGAAGTTAGGGACGTTCATCCGACACACTATGGACGTATCTGTCCGATTGAGACACCGGAAGGTCAGAATATCGGTCTTATCAACACGCTTGCAACCTACTCGAAAGTGAATGAACACGGGTTTATTGAAGCACCGTATAAAGTGGTTAAAGATGGAAAAGTCACAGATGAGATTGTCTATGTGACCGCAACACAGGAAGAGGACAAGTGTATCGCTCCTGCTTCGACAAAAGTCGATGAGAACGGATATATTGTTGAAGACCTCATTGAGACCAGACTCAACGGGAATATCGAGCTTAACGACAGAAGCAGAGTTGACCTGATCGATATTTCTCCATTGATGATCTCCGGTTCTGCTGCGGCACTGATTCCATTCCTTGAGCATGATGATGCAAACCGTGCACTTATGGGATCAAACATGCAGCGACAGGCAGTACCGCTGCTTAAGACAGAGGCACCGGTAGTCGGTACGGGTATGGAAGCGGTCGTTTCACGTGATGCATGGGAAGCGGTGAAAGCAAAGCGCTCAGGAAAAGTGGAAAAAGTAGATGCTAAAAACATTTACATTATGGGTGAAGATGAGACTGGAGTATTCATCGATCATTATCCGCTTGAAAAGAACATGAGAACCAACCAGAATACAACATTTACACAAACACCGATCGTGAAGCTTGGTGATATGATCGAAGCTGGTCAGGTGATCGCAGATGGCGCGAACATGGATCAGGGTGAGCTTGCTATCGGTAAGAACATCATGGTTGCGTTCATGCCTTGGTACGGATACAACTATGAGGATGCGATCATCGTGTCCGAGAAGATCATTCGTGAAGATACTTTTACATCAGTTCATACCTATGAAAAAGAGGTTGAGGCACGTGAACTCAAGCATGGAACAGAAGAGATCACAAGAGATATCCCGAATATCCGTGAAGATGAATTGCTGCACCTTGATGAGAGTGGTATCGTCAAGATCGGTACCTATGTGAAGCCGGGAATGATCCTTGTAGGAAAGGTCTCTCCAAAAGGTGAGATCAAACCAACTCCGGAAGAGAGACTTCTCAGAGCAATCTTTGGTGAAAAAGCGGGTCATGTGGTGAACAAATCACTCTACTGTCCTGCTTCAATGGAAGGGGTTGTTGTTGACATCAAAGTATTCACTAAAAAAGGATATGAGAAAGACGCACGTGCGATCCAGGCCTATGAAGAGGAGAAAGCAACACTTGACAGTGACCACCACGATAAGCTTCTGATGATCGACAGAGAAGAGATTCTGAGAATTGCACACTACCTTTCAGAACAGGAGCTTCTTAAAGATGTTACCATCGGAGAGAGTGAATATAAGGCGGGAGAGAAGATCCCGGTAGATATTGTAAAGGGAGTGAACAGATTCGCCCTTAGAGGAGTGGTACAGTCTTACAGTAATGAAGTACAGAATGAGTATGAATCACTCAAGAACTACTTCCTCAAACAGAAAAAGAGACTCAAGAATGAGCATGAAGAGAAGTTGGCGATCCTTGAAAAAGACGATATTCTCCCTTCAGGTGTGACCAAGTTGGTTAAAGTTTATATCGCCACCAAGCGTAAGCTGAAAGTCGGGGATAAAATGGCAGGACGTCACGGGAACAAAGGTATTGTCTCCAACATTGTGCCGGAGATCGATATGCCGTACCTTGAAGACGGAAGGCCTGTTGAGATTATTCTGAACCCTCTAGGGGTACCGTCACGTATGAACATCGGACAGATCCTCGAAGTACACCTTGGTCTTGTAGGTAAGAGGCTGGGTGAGCAGATCCAGGAGATGTTTGACAATAAGACAGAAGATTTCATCAAAGAGCTTAGGGCAAAAATGATCGAGATCGCAGATGTGGCGAAGTTGATGAATGCCAAAGAGACGCTGAATAATATGAGTGACGAAGAGCTTCTTGCTTATGGTAGAGACTGGGCAAAAGGTGTAAAATTCGCTGCTCCTGTATTTGAAGGTACAAATCAGGCAGAATTTGAGAAACTCTTTGAATTGGCGAAGATCGAGAGCGATGGCAAGATGACACTTTATGATGGTAAAACCGGTGAGAAGATGATCGAACGGGTTAATGTCGGTTATATGTATATGCTGAAACTGCATCACCTTGTTGATGAGAAGGTTCATGCACGTTCAACTGGACCTTACTCACTTGTGACACAACAGCCAGTCGGCGGTAAAGCACTCTTCGGTGGACAGAGATTTGGAGAGATGGAGGTATGGGCACTTGAAGCATACGGAGCATCACATATTCTTAAAGAGATGCTGACCATCAAGTCGGATGATGTTGAGGGTAGAGCAAGAGCCTACAGAGCTATTACCAAAGGTGAAGCAGTACCGGAGTCAGGTGTGCCGGAAACCATGTTTGTCCTGACCAAAGAGCTTCAGGCACTTGGACTTGATGCAGAACTATATGAGAGTAAAAAAGAAGTGGAGAGTGAAGATGAGTAATGTATTAGAGAATTTGGTACCGATCGACCTGAACAGCGATGAAAAACCACAGGATATTGCAGCCCTTCAACTAAAAGTGGCAAGCCCAGAGAAGATCCTCTCATGGAGTTACGGTGAAGTAAAAAAACCTGAGACGATCAATTACAGAACCTTGAAACCTGAGCGTGACGGACTTTTCTGTGCGAAGATCTTCGGACCGATAAGAGACTATGAGTGTCTGTGCGGAAAATACAAGAAGATGCGCTATAAAGGGGTAGTCTGTGAGAAGTGTGGTGTTGAAGTCACTTCATCTAAAGTAAGAAGAAACAGAATGGGTCATATCGATCTTATCGCACCGGTAGCACATATTTGGTATGTCTCTTCACTCCCATCACGTATTGGTACTCTTCTAGGCGTCAAAATGAAAGACCTTGAGCGTGTACTCTACTATGAAGCATATATTGTTAAGAACCCTGGTGAGGCAAGTTACGACAACGAGGGCCTTAACCCGCTCCAAAAGTATGATGTGCTCAATGAAGAGCAGTATCAGCAGATCTCTTCACGTTTCGGAGATACGGGGCTGGATGCACGTATGGGTGGTGAGATCGTACAGGAACTGCTCGCAGAGCTTGATCTTGTAGAGATGTTCTCTCAGCTTAAAGAAGAGATTGCAGCAACGAAATCTGAGGCAAAGAGAAAGACGATCGTTAAAAGACTGAAAGTGATCGAAGCATTCCTTCATTCAGGTAACCGTCCTGAGTGGATGATGCTGACACAGCTTCCGGTACTTCCGCCAGATTTGAGACCATTGGTAAGCCTTGATGGTGGAAAATTTGCTGTTTCTGATGTAAATGATCTCTATAGAAGAGTTATTAACCGTAACCAGCGTCTGAAGAGACTGGTAGAGCTTGATGCACCGGAGATCATCGTTAGAAATGAAAAGCGTATGCTTCAGGAAGCAGTTGATGCACTCTTTGACAATGGTAGACGCGGAAATGCCGTAAAAGGCGCAAACAAAAGACCACTGAAATCACTCTCTGAAGTGATCAAAGGGAAGCAGGGGCGTTTCCGTCAGAACCTGCTTGGTAAGCGTGTTGACTTCTCCGGACGTTCTGTTATCGTTGTCGGTCCGGATTTGAGAATGGACCAGTGTGGTCTGCCTAAGAAGATGGCTATTGAACTCTTTAAGCCGCATTTGATGGCGAAACTCGAAGAGAAGGGTTATGCGACGACACTGAAGCAAGCCAAGAAGATGATTGAAAAGCAGGAAAACGAGGTATGGGAGTGTCTGGAAGAGGTTGTTGATAACTATCCGGTTCTTCTCAACCGTGCACCGACACTTCACAAGCTTTCGATTCAGGCATTCCATCCAAGACTTATCGAAGGTAAAGCGATCCAGCTTCATCCACTTGTCTGTTCGGCGTTCAATGCCGACTTCGATGGTGACCAGATGGCTGTACACGTACCGCTTTCAGATGAAGCGATTGCCGAAGCAAAAGTTTTGATGCTTGCATCTATGAATATCTTGCTCCCGGCATCAGGTAAAGCAATTGCGGTACCTTCACAGGATATGATTTTGGGTCTTTACTATCTGACACTGGAGAAGAATGATGTTAAAGGCGAACATAAGCTATTTGCTAATGTTGAAGAGGTTGAGATCGCATTCGAACAGCAGGCGCTGGATCTGAATGCACGTATCAGAACGATCATTGACGGACGTATTACGACTTCGACAGCCGGTCGTCTGATCCTGAAGTCGATCATTCCGGATTATGTACCGGAAAAGTACTGGAACAAAGTTCTTAAGAAAAAAGATATTGGTGCGTTGGTTGACTATATCTATAAAGAGGGTGGTGTAGCTGAGAGTGCAGGATTCCTTGATGATCTTAAGGATATGGGTTTCAAATATGCAACTAAAGTCGGTGTTTCCATCTCTGTGGATGATATTAAGATCCCTGAAGTCAAAAATGAGATTGTACGTAAAGCCAAAGAAGAAGTGAAAGAGATCCAGAGACAGTTCGGTGCGGGTCTATTGACCGATCAGGAACGCTATAACAAGATCATTGATATCTGGACCGATGCGAACAACTCTATTGCTGAAGCGTTGATGGAACTGATCAAAAAAGACAAAGATGGATTCAACTCTGTTCACATGATGGCGGATTCCGGTGCGAGGGGTTCTGCTGCACAGATCAGACAGCTTTCAGGTATGAGGGGTCTTATGGCAAAGTCTGACGGATCGATTATTGAAACTCCGATTACATCAAACTTCCGTGAAGGACTAAATGTACTTGAATACTTTATTTCAACCCACGGTGCGAGAAAAGGTCTTGCCGATACCGCGCTTAAAACAGCAAATGCCGGTTACCTGACAAGAAAGCTTATCGACGTGGCACAAAATGTGAAGATTTCTATGGCGGACTGTGGGACACATGAAGGTGTAGAAGTCTCTGATATTGTTGTAGGTAATGAAATGATCGAACCGCTTGCAGACAGAATCTACGGAAGAGTACTTGCGGAAGATATTATTGACCCTATTACCAATGAAGTATTGGTCAGTGAAGGTACAATGATCGATGAAGAGACGGCAAAACGTGTAGAGGAAGCGGGTGTACGTTCAGTAGTTATGAGAGCACCGTCTTCCTGTAAAGCACCTAAAGGCATCTGTGCAAAATGTTACGGTCTGAACATGGCAGACAATAAAATGGTCAAACCGGGTGAAGCTGTAGGTGTTATTGCAGCACAGTCGATCGGTGAGCCGGGAACACAGTTGACACTTCGTACTTTCCACACAGGTGGTACTGCGACTGCAGGTAAAGAGGAGCGTCAGGTTGTTGCGACACAGGAAGGTTTTGTACGTTACTACAATCTCTCTGTCTATAGAAACACTGAAGGTAAGTTGATCGTAGCAAACAGAAGAAATGCCGGTGTACTTTTGGTTGAACCGAAGATCAAGGCGGTGATCAAAGGTAAAGTCTCTGTTATTGTGACACATGATGAGTATATCGTTTCTGTTCAGGCGGATGGCCAGGATGAAGTTAAGTACAACTTGAGAAAATCTGATGTTGCCAAGTCCAATGAGCTTGCCGGTGTTGCCGGGAAGGTTGAAGGAAAACTCTTCCTGCCTCTTAAGGACGGAGATATGGTAGAGGAGGGTGACTCTATTGTTGAAGTGATCAAAGAGGGATGGTCAGTACCTAGCCGTATTCCGTTTGCATCTGAACTGAAAGTGGAAGATGGTGCACCGGTTACACAGAATGTTCTTGCAGAGTCAAGAGGCACGGTAAAGTTCTTCCTACTTAAAGGTGACTACCTTGAGGCACACAAAGGGGTTAAAGCCGGAGATAAAGTGGATGAGAAAGGTCTCTTTGCTGTGATCGTTGATGAGAACAACAGAGAAGCGGCAAGACACTATATCTCAAGGGGTTCCGTGCTTCAGATCGACAATGATGCGAAAGTGGAAAGAGGAACAACACTCTCTGCTCCGGAAGTTTCAACACAGGTAGTGATTGCTGAGTGGGATCCTTATTCTGAACCGATCATTGCTGAGCAGAAGGGAACATTGAAGTTTGAAGATATTATCCCGGGTGTTACAGTAGTTGAACAGTTCGATGAAGTAACCGGTGATACAAGGCTTGAGCTGAATGAGCATATTCCTGCAGCATACAAACCGGCGATCGTACTGGCAACAGACTCAGGAGAGTTGATCAGGTATCAGTTGGACCCGAAAACGATACTTTTCGTAAATGACGGTGATGAAGTGAATATTGCTGATATCTTGGCAAAAACGCCAAAAGCTGCGATTAAGTCAAAAGATATTACCGGGGGTCTTCCAAGAGTTTCCGAGCTTTTTGAAGCACGTCGTCCAAAAGATATTGCTCTAATCGCACAGATCGACGGTGTGGTAAGCTTTGGTAAACCGCTGCGCGGCAAGGAGAGACTGATCATCACAGGTGACAACGGCCAGGTAACAGAGCAGTTTGTTGACAAAGGAAAGGTTGTATTGGTACACGCTGGTGAATATGTTCATGCCGGGGAGAAACTTACCGATGGTGTTGTTTCAAGCCATGATATTCTTGCAGCACTCGGAGAAAAAGCACTTTACGAGTATATTGTTTCTGAAGTACAGATGGTCTATCGTCGTCAGGGGGTTAATATCTCTGACAAGCATATTGAGATCGTGACTTCCCAGATGATGAGACAGGTGAAAGTAGTTGACAGCGGTAATAGTAACTTTATTGCCGGAGACATTGTGTCACGCCGTAAGTTCCAGGAAGAGAATGAGCGTGTAATCAAGCTTGGCGGAGAGCCGGCGATCGCTGAGCCTATGCTTGTCGGTATCACCCGTGCAGCAGTCGGTGCAGACTCCATCATCTCTGCAGCATCCTTCCAGGATACAACAAAAGTACTTACCTCTGCATCTATTGCAGGTACGATAGATACGCTTGAAGATCTTAAAGAGAATGTTGTCATCGGACGTCTCATTCCTGTTGGTACAGGTATGATCAACAATGACGATATCAAGCTTCAACCGGCTGAGTGATTCTCTTTATATTCCCCCCTCCGTATGGGGGGAGGAGTATAAGCCCCTATTATAAACTTCAGAAAAATCAAAGAATATCTCGATATAATACACATCCATTTTTCTATCTGCAGTGCTATTTGAAAGCGGTTTATTGACTGTTCTTGCATAGTGAAGAGAGAGCTCATGGTATGAGAGTATCTTTGGAAGAAGTCTCAAAAATTGTATCAACTCAGGTTTACTTCAGCCTTGGACAGCTGTATGAAATGCCCTCTGGTAGTGTAAGGACCAGTTATTTTACACCATATATGAGTACTTGTGTGATCTCCAGTATTTATATATGGTGTAACAGCCAGATTCAATTCACTCTATAAAAGAGTAAAAACAATATTAGAAAGGAAACGATTTGCCAACAATTAACCAATTGATTCGTAAAGAACGTAAAAAGGTGATCAAAAAGTCTAAATCACCAGCGCTTGAGAGTTGTCCTCAAAGAAGAGGGGTATGTACAAGAGTATATACAACGACTCCTAAAAAACCAAACTCTGCTTTGAGAAAAGTAGCGAAAGTAAGATTGACATCAGGATATGAGGTTATTTCATATATCGGTGGTGAAGGTCACAACCTTCAAGAACACTCTATCGTACTTGTACGTGGTGGTAGGGTAAAGGATTTACCAGGGGTTAAGTATCACATCGTTCGTGGTGCACTTGATGCTTCCGGTGTTGCCAACAGAAAAGTTGCAAGATCCAAATACGGAACTAAGAGACCTAAGTAATTTAAATCCTCCGGATTTAAGTGAAGTTGTCACGGCAGCGTGAAACAGATAGGTTGAGTTTAGCTTAGTAATGAGCTTGAGCAGGTATTCATCGATAGACCTTCGGGGATGATACTTGAGTAAATTACATTGACGTAATGAAGAGCGGCTAACCGCGAGAGCCAACTGCTGAAGTTGACACAGCGTCAGCGTAGCAGATGAAGCTTAGCTTTAGATGCGTCATAATTAATTGAAGATAAGGAAAGAATAATGAGAAGAAGAAAAGCTCCCGTCAGACCGGTATTGCCAGATCCAGTATACGGTTCTAAAGTATTGACAAAATTCATCAACGCTGTAATGCTTGATGGTAAAAAAAGTGTTGCGCAAAAAGTTGTTTACTCTGCGCTTGAGAGAATTGAATCGAAAACAGGTGAGAAGGCGATTGAAGTCTTTAACAAAGCAATGGACAATGTAAAACCTGTTATGGAAGTTAAAAGTAGACGTGTCGGTGGTGCTACTTATCAGGTGCCTATCGAAGTCAGACCTGTAAGACAACAATCACTCGGTATCAGATGGATCGTTGATGCAGCAAGAAAAAGAAATGAAAGAACAATGATGGAGCGTCTAAGCAATGAGCTTATGGATGCTGCAACTGAGAAAGGTGCTGCTTTCAAAAAGAAAGAAGACACATACAAAATGGCAGAAGCGAATAAAGCATTTGCTCACTACAGATGGTAAGGAAGTAAAGTATGCCTAGAAGTCATAAACTTGAAGATGTAAGAAACATTGGTATTGCTGCACACATCGATGCAGGGAAAACGACAACAACAGAAAGAATTCTTTTCTATACAGGTGTTGAGCATAAGATTGGTGAGGTTCACGATGGTGCTGCAACCATGGACTGGATGGAGCAGGAGCAGGAGCGTGGTATTACCATTACTTCTGCGGCAACCACATGTGAGTGGAGAGGAAAGCAGATCAATATTATTGACACTCCGGGCCACGTTGACTTCACTATCGAAGTTGAGCGTTCAATGAGAGTACTTGACGGTGCGGTTTCTGTATTCTGTGCGGTTGGTGGGGTTCAGCCACAATCTGAAACAGTTTGGAGACAAAGAAACAGATATGGTGTACCATCTATCGTTTTCGTTAACAAAATGGACAGAACCGGTGCAGACTTCTACGAAGTTGAGAGACAGATTCGTGAAAGACTTAAAGGGAATCCGGTTCCTTTCCAGCTTCCTATCGGTGCAGAAGAGAACTTTGAAGGTGTAGTCGACCTTGTTAAAATGAAAGAGATCGTATGGGACGAAGATGCTGCAATGGGTTCAGCATACCATGAGCAGGATATCCGTGAAGAACTTCAAGAGATTGCTGAAGAGTACAGAGAGAAAATGATCGAAGAGATCTCTTCTGTTGACGGTAACGAAGAGCTTATGGAAAAATATATGGAAGGAGAAGAGCTTACCACTGAAGAGATCATGAAGGGTCTTAAAGATGCAACGATCAATATGCATATTGTTCCGATGACTTGTGGTACAGCATTCAAGAATAAAGGTGTACAGACACTGCTTGACGCAGTTGTCGACTACCTTCCTTCTCCTGTAGAAGCACCAGCGATCAAAGGTACATTGATGGATGATCCGGATACAGAAGTGACAGTAGAGTCTACCGATGACGGTGAATTCGCATCACTTGCATTTAAAATTATGACTGACCCGTTTGTTGGACAGTTGACATTTATCCGTGTTTACAGAGGTTCTTTGCAGTCAGGTTCTTATGTACTTAACTCTACCAAGGGTAAAAAAGAGCGTGTTGGTCGTATCATGAAAATGCATGCGATCAAAAGAGAAGAGGTTTCTGAGATCTATGCTGGTGAGATCGGTGCGGTTGTTGGTCTTAAGAATACAACGACTGGTGATACACTCTGTTCGGAAAAGGACAAAGTGGTACTTGAAAGAATGGATTTCCCGGATCCGGTTATCTCTGTTGCTGTTGAACCGAAAACAAAAGCTGACCAGGAAAAAATGGGTATCGCACTTGGTAAACTTGCTGCAGAAGATCCATCTTTCCGTGTATCTACAGACGAAGAGTCCGGTCAGACTATTATCTCCGGTATGGGTGAACTTCACCTCGAGATCATCGTCGACCGTATGAAAAGAGAATTCAAAGTTGAAGCAGAAGTTGGTGCTCCTCAGGTTGCTTACCGTGAAACGATCAGAAAACCGGTTCAAAAAGAGTACAAATATGCAAAACAGTCTGGTGGTCGTGGACAGTTCGGTCACGTTTATCTCAAGATCGAGCCGCTTGAGCCAGGTAGCGGATATGAGTTTGTTGATGAGATCAAAGGTGGGGTTATTCCAAAAGAATTCATCGGACCTGTTGATAAAGGTATCCAGGAAGCTATGCAAAGAGGTATTCAGGCAGGTTACCCTGTAGAGGATGTCAAAGTAACACTTTATGATGGTTCTTACCATGATGTTGACTCTTCTGAGATGGCATTTAAACTTGCAGGTTCTATGGGATTCCGTGAAGGTGCAAAAGAGGCTAACCCGGTTATCCTTGAGCCAATGATGAAAGTTGAAGTTGAAGTTCCTGAAGAGTTCATGGGAGATGTTATCGGTGATGTTGCCAAGCGTAGAGGTAATGTTACAGGTATGGATGACAGAGCAGGTAACAAGATCGTTAATGCATTTGTTCCACTCTCTGAAATGTTCGGTTACTCTACGGACCTTCGTTCTATGACACAAGGTCGTGCGACATATGCAATGGAATTTGATCACTATGAAGAAGTTCCGGCGAATGTAGCCAAAGAGATCATCGAAAAGAGAAATAGTTAATCTTTTCGTTGATTCGCATCCATCTTTGAAAGATGGATGCAGTCACTTACTACAGTAAGCTCCTTTACCCAAATATTCAAACCTGAATACAATCCAATAAAACTCTTAACTATTTCAAGAATTAAAAACCATTTGCAAAACAACAAATTGAAATCCAATACTTTTACACTATAATACTGCATTACAAGAATTAGGGAATAGTATGAAGGTTATTATCGATCTTATAGAAGATATCAGAGAATCAATCGCCAATGCAGAGGAGTATGAACTTATGGCAGGGCTCTTGAGGGAGGAAAAGACCGATCCTTCGAAGTTGATTTATGTAGGAGAAGCCTATCTTAATCTGTTTCGTTTAGATGATGAAAGTAGGCAGCTTGTATTTAAAATAGATGGAAGTAACAGGAGAGTGACAATTGGAGAGCTTATCCCGCAACTTCTGATACTGGATATGGATAAGATGATGTACGAGCTTAGAATAGATGTAAATACACAGTATAACGACATGGAGATTATTGGTTTTGGAAAGAATGAGGAGATGAAACGCTATCTCCTTTTTATCAGGATGTAGGCAGATGGCATGGTGTTTGTGCCAAAAGAACCCAGTTCATACTGATATGGTATTTTTTACAAAAGTAGGCTAGCGCTTCATAGGGGATCTTGTTGCGCCGTTTGATAACAGCAAAATATTGCGGTTCCAAACCTAATGCATAGGCGATATCCCTGTCTCGTATCCTGGGTTGTTGTGTCTGAAGCATAAGAACTTCACGTACACGATGCATGACATCGATAAAGGCTATCATAGTGCTCCTTTAAATGGAATAATCGTATGATAGCTTTATTTTGGATTTTGAGTTAAAATAATGTCATAATGTCATATTTTACATTTTTTCCGAATCAATCTCAATGACCGTATGTACATTTCCTCTAGGATTATAGTCTGCGATAAGTTTCATCGATCGTGGTTGCAGTTTTTTATAGAGTGTATCAAAGATCTCGTTCGCAGAGTTTTCATGAGATATGTAGCGGAACATGAACGAGTTAATGTAGAGCTTGAGTGCCTTGAGTTCTATAACGGTCTTATCCGGTACGTAAGAGAGTTTGATGGTTGCAAAGTCGGGGTAGCCTGAACGGGGGCACAGACACATAAATTCGGGAAGTTCGATATTGATGGTATAGTTCTTTTCATGTTTGTTCGGCCAGAAGTTCTCTTCGGCATTAATATCAAATTCGCGTATCTCTTTTTCACCATATTTCATAATAATCCTTTAGTTATAAGTTTTAATGAGTTCGTACTCTGTAACAGCTTTGGCAATGCCAAACCCCTGTAGGTAATCGATACCCATTTGGATAAGTTTCTTTTTTTGCTCCGGCTTATCAACCCATTTGGCTACTGTTATGATATTAAGCTCGTTAGCCATTTGAATAAGTGAATTGAGCATCGCATAAGTGTTCTTGTCTTCAAGTTTGGTGACATAGTCCCTGTCAAACTGTACAATGTCAAAATGGAAATGTTTCATATACTCCATAGAAGCATTGGAAGAGCCAAAGTTATCAATGGCAATACGTACCCCTTTTGCCCGGAATTGATCGAGAGTTTTAAGATAACCACTGAGATTATGGTGTGTTTTTCTCTCATAAAGTTCAATTATCAGGCGTTTAGGATCGACTTTGCTCTGATCAAGCTGGTGAAAGTATTCCCTCTGAAAGGTTTTATCTCTTAGTGAGAAAGGGGAGAGATTAAAGGAGAGCGAGATGGCATCGTCAACCAGCGGCAATAGTTTCAGTACATGTTGAAAGAGTGCCATATCATACTCTCTTCCCAGTCCGAGTCTGTTGATGATTGGAAGATAGGTTCTGGGAAGGATTTCTCCCCTGTCAGCAGATCTCAGTTTTACTGAGATCTCATAAATATCAATCTCTTCTGTTTTGGTATTAAGCAAAGGTCTAAAAGAGAGAACAAGGTCCTTTTTTTTCAATGCAAAGAGAATCGATTCTTCTATTTCTGATAGTTCTCTGGAGTCCTTGATAGTACTCTCAAGCCTAGTTGTATCGCTGTTTTTGGACTGGATAGCTATAAGGTCTTTAAGGTGTAGCAGATCTTTTTCCAAATCATCAGCGGTATTGGTAATGGCGGCAAAGGCATAATCAACTTCAATCTGATCAATGAGGTGGTTTTTTTCAATGAATGTCTTAAATATCTTCTCTATATCTCTGCCGTTCTGATCGATAGCGATAAGGAACTCTGCCCCGTAACGTCTTGCGATAAGTGCTTTGGAGAGGCCTTCTGTTTGCAGTGTATCGTTAAGCTTGTGTGTAAAGGTATAGAGTAAGTCATTGACCTCTTCTGTACTGTAGTTTTCATTGATGGTAGAGAGGTTTTTGATGATCAGCATAACCAGTGTTTTGGGTTGATAGCTTTTTAGTTTTTCGACAAAAGCTCTTTCATTGAAGCCCTGTGTAGTCTGATCTAGCAGACTCTCTTTGACACTAAGCTCCATTAGAAAATAGATAAAATACACAGTAATAAAAAGCAGGCTTCCAAAAAGAACTATTATTTCAATACCTAAAGAAACGTGTTTTTCTCTAAAAAGGGTACTGTAAAAAACAAGGGAGATAAGAAGAAGAAGAGGGATGCCTGCACGCAGTGCAAGTTTAAATCGGCGTTCCCGCTCTTCAAGTTCAGAAAGAAGCATTAGACATCCAGGTGTTTTACATCTTTTGCATGGCTTTCGATGTAGTTTCTTCTTGGTTCTACCTCATCACCCATAAAGAGAGTAAAGGTTTCACTTGCCTCTTCTATGTCGTGGATTCTTACTTGAAGCAGACGTCTGTTCTCCGGGGTCATAGTTGTCTCCCAGAGCTGTTCAGGGTTCATCTCCCCCAGACCTTTGTATCGCTGGATATAAGCACCCTTTTTGGCACTGGCTTCTACTTCTTCAAAGAGAGCAAGCAGATCTTTATCTTTAAATTCATCAGTAATATGCTCTTTGATCTTCTGGTAGATATGGATCGCCTCGTTGTAATGGGGGTTGGTAAAGAGAACATCATCAACGATCAACTCTTCAAGTCCGTCCTTGGTCTGTACGAAGTAGTGCAGCTTCTCTTCGGTAATGGTCTTGTTAAGAATATTGTATCCGAGATCAGAAATGTACTTCTCAAGTGTTCCTGCCAGTGTCTTGTTGTCGGTACCTACAACATCGGGATGTTCGATCATATAACGGAGTACCTCAAGGAGGGCAAAGCGTTTTTCGATCTCTTTGAGGGTCATTTTGTAATAGGCAACCAGCTTGAAGAGGTCAATGAGGTCATTTTGACCCATAGTTTCGCTTTCTATAGCTGAAATACCGTTCTCTATAAGGAAGTCGTTGAGTGCTTTGTCATCTTTGAGATAGGTTTCATTTTTCCCTTTTTTGTAACGGTAAAGCGGCGGCTGTGCCAGGTACAGATACCCTTTTTCTATAATTGGCTGAAGGAACCTGAAGAAGAAAGTCATTAAAAGGGTTTGGATATGTGAACCGTCGACATCGGCATCGGTCATGATAATGATCTTGTGGTAACGGAGTTTCTCTTCATCGAACTCATCACCGATCCCGCATCCGAGTGCAGTAATCATGTTCTTGATCTCATCAGATTTGAGTATCTTCTCAAGTCTTGCTTTCTCGACATTGAGGATCTTCCCCTTCAGCGGTAAAATAGCCTGAAAAACTCTGTCCCGTCCCTGTTTTGCAGAACCGCCTGCTGAGTCACCTTCGACTAGATAGATCTCCGAGATCTCCGGATCCTTGCTCTGGCAATCAGCCAGTTTCCCAGGGAGTGTTCCCACACTCATGGAGTCTTTACGCTTGACAAGGTCCTTGGCTCTTTTTGCCGCGTCACGTCCACGTGCCGCCAGAAGTACCTGTGCCATGATGGCTTTGGCTTCAATAGGATTCTCTTCAAGATATTTATTGAACTGTTCGGTAAAGAATTTCTGTACCAACGGACGGACATAGCTTGATCCAAGTTTCCCTTTGGTCTGTCCTTCGAACTGTGGTTCCGGGACACGTACGGAAACAATGGCGATAAGCCCCTCTTTACAGTCATCCCCGGTGATCTTTACCCCTTTCTCTTTGGCAGAAGCATTTTTTGAGATATAAGAGGAGAGTGAACGGGTCAAGCCTGCTCTGAAGCCTGCTTCATGGGTACCTCCGTCAGGGGTTTTGATGTTGTTTACAAACGAGAGTGATTTTTCAGAGTCCGCATCGCAGTACATCAGGGCAATATCGATCTCTATATCATCCATTTTTCCCTGAAAGAACTGGGCAGTGGAGAGTGGCGGCTTGGTATTCATATCTTCAACGAACTGTTTGATCCCGCCTTCAAAATGGTACTTCTCTTTGGTGCCGTCACGTTCATCTTTGAATTCGATGGTGATACGGGGATTGAGGTAACAGAGTTCCCTGAAGCGTTTCATCAGGATCTCTTTCTGGAAGGTAACACCTTCCGTAAAGATCGTTTCATCCGGCCAGAACTCTATCTTGGTACCTTTTTTGCGTGTAGTTCCGGTAGTTTTAAGTATATCTTGCGGAATCCCTTTTTGAAAGGATTGTTCATGGATCTCACCATCTTTGAATATGGTCAGGTGCAGGTTTTTGGAGAGAGCGTTGACAACAGAGACCCCAACTCCATGCAGACCGCCTGAAACCTTGTATGTATCTTTATCAAACTTTCCCCCGGCATGAAGTACGGTAAGTACAACCGTTGCAGCAGAGATCTTCTCTGTCGGGTGTTCAGTGACAGGAATACCACGACCGTTATCTTCAATGATCGCAGAACCTTCTTTTGTCAAAGTGACCTTGATGGTGTCACAGTAGCCAGCCATAGCTTCATCGATAGAGTTGTCCACTACTTCATAGACCAGGTGGTGAAGTCCTTTTGTAGAGGTGTCACCAATGTACATTCCCGGTCTTTTCCGTACCGCTTCCAGACCTTTAAGGACCTTAATATTACTTGCGCCGTATTCTGCCATATTGAGACTCCGTTTCTGGGGGTTAAATTATATATATTTTATCGAAATAAACTTACAGAAAGTGTGATATAGTGGGCATTTGGCGGTTTTTTGGGAGAATGCTGCATTGTAGGGTATTGTCTCCTGAGAGGATCGGTGCGGTGATAGGAAAAATGTTTGTTTCGGCTTTGTATTGAACGGTGCTGAGAGATACAGTACTCTACATGGTATGTTGATATAATTTTGTTAAAAAAGTTAACAAACAAGTCTGTTTTGCCTGTGGGTACTCTGCAACAATAAAGATATAAGGGCAGCTACAAGGAATCGTCTCTACAGCAATGTTCCTGCCTGCTGTTTTTTTGTACTGACAATATCTATGGCAGCAGTCTCAATGAACTGTTCCCTTTCATAGGCATCGATGGCGTATCTGCCTATCATGGCAGCATTATCAGAACAGTATTGCAGTGGAGCAACATGCAGGGTTTTGCCGAACTCTTTGCATAATATCTTATAGGCATTACGGATGTAGCGGTTGGCAGAGGCACCTCCGACGATGGCAAAATCTTTTATTGGTTCGGTTTTGAAGATCTTTTTGCTTTTTTGGAGAAGGTGGAGTTTGACTGCTTTCTGGAAGGAAGCGGCGAGGTCACATTTGTCCTGTCTGCTCATTGCGTCGGCTCCGCCAAGCTTTTCTATTTCGAGTCGTACAGCATTTTTGAGCCCTGAAAGTGAAAAAGCGATGAGTTTTGAATTTCGCAGCGGTACGGGTAGGTTAAAACGGTTCTCATCTCCCTCTTCTGCCAAGGATTCAATGATAGGCCCTCCGGGATACCCCAGCCCCATCATTTTGGCTGTCTTGTCAAAACTCTCTCCCACACTGTCATCCATAGAAGTGGCAAGGATTTCCATCTTTTCAAAACTTTCCACCCGAAGTACCATCGTATGCCCACCGGAGATCAGCAGGACCAAAAGCGGCAGCCTGGTTTCCTGTGCAATAAAGAGAGAGTAGATATGTCCTTTGAGATGATGTACAGGGATCAGAGGGATGTTCAGGAGAGTTGCCAGTGTTTTTGCCATAGCGATCCCTTCAAGCAGGGTAACTCCCAGTCCGGGCTGGTTGGTGACTGCAACTGCTTTGAGGCGGTCAAACCATGGTTTCGTCTCTTGAAGAATATTTGGAAGAGCTACTGCATGCAGTCTGGAAGCGAGTTCGGGTACTACTCCCCCGTAACAGGCGTGTTCTGTCTCCTGGGAGATCTTTTTGTGGTAGAGTACTTTTTTTGTGCTGATCTCGGTAACGGCAATTGAGCTGTCGTCGCAGCTGGACTCGATACTGAGAATCATGAAAATCTCCTTGGAAGATTTTTTAATGAGCCATGAGCAGTGAGTAATGCGTAATGCTGGTATGTATGGCTCCACAATGCTTTTGTTATTGGGGTGGATGGTGTGTTTGTTTTTCGGTTACTCATGGCTCATTCCTCATTACTAGTTTCTCTATCAGTTCCCACTTTCCATACCCGCTTTCGGCATTGATATGTCCGGCATTTTTGATGGTGGTCAGCGGGATGTTGTAGTATTTGGCAATGGTCTCTGCTTCTTCTGTATCAACCCATGGATCATTGTCAGAGATGATCATCTGTATTTCTTTGGCATACAGCTCTGTGGGCATTGGGGCGGGGAAGAAGGTTCTGATGGTCTGTTCCTCTGTTTGCAGACTGGGCGGTGCAACCATAAATAGACGCTCTATCGGTGTGACACCCTCTTCACAAAGCCAGAACCAGAGGGTATTTGCCAATGAGTGGCAGACAACCGTATCGGGCTTAAAATCTTCAAGGATCTCTTTAACCTGTCTGAGCCACCTGTTCTTGCTGGGAAAGTGGCAGTTGTCCAGCAGTGGAAAAGAGACTGTACCGTAGTTTTTGGCTACTTCAGCGGCAAGTTCCGCCTGCCAGTGTGGTGCATCGGAGCCTCCCCACCCATGTAAGATCAGGAGGCGCATAGCGGCTCCTGATCAGTGAATAGTGAATAGTGAATAGTGAATAGTGTTGGTATGCATTGCTTTGCAATGCTTTTATTGAAGGATAGAGGCTTTCTGTGGGGAAGCATACCTTCGTGCGTCACTCTTCGCGCATCACTCTTAACTAATATGCGTCGCATATGCTCTGACCTCCCTGTCAATCTCAATAATCTCTTTGATATTTGCCGGTTTGACATTTTCAAACTTTTTATAGGCATCCAGTACCAGGTCACTCATGCCAAAGAAAGAGCATTGCTCTTTTTGGAACTTCTCTATGGCGATCTCATTGGCAGCGTTGACCACGACACCTAAATGGGGATGGTGTAAAAGATGCTCTTTGATATTCCAGATCGGATAGCGTTCTGCAGTGATACGGAGGAACTCCAGTGCACCGATCTCTAAAAGGTTGACCGGGGAGAGAATCTCCTCTTCTACCTTCTCTCTAAGTGCAAAGGCAATGGGAAGTTTCATATCAACACCGGCAAAGTGGGCAGTGGTGGAGCCGTCTCGAAACTCTGTCAGAGCATGAATAATGGACTTTTTTTCAATGACTGCATCGATCTTTGATGTGCCAAAGAGCCATTTTGCTTCCAGGAGTTCAAAGAGTTTGTTTGTCATGGTGGCACTATCGATGGTGATCTTATTCCCCATTGACCAGTTAGGATGTTTAAGGGCATCAGCAAACGTGGCATCTTTCATTTTCTTGATCTTCCAGTCTCTGAAGGCACCACCGCTTGCCGTGATATAGAGTTTGGAAAAAGGACGTTCTCCCATGAGATACCAGAGTCCAAAATGCTCAGAGTCGATAGGGGTAATAAGCGAAATATCGATGAATTCACCTGCAACCACAAGAGATTCTTTGTTTGCAAGAGCAACTTTTTTGCCAAGTTCGGTAGCTTTGAGGGTGGGGGCCAATCCTGCGTAGCCTACCAGAGCATTGACTACGGTGGTGCTTTCAGATTCTTCAATGACAGAGAGTATTCCTTCTGTACCAATACGTACATCGGGGTGGTTGACTTTTTCCCTGTCGGATGCATTGGCAATCGCAACCATTTTGGGTTTATATAGACTGATCTGTTCATTGAGCAGGCGGATGTTGTTTCCTGCTATGAGCGCTTCGATCTCTATGTTGTAGCGTTGGGCGATAATGAGTGTGTTGACCCCGATCGAACCGGTGGAACCAAGAAGTACAATAGACATAGATTAATCCAAAACAAAACAGGTTGTGCCAGTCTGCTGCTGAAGCAAATCCGGTGTTAGCAGCTTTCTGAAAAGAAAACTGTCTAAACGGCAAGTTTTTTTCAAGAGACAAAAATGGGCTTCGCTCACTTTGGGTCCTTTATTATAAAAATGCTCTTAAAGCTATGACCATCATAGGTGCACCGAAGAGATAGCCGTCTATTCTGTCGAGAATACCACCATGCCCGGGAAGAAGGTCTCCGCTGTCCTTGACACCTGCTTCACGTTTGAGGTAGCTCTCGAAGAGGTCGCCAAATACTGAAGCAACGGATGTCAGCAGTGTAACTATAAAGGCGATCCACCCCGGGGCGACATAGAGGCCTACATAGGTACCGATGGCCGTGGCAATGATGACCCCGCCGATGACCCCTTCAAGTGTCTTGTTTGGTGATGTATCGGAAAACTTGGTCTTCCCGATAGCTTTTCCTGTAAAGAATGCCATTACATCTGTTAGAGCCACAGTGACAAGCAGCCAGAACATTGCCTGAATACCAAAGTCACTATAGAGGATAAGAAAGAAGAATATGCCGCTGACAGGGTAGAGAAAAGGGAGTATCAGTCGTTTGTCAAAATTATGGAAATAGGCGATTGAAGCTCCGAAAATGATAGCTACAAAGTAGAAAAGATCATCGGGATTGGGATAGAAATAGGCAAAAAACCAAAGCAGAACAGCCCAGAAATAGGCAGAAGGACCAACCAGCCTGAAGAGCTTCATCGCTTCATAAAAGGCAAAAACATAGATGATTCCCAAAAATGTCCACATTACAAAAAAACTGTCCATCCATCCGATGAAGCCAACCAGTGCGAGCAGTCCGATGCCCGTAAGCCAACGCTCCTGATGGTCTGTAAAAATTTTTATCATTTTCTATCCTTGATCATATTAGCAATGATTATACCACGATTTGCGTTAGAAGTGCCTATATGCGTATCTCAACTCCTTCTTTGGTAATACTGAGAGTCTGATATTTGTTATACTCCACATGAGACCCTTCCTGGATCTTGACAAATTTCCGTTTGGTGTAGTCTACCAGATAGTCCCCCGGGCTTTTTACTGAGAAGTCCACACAGAGTTTGGCAGCTGCTTCTATGACGGAATCAGGCAGATTTTGTTTATCTGTACGTATGATGACATGGGAGCCGGGAATGTCACGTGTATGCATCCAGATATCGTTGCTTTTGGCCTGGGAGAGCAGTTTCTGGTTCTCTGTACTGTTGCGTCCGACCATCACTTTGTAGTCGTCTATCCAGAAGAGTTCCCCCTCCTTTACCTTCTCTTTTTTACGTTGGGATTTGCCGCGTTTGGGAACGAGAAGTTCAAGCTCATAAGGTTCTTTTGCCTGTTCTATGGCATAGTAGATATTTTCATAGAAGGTTTTTTTGCTCTCAAGATTCTCTTTTTCGATGTGGATGTTCTTTGCTTTGTTCTTTGCGCGTTTGGAGAGGTTGAAAAAATAGTCACTCATCCGGTTGACCTTGATATGTTTTGGAAGCTTGATGGTGATCTCGCTGCCTTCAAAATCGTATGTTTTCAGTTTGGTATCATAGGGCTTTATCTGGTAGAGGTTCGCTAAAATGAGGTTGCCGTAATTCTGCCATGTCTGTGCTTCGGCTTCCAGTTGTGCCTGATCGGGCAGTTTACTGAGTTCGTTCCGGAGTTTTCTGATCTTCTTTTCTGTAGAGGAGAGCTTCTGTTTTTTCATCTCTTTGAGACGTTGTTGCTGAATCTGACGATATTTTTTTTCCAAAAGGGTATCAATATCTGAAGAAAGTGCTGAGCGCTGAATGCTGAGCATTGAGGCAGTAGTTTCACGAGCCGGAACAGGGAGCAGCTCTACACCTGGACGGATGATACGGAAAGAGCTCTCTGCATCAATATGGCGGAGAGCTTCAATAATGACCTCATTCTCATCGATCAAAATGGCATTGGTATTTTTGCCGGTGAACTCCAACTGCAGATAGATAATTTGGTTCTTGTAGGCACTTTTAGGAGCGACTTTGAAGCGGAGAATACGGTCATTTCCCCAAACGGCCACTTCAAGAAGTCTACCTGCGGAGAGCAGTGAGTGCAGCAGGGTATCAAAGGGAGCGTTGTAGCCCTGAAGCGGACGCTGGCTGGGTGCTTTATAGACAACGCTGTGTCCTCTGGTCATATTAAAAAAGTAGCTGTGCTGCTTGTCAAAGACGATCTCGACGGTATTGTCCTCTACGCGTCTGGCGCGGGAGATGAAAGAGAATTCTCCGAGACGTTTGGCAATGGCTTTTAATTCGTAAAGTTTCATGTTTTCCCTAAATGTTCTCGTCCTGTATACAGCGCGGGAATGCATAATTCAACTGCTAAAAAAGAAAACTCCAAAGCCTTTTCTTTCTGTAGGCATTCCTACGGAGACCGTGGAACGAGGGGTATACTTGTTGAATGAAATTCTAGCATAATTTTATTTCGCTATAATTCGCGTAATTAATGATTATATATACAAGGATATACAATGGGACAGACCATTACAGAAAAGATCTTCTCTGAACATGCAGGACGTGAAGTTTATGCGGGAGAGATTGTCAGAGTACCGATCGATATGACTATTGGTAACGATATTACTACGCCTATCTCTATTAAAGCATTTGAAGAGAGCGGGGCCAAGGAACTTGCCAATCCTGATGGTTTTGCAATCGTGATGGACCACTACATTCCGGCTAAAGACATCGCTTCTGCCAATCAGGCGAAGATCAGTAGAGAATTTGCCTATAAACATGATTTGAAGTACTTCTTTGATGAGAAAGATATGGGAATCGAGCATGCACTTCTTCCTGAAAAAGGGCTTGTAGTTCCCGGTGATGTGATTATAGGTGCAGACTCTCATACCTGTACACACGGAGCACTGGGAGCGTTTGCTACCGGAATGGGAAGTACAGACATCTCTTTCTCCATCATTACCGGAGGCAACTGGTTCAAAGTACCGGAGTCTATCAAGGTTAATCTTGTCGGCAAACCGGGCAATTGCATCTACGGGAAAGACATCATCCTTGAACTTATACGTATTCTGGGTGTGGATGGCGCACTTTACAAAGCGATAGAATTTACAGGGGAGGGTGTACAGTACCTTGGTATGTCGGACAGGTTCTCCATGTGTAACATGGCGATCGAAGCGGGAGCAAAAAGCGGTATCTTTGCCGTTGATGAGATTTGTCAGGCATATCTTGACGAAAGAGCGGAGGCGAACGGCGGACTAAGAAGCGAGCCGAAGATCCATTACTCTGACGAGGATGCAACCTATTGTCAGGAGATTACCATTGATATGGCGAATCTCTCTCCGGTGATCGCCTATCCGTTCTTGCCGTCTAACGGTAAACCGGTTGAGCAGGCGGTAGAAGATGATCTCAGGATCGATCAGGTTATGATCGGAAGCTGTACAAACGGACGTCTGGAAGACCTGCGTATTGCAGCTGAGATCGTTAAAGGCAAACGTGTGGCGAGACATACCCGTATGATCGTTACTCCTGCAACGCAGAAGATCTTAATGCAGGCGCAGCATGAAGGTCTTATTGATACACTTATCGAGGCAGGAGCTGTCGTCTCCAATCCTACCTGCGGCGCCTGCCTTGGCGGTTACATGGGGATTTTGGGAGATGGTGAGCGTTGTGTGGCAACAACCAATCGTAACTTTGTCGGCCGTATGGGGGCGAGAACTTCTGAAATCTATCTGGCAAACTCAGCTGTTGCTGCGGCAAGTGCTATTGCCGGAAAGATCGTCGACCCAAGAGATATTTAATTCTTCTTTTAACTTTGTTCCTGCTCTTTTGAGCGGGAGTGCATACTGAAACATATTTCAAAAACAGGCCTGCGATCTATTGTCAGACAAAAATGTAATGATAACTTTTTTCACAAGTGGTGAATGCATACATTGTACTTATATCAAGTTGAAGTATGCGTTACGTCCCAAAGAGACGTAATGAAAGGTGTCATCAGCTTAATACTTTCTGAATAGTAAGCTCTTTCCCTCTAGAATCCTGCATTGGGATCGAAGCCGAATCCACCGCCAAAATCAGGTGTTCCAAAACTTTGTGCAGCAAATGAGGGGTCAGAATGACCATACTGCAGTGAGGTACTTCTAAGCATTGTGATATCCATTTTTGGGTCGATATTTTTGGGGCAGACCGCTGTACACTCTCCGCACAGGGTACAGTCCCATACACCATTATTCTGAATATTGTCAATGATTGTTTTGGCATTGCCCTCACGTTTGTCTTCCGTGTATCGATAGGCACGTGTCAGGGCGAAAGGTCCTAAAAAATCAGGGTTGACAGCAAAGACAGGGCAGGCTGAATAGCAGGAGTCGCACAAGATACAGTCGGTCTGTTTCTCTGTGCGCTTTTCATCTTCATGTGACAGTGGGCTTTCCTGGAACTGCTGTAACCAGGTCGTACCTCTTCTGAGTGTCTCTTGTGCCTTGCTTTTGTCTACTTTGAGGTCACGCAGTACCGGGTGATACTGCAACGGCTCTATGATATCTCCAGGTTTAACCTTGTAGCTACAGGCAAGCTCTTCTCTGCCATTGACTCTTACTGCACAGGTACCACATACCGAAGCACGGCATCCAGCTGAGAAAGTGAGTGTTGCATCCTGTGTCTCCTTGATGTATACAAGAGCACTTAGAAGAGGGATCTCTCCGGCAGGAAGTGTGTAGCTTTGGTGGGTGTTTGTTTCGCTTCTCAGGATCTTTATGTTCATAGAGTACTCTCCCCTTCTTGATTATCTCTCTTCCACTGTAAAACAATATGTTTTTTAAAGTCTTCGTCTTCTTCTTCAAATCCGACTTTGTAGTGTGCCCCGCGGCTTTCGTCTCTGGCAATAGCGGCAGAGATGATGGCAGGTGCCAGAAGCAGAGTGTTTTGGAACTCCAGAAACTCTATGAGGTTTTGGTTATTGGTTTTGTTTTTGTCTGTGATCCCCATCTCTTTTTGTGCTATCTGCATTGAAATTACCTCTTCAAGTGCTTCCTGGAGTCGGGAGTTCTCACGGATGATCCCTACTTTTTTATAGAAGAGGCTCCCCAGCTTTTCTCTGTAACTGTAGAAGCTGATACTGCTTTTTTTGGAGAAAATAGAAGCTATCTCTCTGCGGTCTTTTTGAAGTTGTGTTTCATCTGCAGGTTTTGAACTGGCATAGATACTGTGTTTATAGGCATTTTCCCCTGCAAAGCGCCCAAATGCAGTGATCTCAAGCAGAGAATTTCCACCAAGACGGTTGGCTCCATGCACTTTGGCATTGGAGCACTCTCCTGCGGCAAAACATCCTTTGATACCATTTACCTCAAGAGCATAGTCAACATCAATTCCGCCCATGGAGTAGTGGGCTACTGGTTTGATGGGGATAAGCTCATGCGCAGGGTCTACATGTTCATGCAGTTTACATAGTTCCACCTCCTGGGGAAGCAGCTCGGTCAGTTTTTCTTCTCCCAAATGGCGTACATCCAAATAGACATGTTGCCCTGCCTGGATCTGTGAAAAGATGGCGCGTGCCACTTCATCACGCGGCTTGAGTTCATCGATGAACCGATCCCCTGCTTCATTGAGCAGGTATCCGCCCTCTCCCCGGGCACTCTCGCTGACAAGAATGCAGGAATGTTTGAGTGCAGTAGGATGGAACTGTATGAACTCCATATCGCTTACGGCACCGCCTGCACGAAGTACCGCAGCAGCACCATCGCCGCTGGCTCCGTACATATTGGTCGTAAAACCGTGATAGATGCCTGCGTATCCGCCTGTAGCAAGTATCACGGACTTGGCATCGATCTGTTTGACCTCTCCTGTACGGATATCAAGAAAAGTAGCGCCTTTTACTGTATCTTCAGGTACGATGAGATTAAGAAGAAAGTGTTCATCCAGGAAGTTGATTCCCTCTTTAAGACAGGTATCATACAGTGTATGCAGGATCTTCAGTCCGGTATAGTCCTGTGCATAACAGGCACGTTTTGCCGAAGCACCACCGAGTTGCCGCTGGGCAATTGTTTTTAGTGAAGCGTTAGGGTCTCTATCATTTTGCAGAGCTTCTTTATTGATACGACTAAACGGAACGCCCAGTTTTTCAAGCCACGCAATGGTTTTGGGAGCATCTGCGCACATATGGCGTACCATATCTTCATCGCAAAGACCTTTGGCGGATTTCACAGTATCCTGAACGTGCAGAGAGATATGATCTTCACCCATATTGCCAAGTGAGGCATTCATCCCTCCCTGTGCCATAGAAGTCTGGGAGTTGGTCGGGTACATTTTCCCGACGACAAGTACTGATGCTCCGGCTTCTTTGGCGGCAAGTGCAGCAGAGAGTCCGGCACCGCCGGACCCGATAATGAGTACGTCTATCATAGAGTTTCCTTTTGAAACAAAGTGTATTGTGATAGTGGATAGTTATAGAGGAAAACCAATGTATTTTTATTACTGTTACTCTTCACTATAGTTGATGACAGAAGCAGTTTCATCGTTTATTCTCCAAAAATGATTTGATGTTTGCAACAATACCCTCAAGCAGTCTTTTTCTCGCTTCAATGCTTGTCCATGCGATATGAGGGGTTATAAGCAGTCTCTCTTTATGCTCTATCTGATTGAGTCGGTTGTGTGGATCAAGAGGCTCTTTTTCCAGTACATCCAGTCCTGCATAGATCTCCCGTCTGTCAAGCTCATATGCAAGGTCAGTTTCATTAATGATCCCTCCTCGGCCAAGGTTGAGCAGGACAGCTTTCTTTTTGAGAAGAGGTAGATTGGTCTCATTTATCAGGGCATAGGTTTTCTCATTGAGCGGCGCATGTATGGATATGATATCACTGGTACTTAAAAGTACATCAAGAGGCTGGTTGATATATGGTTGGTCGAGATTGTCTCCGCTGGTAGAGTAGTAACTGATCTTTGCGCCAAAGGCTGTAGCTACTTTAGCGACCTCCTTGCCGATGGTCCCCATACCGATAATTCCCCATTTTTTCCCGGAAATCTCATGAAAAGGATGGCTGAGATCTGTAAAGAGACCCGACATACTCCAAAGACCTGTCTGTACAGCATCATTATAGTAATTGAGATGTTCTAGAAGATAGAAGAGCATGCCGAAGGTATGTTGTACGACAGACTGGGTAGAGTAGCCGGCAACATTTTTAACGGCGATCCCAAGTTTTTGGGCAGCATTGAGATCGACATTGTTCATCCCTGTTGCAGCGATACAGATCAATGCAAGTTTTGGTGACTTTTGCATCATCTCCTCAGTAAGTACGGCTTTGTTGCTGATTACGATATCCGCGTTTTGTATACGCTCAAGAGTTGCGTCAACCGTACTGTTCTTATAGGCTCTTACGTCACCGAACTTTTCAAGTACTGTAAGATCAAGGTCTTCTCCGAGTGTTAGCATATCGAGTATGACGATCTGTTTTCGCATCTCTAATCTCCTTGCAGTGTTATGATAATGGCTCTGCTTCCGGCATGATCCCTGTGTTCGAAAAGGTATATCCCCTGCCATGTACCTAAAGCAAGCTTACCATGAGTTATGGGAATTGTCAATGAAGTGCCCAGAAACATATTCTTCAAATGAGCAGGCATATCGTCACTTCCTTCGTAAGTATGGCGGAACTTCGGATAATCTTCAGGCACAAGGTCATTTAAAAAGGTTTCCGCATCGCTGCGTACGGTCGGGTCGATATTCTCGTTGATACAGAGTGAGGCACTGGTGTGCTGGAGAAAAAGATGTGCCAAACCGATGGAGATACCGCCTTTGATCTTCGCTTCGATCTGTTCTGTGATCAGGTGCATACCCCGGGAAAGGGGAGGGAGAGTCAGTGTGAACTGCTTAGTGGTCATCGATCTGTGAAATGATCTGTGTAGCACGTGTTTTAGCTGCTTCGACATCGTTGTCAAGTACAAGACTGACAGCCATACGACGGCCGATGTGTGATTCAGGTTTTCCAAAGACACGCACGAAACTGTTTGCCGTAAAGGCATCATCGGGGATATCAAGTACCGGTGTGCAGCTTTCATTCTTTGCTTTGTAAGCTCCACAGGCACCAGCACCGTAGAAGGTAAAGTCAAGCGGCAGTCCCAGGACAGCGCGTACATGCAGGGCAAATTCGCTCTGGCTTTGGGTTATGAGCGTAACCATCCCTGTATCATGCGGGCGCGGGCTCAGCTCTGAGAAATAGACTTCTTCTCCTTTGACAAAAAATTCGACACCGAAGATCCCGCGGCCGCCAAGTCCGTCTGTAACTGCTTTGGCGATATCCTGCGCTTTCTCAAGGGCAGCATTACTCATAGGCATTGGCTGCCAGGAGAGGATGAAGTCCCCGTCTTTTTGTATGTGACCAATGGGCTTACAAAAGACAGTACCTGTTTCGTTGCGCACAGTCAGGAGTGTGATCTCGTAATCAAAAGGAACGAACTCTTCGACAATGAGTTCAGATGCATCTCCGCGGGCCTCTTTTGCGATCTCCCATGATTTTTCAATATCATCGGGTGTTTTTGCAATGCTCTGCCCGTGTCCCGAAGAGCTCATTACAGGCTTGATGACACAAGGAAAGCCCATACGCTCTGCGGCAGCTTTGAGTCCTTCAAGGGTTGTGACAAATTCATACTTTGAGGTTTTAAGCCCAAGTGTTTCTGCAGCAAAGACACGGATATTCTTTCGGTTCATCGTCTTGTTGACTGCTTCGGCATTTGGAATGACATGAAAACCGCGTTTTTCTGCTTCAAAGAGTGCGGAGATCGAGATGGCTTCTACTTCGGGCAGGATGTAAGTCGGATGCTCCTTTTTGATCACTTCAAGAACGGCAGCTTCATCCTGCATATTGATCGTATAGCTTCTGTTTGAGACAAGATGGGCAGGGGCATTCTCATATTTGTCCACGGCGATCACTTCGATGCCGAGCCTTTGGGCTTCGATGGCAACCTCTTTACCCAGTTCTCCCGAACCAAGCAGCATGATCTTGATAGCATCTTTTTGTAAGGGGGCAGTAAATGTCATAGGGAAACCTTCGGTTTTGAATTTATAATTAACAAGAGTCGTTAATATACTGATGGGATATTCTATCAAAAAGTTGTCTAAGTTGTAATGAGTTTGGAAATGTTTTACAGGGTTTGTAGTAAAAAAGTGGTATCGAGTGACAGAGCTGACGCTCTGCCAAAGAACTGTTATTACAGTCTTGACTCGTATCTTCTGAGCATGAAAAGTTTCTTGAGGATCTTCTTGCGGGTAGCGATCTTCTCTTTCTTTCTCTTTTCAGTCTTTGTCTCGTAGTGCTGTCTAGCTCTTGCTTCAGTCACGATAAGGTTTCTGTCACACTGTCTTTTGAATTTTCTGTACGCATCATCAAAAGAGTCACGTGGAGTAAGTTTAATTCCTGGCATATCAAAGCACCCCCTTCCTTATCAAAATTTTTTGCCATGGGTCTGACCTCAGATAAGATGTCACAGAGTGACTGGTTATCCAAGTTCCTGATTTCCTATTTTGGCAAAAGCGATAAAATAGAAATGGATTATACCCAAACAATTTTAATTTGTGCTAAAATATGTAAGAAACAAAGGAGATATACAGATGCGGAAACTATTCAAGTCCTGTTATGCACTGGATCAAAAATGCTATGAACAATACGGGTTAAATGAAGATATTCTTATGGAGCATGCTGCAAGAGGAATGGCAGAGTATATCAAAGGCCGCTTTGAGGAAGGTGCGTCCGTACTGATTGTTTCCGGTCCCGGGAATAACGGTGCAGACGGTATTGTCCTAGCACGTCAGCTTTTTGGTGCTTATGAGGTCCATCTTTATATGCCGTTTGGTGTGAAATCGCCTATGGCAAGATTACAGCTTGAGCGCGTACAAAAGCTTGGCATATCACTTTGTGATGAGCCAAAAGAGGCTGATGTGATCGTCGATGCGCTTTTTGGTGCCGGTTTGAATCGCCGGCTTGATGAGGCAACGCAGCAGCTTCTTCACAGACTTAATGCCCTCAACGGCTTCAAGCTTGCATGTGATGTGCCTACAGGTGTGGGAAGTGACGGTAGATTGATGCCGTTTGCTTTTGACGCGGATGTGACCATAACGATGGGAGCGCTTAAAGAGAGCCTTTATCTTGATGAGAGTAAAGATATGGTCGGAGAGATCGTGTGTACCGATCTGGGGGTCAGTAGAGAGAGGTATGAAGACCAAAGTGATACATTTGTACTGGATGCCTCAGATCTTCAGCTGCCGATCCGGACTGCAGCATCAACTCATAAAGGAACATTTGGACATGCTGCTGTCTTCTGTGGGGAGAAAGAGGGGGCAGGCATTATAGCCGGGATGGCTGCCAGTCGTTTTGGTGCGGGTCTGACAACACTGATCGTACATGAAAAGGTCTCTCAACCGCCATTTTTAATGCATACAACGGTTGTGCCTTCATCGGCAACGGCACTGGCCATAGGTATGGGCCTTGGTGCACACTTTGACCAGGAGTTCCTGGACAAGTATGTCATTAAGAGCCATTTGCCGATCGTGCTTGATGCAGATGCCTTCTACTCAAAAGAGCTGCTTGGTATTCTGGAACAGAACGAACGTGAAGTGGTTATTACACCGCATCCTAAAGAGTTTTCTGTACTTTGGAGTCAAATAAACGGTGAGGAGATCAGTGTAGACGAGATACAGTGCAACCGTTTTGAAATGGTAAGAAAGTTCAATGCAAGGTATCCGCATGTAACACTGCTGCTTAAGGGGGCCAATATGCTCATTATGCAGGAAGAACGGCTCTATATCAATCCGCTTGGGACATCGGTACTAAGCAAAGGAGGCAGCGGTGATGTACTCTCGGGGCTGATTGCCGCACTGCTTGCACAGGGATATACCGGACTGGAAGCAGCTATACAAGGTTCACTCACACTTACTCTGGCAGCACAGAACTATAAAGGTGCTTCTTATGCAATACTCCCGACAGACCTGATCGATGCGATACAGTATCTTGAAATGTCACAGAAATAATCGTGTCGCAGGACAAAAACAACTATATTTTCATGAAGATTTAACTTCTGAGGTGATCGTATCTGCGGGAAACGTAGAATATTTTGCTACAATACCGCCATGAAGAAAATAGCCGTACTTTTCAGTGGTAAAGGCACAAACTTTGCCTATATTGTCAACACATTACATCAAAAAGAACTGGAGGTGGTTGTTGCCTTGACAAACAACCCCAATGCCGAAGGAAGAAAAATCGCAGTAGAAGCCGGGATACCTCTGGAGACCATCGATTCCAAAGGGTATGACAGTAGAGAGGCATTTGATGCTGAAGTGGTTAAGCGTTTACAGCACTATCAACCTGACTTGACAGTTTTAGCAGGATTTATGCGTATTTTGACACCTCTCTTTACAGAACAGCTTAAAGCGATCAATCTGCATCCGTCACTGCTCCCAAGGCACAAAGGACTTCATGCCATTCAGAAGAGTTATCATGATGCATATGCGACTGGAGGGGTAAGTGTACATTTTGTTACATCAGAGCTTGACGGGGGAGAGATTGTTTTGCAAAAAGAGATCTGTAAAACGGGTTTGGATCTGGAAAGTTATGAAAAAAAGATACGTACTATTGAAAAAGAAGCATTGGCTGAAGCGATCATGAAAGTTCTCGGATCGTCATAGGATACATATCGGCAGGACCTTTGTCTGAGATCACCTTCTTGATATGCTATAGAGTTACGGTTGTCTGCTTCTTCCCCCTCCCTAACAGATGATGCAGTAAAGATTCTCAAGGAGGTATTGTGCTGCAACTTTACAAAACCGTAAGAGAGATATAGTATGATTCCGGAAAATGAGAAAGGGAAAAATGGTATGCAGTACTACAGTGATGAGGAGAACGCCAGAGGTGCCTATTTTGTTTTTACAGCCCTGCAGATTTTAATGCTTTTGATCGTGTATAGTTTCGTCTATACTTCTTTATCAGCATTAAAACTGGCGATTGCCAGGTACCATTTGACTTTTATGGTATATATACCTGTACTTTTTGTAATGTTTGCCTATCCGGTTGTACTTTATAAAACACGCAGAATGTTCCGAAAGCAGAAGTATCTTCGAGCTATAGGCTGGATGCTTGGATGGGCGTCTCTGTTTATTGTTCTGCTCTATGCCTTTCTTTCTCAGTTAGTCGGAGTATAATTTTGAAGAATCCCATATTATCAACCCAAAAAGAGTCGCTTTGTTAAGATACTTTCCTTCCAAACACCAAAAAATTCTTAAGCTTTCCATTCCCGCTGCTGTCAATTCACTGCTTGATATGCTGCAGGTGATCACTGACCTGATCATGGTCGGACGGCTTTCTGCTTTTGCAGTGGCAGCAGTGGGCCTCGGCTTACAGTCTTTGATGTTCGTCTTTGCTGTGTTGACCGTCTTGCATGTAGGAACCTCGGCGCTGCTTTCACGTTTTGTAGGAGCACAGCGTTTCAAGCGTGCTTCCATAGGGCTCTCAACACTGCTTCGTTTTGCCTTTTTTCTGAGTATTCCCGCGATGGCAGCCTGGTATTTTCTGGCTTCGTCGATCTATGTCTGGTTTGGTACAGTCTCTGAAGTAGTGGTTCTCGGAGAGCATTATGTCCGGATGCTTACATGGATGATGCCGTTTGTTTTTATGAAGCTGGTTTTTGTTTCGGCACTCAATGCTGCAGGAGATACAAAGACACCGATGAAGGTGAAAATTGTCTCTATTGCTCTCAATGTCACCTTAAACTACCTCCTTATCTTTGGTTCGTTTGGTTTCCCTCAGCTGGGTGTTCTGGGGGCGGCTGTAGGTACGGTAATCGTCAATATGGTGGAGTTTGTGGTCTATCTGGTGCTTTATTTGCGCAGACATACCCCCTATCTCCCTGTTTGGTACTACTCCAAAAGGCTGTTGGGACGGGCATTGAAAGTGGGAATTCCTGCATCAGTTGAACGTGCTTTGACCTTTGGAAGCTTCATGCTCTTTACGGCAATTATCGCGCAGTACGGAACGGCAGAACTTGCAGGCTATCAGATAGGGTTGAGGGTGGAAGGACTTGCTTTTATGCCCGGTATCGGGTTTACCATTGCAGCGATGGCACTGATGGGACAGGGGTTAGGCGCAAAAGACCCTGAACGCGCCAGAGAGGATGTGCTTTTGGTATTGAAGTACACTACCGGCTTCATGTTCTTCCTCTCCTTTTTTATGATCTTCATACCCGAAAAGATCGTATGGTTCTTTACTGATGATGTCCGGACCATAGAGGAGGCAAGTCTCTATCTTCGTATTGTAGGAGTTTCGCAAATACCTTTGGCATTTAATTTTGTGCTTTCCGGAGCACTTAGAGGAGCAGGTGATACAAAGCGGACACTGAAGATAAATCTTGTTTCATTGTGGTTTGTGCGAATTGTACCTGCCTTTTTACTCTCATGGTATTTTCACACTATTCTACTGGTCTATCTTGCCATGATCTCTGATACTTTTGTAAAAGCAGTGTGGCTTTGGCGTACTTTCAGTAAAGGGAAGTGGCAGAAGATCACTATATGAGTTTTTGAGTTTTCAAATATTTCTACGATAATTGTCTAATCTGATTATGATTACACTACTTTACGAATAAAGTTGAACCGTTTGTGGGAGCAGATCAGAATTATGGCTGTTCTTTTCAATAAGATGAAAAAACTATTCGGTTAGGTCATTGTTCGTATATCCAGAAAGGCGCCGTTCTCATACTCTAAAAGTTTTGGAAAGAGAGATATCAGATTATCCGCAGCCTCTTTGGGAGTTTGGATAACCCCTTCTTTAAGACGCCGGACAGAGGGATATGTCTTTGTATCCACATTGTTAATGATATAGGCTACCATTGGTGTTGCAATGACACCCGGTGCCAGTGCAGTAAAGTGGATATGCGGTGTCTCTTTGGCATAGACCTTCAGCAGCATATTGAGTGCCGATTTGGAAAGAGAGTAGGCACCCCATCCTTTTGAACCATTCACCGCAGCTCCGGAGCTGATACCTACTACTTGTTTAACCTCTGCTTTTTCCGAGAGTAGGTCGAGCAGCTCTTTGTTTGCCCATACATTGATATCCATCACCTTTTGGATTTCCATGATATCGGTTTGAGAAAGCACTTTGATCTCTCCGAGTATGCCGGCATTTAGAATAACAAGATCGAAAGTGTTGTTTTCGACAAAAGGCCCTACTTTGTATCTGAGCAGACGGACTTGACTGAGGTCGAAGGGGAAGAAGTGAAAGTTTGCATAGCTTTCAAAAATTTTTGGAAACGTCCTTCCTATAGCATAGACCAGATCTCCTTTTTCCAAATAGGTATGTGCCAATGCCTCTCCCAAACCTGAACCAATGCCTGTGATCAGGACTCTCTTCATCCTACTCTCCTTCCTGTAATACTTTTGTGTTCATTACTATGTTATAATTATAGCTAAAAAGGAAGAGTGAAGATGAGCAAAGACGTTAAAACACTGGATGAAAGAATCGAACGTATCTATAGAATGGCAAAAGAGCACTTTGGAGAGGTGCGTTTTGTAGGAATTAAAAAACACACTAAAATCGGATGGGTAGCGAAGATCCAGTTTGATGAATTTGAATCTCTTGTTGCAGAGGGTGAAAGTGCGGAAGCCGCATTGAAAAATTTGCGTAAACGTCTGAAAAAGATTATCGATCGTTACAATATGGTGTAGTGATGAAGCATTGCTTCATCGAGTGAGGAGTGAGAAGTGAAGAGTGAATGTATGCATTGCTCTGCAATGCTTTTGTCAGGTGGTAGAGTGTGAAAAAAAATATTATTTTGATCGGTTTCATGGGGGTTGGCAAGGGGACGACTGCACGGGCGTTTGCCAAAGAGTATGGTGTCTACAACATTGACACGGATGACCTTATTGAGTCCAAAGAGAACAAAGAGATCAAAAAGATCTTTGAAAAGAAAGGTGAAGCCTATTTCCGTGAATGTGAACAGCAGACAGCAGACTGGATAGAAAAGTGTGTGACCGGTACACTGATCTCCTGCGGCGGTGGATTTTACAAGGTGAAAAACCTTAAAAAACTGGGAACGGTCGTACTGCTTGATGCTTCGTTCGAGTGGATACATAACCGCCTTAAAACAGCCAAAAACAGTAAACAGAAGCTTGCCAAACGACCGCTTTTTCAGGACCAGAAAAAAGCAAAGAAGCTCTACGGAGAGCGGGAAAAGGCATACAAAAAAGTAGCTGATGTAGTTGTCAATGTTGAAGGCAAAGAGATGGAAGAGATCTTAAAAGAGATTGCTAAAAAGTGCAAGATATGAGGAACAGAAGTAAGAAATAGGGAGCACAAAGAGGTTATAAAAATATATACCTGCTATCTGCTACCTGCGTGCTGTTCCCAATACTCCAGTCCCTTGAATATCCCTGTAAGTACACCAAAGATCAGCATTGTGCTGCCCATACAGTAGGGTGCAAGTTCGGAAAAAGGTGCTGGTTCTATAAGAAATATACTCATGACATAGACCCATACACCAACTGCTGCTGCAGCCAATAAGCGCTTTAACCATTTTATGATATTTTGCAACTGTTTATCTCTCATATGCTTATTTTATCGAAATTAGATATAATTCCAAGAATATTATAGAGTGAGCATATATGCAGAGATTTGAAACCTATCTGGCCCAAAACCTACCTAAAGTAACCAGTTTCCACCCTGTCTATGAAGAGGCACTGGGAACGATGCTGACTGCTGGCGGAAAGCGTTTCCGTCCGATGCTGCTCTTAAGCATTGTTGATGCCTATGAACCGATGCTGTATGATTCTGCACTTCCCGTTGCTTTGGCTCTGGAGATGTTTCATACTTATTCACTCATACATGATGACCTTCCCGCAATGGACAATGCCGATCTGCGCCGTGGACATCAGACACTGCATAAACGTTTTGATGAAGTAACTGCGATACTGGCAGGTGATGCACTTAATTCTGATGCTTTTTACCTGATAGCCAAAGCACCGCTGCGTGAGGATGTGAAAATCAAACTGGTTGAGCTGCTTTCACGTGATGGCGGGAGTCGGGGAATGGTACTGGGGCAGGCGATCGATTGTTATTTTGAAAATCAGCCGCTCACACTTGATCAGGTAAAGGTACTGCATACGAATAAAACAGCAAAACTGATCGCTGCAAGTCTGCAAATGGGTGCAGTGATCGTCAGACTTGAAGCTGAGGTACAAAAGGCACTCTATGATTTCGGGATCGATCTTGGTCTGCTCTTTCAGATACAAGATGATATTATAGATGAGACACAGAGTGAAGAAGAAGCAGGAAAAACGACAGGGAATGATACTGATAAAAACAGTTTTGTGACGCTTTTGGGACTTGAGCAGAGTGTTACAGAAGCAAATGATCTGGCAGAAGATCTGCAAAAACGATTTGCAGCGTTTGATCCAAAGCTGCAAGAGGCACTCCGTCCTTTGATGGAGAAATATCTATATAGACATCAATGATACAGTGTCATCCTGAACTTGATTCAGGATCTCAGGGGATGAAACCGAACAGGGCCCTGAATCAAGTTCAAAATGACGTACTTGCATATAATTTTAAGGATAAACAATGGCAATGACAGAGCAGAATCAAATGCGTAAAAAGATGGCGAATACGATACGTTTTTTGGCAGCGGATATGGTGCAAAAAGCGAACTCTGGACACCCGGGTGCTCCTATGGGGCTTGCAGATATCGCTGTGGTTCTTGGTGAACACCTTAACCATAATCCAAAGAACCCAAAATGGCTTAACCGTGACCGTCTTGTCTTTTCCGGAGGACATGGAACAGGGCTTATCTACTCACTGCTCCATCTTTGGGGATACGATGTAAGCCTTGATGATCTTAAGAGTTTTCGTCAGCTTGACTCCAGAACACCGGGACATCCTGAATATGGGCATACTGCCGGTGTTGAAATGACTACAGGTCCGCTAGGACAGGGGATTGCCAATGCAGTAGGATTTGCTATGGCAGAAGCTTTCACCAAAAAGCAGGTTAACTCCGAAACATGTGAGCTTATTGACCATAAAGTCTACTGTCTGTGTGGTGATGGTGACCTTCAAGAGGGTATTAGCTACGAAGCGTGTGCATTGGCAGGTCACCTTGGGCTAAAGGATCTTATTCTTATCTATGACTCCAACGAGATTACTATCGAGGGAGATACAAGTATTGCATGGAGTGAGGATGTTGCCAAGCGTTTCGAGGCACAGAACTGGAATGTACTGAAGATCAACGGCCATTGCTATGATGATATAGACAAAGCGTTGAATGAAGCAAAGTCGGCAAGCAAACCGACCATTATCATCGCCAATACGATCATCGGCAAAGGTGCGTGTGAGCTTGAAGGAAGCCACCATACACATGGTGCACCGCTTGGTGAGGAGATTATCCGTGAATCCAAAGCCAAAGAAGGGTTTGATCCGGATAAAACTTTTCAGATTCCTGAAGATGTACTTATCAGGTTCAGATGTGCTGTTGAAAAGGGAGAGCTGGCAGAAAAAGAGTGGATACACAGACAAAAAGAGGCACCGCTTGTAGAGCAGAATATTGCTCTTGAAAAACTGCTGAACCCTGACTTCTCTGCTATTGACTACCCTGACTTCAGCAATGATGCAGAAGTCGCAACCAGAGATTCCAACGGAAAGATCCTTAATGCGATTGCAAAAGCGGTACCATCATTTATCGGAGGTTCTGCCGATCTTGCTCCGAGTAACAAGACGGAGCTTAAAGATATGGGAGAGTTCCCTAAAGGTAAAAATATACATTTTGGTATCCGTGAACATGCAATGGCAGCGGTCACCAATGCTATTGCACTCTACGGTACGACGATCCCGTTCAATGCAACATTCTTTGTCTTCTCTGACTACCTTAAGCCAGCAGCTCGTATTGCGGCACTGACAGGTATTCAGAACTTTTTTGTCTGGACACATGACAGTATCGGTGTAGGAGAAGATGGGCCTACGCATGAGCCGATCGAACACTTAAGCCAGTTTAGAGCTTTGCCGAATTTCTATGTATGGAGACCGGCGGATGCAACAGAAAATGTCGAAGCGTGGAAGACAGCGCTTACTATTAAAGCACCGCAGGCTTTTGTATTGAGCCGCCAAAAGCTTAAAACACTCAAACCCAAAAGAGACTTTGGTGATGTAAGCAAAGGTGCCTACATTGTCAAAAAACGTGAAGGAGCTACTCTGACACTGATGGCAAGCGGTTCTGAGCTAATGCCGTCTCTTCAGGCAGCATGCCATCTGGAAGTACTTGGTGTCAAAGCCAATGTGGTTTCTGTACCGTGTCTTGACCTCTTCAATGAACAAGATACCGAATACAAAGCAGCCGTCATCGATCCGAACACCAAAGTCCTTGCCATAGAAGCAGCGACAGCATCAGAGTATTACCGCTATGCGGATGAGGTACTCGGCATGGAGAGCTTCGGTGCATCCGCTCCGGCAAACCAGCTTTTCGAGAAGTTCGGCTTTACCGTTCAGAACATCACCAAAAGAGCATGTGATCTGATGGGTGCTGAGTATCGAGTGGTGGATCTTGGAAAATGTTAATTCCAGTCTTGCCGGCAGAAGGATCTTCCGGTAAGTCTCAACCTTCTTTAAGAGCAACTGCTTTATAATGCTGCTCTTCAACTATCGGGGCGTGGCGCAGTCTGGCTAGCGTGCTACCTTGGGGTGGTAGAGGTCGCAGGTTCAAGTCCTGTCGCTCCGACCATTTAATCTAATAACATCCCTCTTACTTCATCTTCGTCGATCATCTCTTTTTCATATTTGACTACAGCAATGTTTTCAGTTTCATTCACATAGCTTTCAACAATGGCAGGGTGCTCTGTCAATGCTGCAATCTTATCTCTGTCAAAGATGTCAAGCGGCAGATAAATATTGCCTCTGTTATTGGGATTTGGCATGGTCGCTACCCAGATGAACCACACAGCTGAGAGCAGGGCAACAAAGATTGCCAGAGTCTCCCTTCCAAAGTGCTGCATCAGATATCCTGCAAGCAGACCACCTATAAAGATTCCTATATAGGCAAAGGTATTTGCAACACCCAGTGCCGCACCTTTTTGGTGTACTTTGGCAAATTTGCTTACGAAACTCTGAAGCAGCGGTTCGAACATGTTAAACCCGATGAAAAAAAGTATGACACCAATAATGAAGAGCCAGGGAGAAGTGGCAAAGCCCATAGCGAGGAAGCCAAAGAGGATGACAGTAACAGAGATCATGAATACTTCACGGCCTTTGCCGTACTTCTCTCCAAAGACTGCAGCTGGTCCCATGGCGATCAGTCCGAAAACCATAGCTGGCAGATAGACTTTCCAAAGTTCGGCTTTTTCCCATCCAAAACCGCCTTCACTAAGTGACTGGGTCATGACGAGGGGGATGATGAAGAATGCCATTGTCATAATGGAGGAGTGGAAGAGGAAAGTGATGTACATTCGAGTCAGCGACTTATCCTTGAATACGTCGAGCATCTTGGACTCCTCTTCCGCATAGGAGTGGACGATCTTTGGAGGCTGAGGTACGGCAGTAAACAAAATGCCGATCGCCATGACTGAGAGAATGGCAGTCAGCCAGAACAGCTTATCGATACCCCAGTGGCCTCCTACAACAGGTGCGACTATCATTGCTGCGGCAAAACTTAGCGCAATGGTTCCTCCCATGATCGCCATGGCGTGAGCTCTTTCTTCTTCTTTGACCAGATCGGAGATCATGGCTGAAACAACAGAACCAATAGCACCTGCTCCCTGCAGGAAACGTCCAGCGAGAAGCATATAGATATTATCGCTCATTGCGGCAGTGACAGAACCTGCAATGAAGATAAGAAGACCAAAAAGCAGCGTTTTTTTTCGTCCTATTTTATCACTCATCAGCCCGAAAGGCACTTGGAAGCCCGCTTGTGTCAAAGCATATCCCCCTACGACCAGCCCGGCCAGAAACGGAGTGGCCCCCTCCATTTCAAGCGCGTAGATGGAGAGAACTGGAAGGACAATAAAGAGTCCGAAAAAACGCAGTGCTACAATGAGGCTCAATGGCATGATCTGTTTAATCATCTTAATATCTCCAATAGGGTAAAATTTGTCTTAATTATAATACGTAAAGGTTAATTAGCCATGAAATTGGTCTTAGCAACGGGAAATAAAGGTAAATTGCGTGAGTTCAGGCAGATGTGCCAGGATGAGGTGGTAGCTTTCTCAGATCTTCTGGGAGCATTTGATATCGTTGAGGATGGGGCAACCTTTGCTGAAAACGCACTCATAAAGGCACGTACGATTTATAAGAAGCTTAAAGAAACGTATCCGTCCGGCAACTACTTTGTGATTTCAGATGACAGCGGTATCTCTCTGCCGGTACTGGATGGTGCACCGGGTATCTACTCCGCACGTTATGCCGGTGAGGGTGCAAATGATAAAGACAATCTCTATAAGCTGATAAATGCGGTCAAAGCCAAAGGATTGAAAGAGACTCCTGCCTATTATACAGCTGCGATCGCCATTGTCTCCCAATATGGTGAATATGTGGTGCATGGATGGATGCACGGCAAAGTGATCGATAAGGTCAGAGGTGATAAAGGGTTTGGCTATGATCCGATGTTTATACCCTCCGGGTTTGAGAAAACGCTTGGAGAACTCGATGATGAAGTAAAGTCGAAGATCTCGCACCGTGGGAAAGCATTGGCTTTGGCTAAACCGATTATACAGATGTTACGTAGGAAGGATATACATTGACAAAGCAACAATTTATGAATGATCTTCAGGCAGTTTATCTGGAGTTACAGGATAGACAGGCGGAACTTAACGGCTATTATGATCTTCTGGATAAGAACAAAGAGCACAGTAAAGCGGATGAGGTAGTTAATGCCTTTTTGAAACTGTTGGATCTTCCCAGGGACAGAGAGAGTGAAATGGCAGCACTGACACGCATTGTTAATTTGCGTGAAGATGCACTTGAACAGGTACTTGGCAGGCTGGAACTCAGTGAAGAGGAGGTGCGAGTCAAAAAAGAGTTGGCATACGGTTTTGTCAGTATGCTGCATATTACCCGTCATGAAAGTCTGATAGGGTGGATTGAACAGCAAAAACTTCTTTCCCCTTTTTACCGTGCGTTGATCTTTGGTGTACACTTTGTCGGTCTGCGCCTTTCGGAGTGGCAGAGTCACTGGACACACCACATTCTTCATACGGTCAATCCACAGCTTAGTGAGATGTTCAACGGTGATGATGCCAAAGTTTTTGAAGTGTTGCAGGCTGAGTCACTGTTGGACAGAACAGAAGAGGGGTGTATCGGGGACCGTTGCTATTCTGTACTTGTCAAAGAAGGAGAAGGATATAAGAGCGTTTCGTATGCGGAGGCATTTAAAAATGAAGTGAATGCAGTCGTTGTAGCCCTTGAACAGCTTATTGCACTTTTGAATCAGCACGAAGATGAAGTTTATGGACAGAAACAGGAGTGGATTGCCTATTTTACTGCACTCAAAGAGGCATTTGCACATACCAAAACTGATGAGTTGATCAAGATGTGGGCGGAAGTTGACAGACGCTGGATGGCGATCACCACACCACTTCAGGTAGGACATCCTTTGGAGTACTATGAAGACCATTACCGTAAGGCAGTGGCGCTTGAGTGGGATCTGCGTATTGTGAACCCCAGACTTCAGGAAGGTTCCCATACCCGCAACAACATTAAGCTTTTTGCCTATGAGATGGCACAGAAATTTGGTGAAGATGCGCTGCAGACAATGAGCAAGAACCTGTTGCAGGTTGACCAGACCCAGCTCTACATCGGCCAACCGATGCTTTACTATGCGGCAGAGTTCAACGGACTTTTTTCTGCACAGGTGGTACCAAATGATGAACAGGTCTCAACTGAACTGGGCAAAAAGATCTTCGCTTATGCAGATTTTGTCCTCGAGAGCAAAAAAAGCAAACCGGTCATGAAACTTTCTGTAGAAATAATGGGAGAGGAGTTTGTCAAAAAGCAGAGAGCATTGGCAGAGAATGAACCGGAACTCTGGCACAAGATTTATGATATCTCGACGATAGGACATGAGTATGGGCATATATTATGGATTGATTCTGATACCGAAACCAAAATGAATGCTACAGGGCAGTTCAAGAATATTGAAGAGTTTAAGGCAACGACAGGAGGATTGATGGCATTTTTCAATCATGAAGAAGAGGCTTTAAAAAAGCATATTATTGATGATCTTGTTTCACGTGCAGTGGGTCTGATGGCATGGAGGGAGGTGGGGGAAGTACTACCTTACTACTGTGAGGGCCTGATCCATCTTGATATCCTTTTTGGTTCCGGGGTGATTGCATATAATGGACAGATCAGGATCGATTATGACAGATATGAAGCAATGAAGTCTGCCTATATTGAAGCTTATGAAATGCTGGCCCAACATTACCTCAATAAAGCCGATGCCAATGAGTACCTAAGTCGCTATGCACAAAAAGAAGATGGTTTTTTCCTTCCACTTCAATCAGAGGTCAGAGCCTTTGTTGAGCACTACTACGCACGTTATAAAGAGATCGGTCAGCAGACGGTGGCATGACAACGATAGAAAAAATCCGTAGTATTACAAGGTAAAACAGGCAGTTTTTTTATGAAAAGTCAGTCTTTCCTGGATTGAAAGAGGATATATTTTCCTGCGGACTTTTGAATCTAAAGAGTGTTTTCGATGCAAGTAACAAGGAGAAGAAGTAAAGCTGTGAAGGGCATTCTTTGACTTTCACCAACATATAACCTGTTTTTAGCTATAATCCTCACAACTATGCCGTCATAAAAACGGTTTTTGTGAGGATTATGTATGCTACTTTTTACCCCAGGACCTACACCAGTACCGGAATCCGTACGTTTGGCAATGGCTGAACCGACACTGCATCACAGAACACCAGAGTTTGAAGCGATCTTCAAGGATACCCGTGAACTTTTGTTTGAACTGTTGGCTACCGATGAAGTGGTGATGCTGGCAAGTACCGGAACGGGTGCGATGGAAGCAGCAGTGATCAACCTCTGTCATGATACGCTGCTCAATGTGAATGCCGGAAAGTTCGGCGAACGTTTTGGGAAGATCGCCAAGGCTCATGGGTTGAATAATGTTGAGATCAAGCATGAGTGGGATATGCCTGCAACGGTTGAAGAGGTACTTGAAGTACTCAAAGCCAACCCGGCTGTTGATGCCATTGCCATTCAGATCAGCGAATCGGCAGGCGGACTCAGGCATCCGGTCGAAGAGATTGCCAAGGCAGTCAAGGAAGTCAGACCGGAGGTGATGATCATCGCTGACGGAATCACGGCTGTTGGTGTGGAGCGTATTGATGTGACACATATCGACTGTCTGATCGCAGGAAGCCAAAAAGCACTGATGCTCCCTCCGGGACTGGCGATACTGGGGTTGAGCAATGCAGCAATAGAGAAGATCGGTGAAGGCAAGGGATATTATCTGAATCTTGCAAGCGAGATCAAAAAACAGCGTCAGAATACTACTGCCTATACTGCAGCAACGACACTCATTATCGGACTTGGTACGGTACTAAGGCAGATCAAAGAGGGTGAGGGGTTCGGTAAACTCTATTGTGATACGGCCCGCCGTGCCAAAGCAACACGTTTTGCGCTTGAAGCGTTGGGACTGCATTCCTATCCGAAAATGCCGGCACGTTCTATGACGACGATCGATGATGAGAATGCTTCAGAGATAAGAAGTCTGCTCAAGACAGACTTTGGTGTCAATGTCGCAGGCGGACAGGATCATCTTAAGGGTAAGATTTTCCGTATCAACCAGATGGGTCTTATTGAACCGTATGAAATGGTATGGGTGGTCAATGCCATAGAGCTTGCCTTGGCAAAACTGGGACGCAGAGAGTATGACGGAACAGCCAGCAGGGTTTTTAACAAAGAGTATTTCAAAAGCATATTGAAAAAAGAAGACACATGATATTTGAACATGAAATTCCGAGTGGATCAAAACTCTATTTTGCAGAGTCTGCCAAGGTTAAAAGGGAGATTGAGTTTGTTTCTGCCGAGATGTTGGAAAATCTTGGTTTTGAAGAGATCGTTACGCCACTGTTTTCTTACCATCAGCATGAGTATTTCGACGACAAGAAGCCTTTGGTCAGACTGGGCGATGCTGAAAATCATGAAGTAACACTCCGTGCGGACTCTACGGCCGATGTGGTGCGTATCGTGACCAAAAGACTGGGACGTTCTACCGAGTCCAAGAAGTGGTTCTATATTCAGCCGACTGTCTCTTTCCCGACAAGAGAACAGTATCAGATCGGTGCTGAAATACTTGGCGGCAGCTTTGAAGAGATCGTTCGTACGAGTAGTATGCTTTTAAAAGAGATCGGAGCTGAACCGGTGATGCAGGTAGCCAATATCCGTATTCCCCATCTGCTTAATGAGAAATACGGTGTGTCGCTTGACGTGCTCAAAGCGATGCATGTAGAGCAGATACTGGAAGCGGACCTTCCATGGATAGAGCAGCTGGTAAGACTTAACAGTGTTGAAGATCTGGATGACCTAAGTGCATTCCCGGAAGATATTCAGGCAGAACTTGAGAAGATCAAAGAGGCAACGGGAAAGGTGGAGTCTGCCAATATGGTAATCTCCCCGCTCTTTTATGCAAAGATGCGTTATTATGACTCTTTGACATTCCGGATGTTCGAGGGCAATTGTCTCCTGGCAATGGGAGGCATCTATATGATAGATGATGTAGAAGCAGCGGGATTTGCACTCTATACTGATGAGTGTATTGTGAGTAAAATGAAAAGAGGATAGGGTAATTTATGAGTAAAGCAGATTTGATTGTAGGACTCCAGTGGGGAGATGAAGGAAAAGGGAAGATTGTTGACCATATGGCACAGACGCATGACTATGTATGCCGTTTTGCCGGTGGTCACAATGCGGGGCACACCATTGTTATTGGCAAGAAGAAGTATGCGCTGCACCTGATCCCTTCCGGGGTACTCAACCCCAAGGCGAAGAATATTGTCGGTAACGGTGTGGTACTCTCCCCAAAAGACTTTATCAAAGAGATGGAGCAGTTCGAGAATCTTGAAGGCAGACTTTTCCTTTCGGACAAAGCACATGTGCTGTTACCTTACCATGCAGAGATAGATCAGGCACGTGAACGTCTTAAAGGTGATAAGGCTATCGGCACTACCGGAAAAGGGATCGGACCTGCGTATGGAGACAAGGTTGCGCGTGTAGGGCATAGACTGGGAGAATTGCTTCACCCTGAAAAGCTCACTGCCAAGATCATGGAGTTCTTTACTGCGAATAAACCGGTTTTTGATGCTATGGGTGTGGACGCACCTGTGGAAGCGGAGCTTCTTGCGGAACTTGAAAGTTATAAAGAAGTACTTGCCCCTTACATTTGTGATACAACACAATTGATGTGGGAGATCCTTGATGCAGACAAAAAAGTACTGCTTGAGGGTGCACAGGGTACGATGTTGGATATCGATCATGGAACTTACCCGTATGTAACCTCTTCAACCACTGTCAGTGCCGGAGCATGTTCAGGTCTGGGGCTAAACCCCAAAGACCTTGGTACAGTCACAGGGATCGCAAAAGCTTACTGTACACGTGTAGGTAACGGTCCTTTCCCAAGTGAGGATTTCGGACCTGAAGGCGACAAACTCAGAGCGAATGGTCATGAATTTGGTACAACCACTGGTCGTCCAAGACGCTGTGGATGGTTTGATGCCGTTGCAATGCGCCATGCGGTACGTGTGAACGGTGTCGATCAGGTCGCACTGATGAAACTTGATGTCCTTGACGGGTTTGATGAGATCAAAGTCTGTGTAGCATATGAATTTGAAGGTAGAGAGATTGACTATGTGCCGTATGATCTTGAAGATGTAAAAGCAGTGTATAAAATATTTCCGGGCTGGAATAAGACTGAAGGTGCAAGAACCTTTGAAGAGCTGCCCGAAGCGGCAAAATCATACATCCTGGCACTGGAAGAGATGATCGGTACAAAGATCGGTATTATCTCAACGAGTCCTGAGAGAGAAGATACGATCATTCGTTAAATACAGGGGCAGATGTCTTCACAGTTGTAAAATGTAAAATTAACCTAAAAGGAGTATCAAGCAATGAGATTGAAACCACAACAGACAGGGTATGTAGCAACCAAAATAGGGATTGACTTAGCCAATGCTCCTTTTGTCACGCTGCCAAAAGGCAGGGAAGTGGTCGTAGAGGTCGCAAAAAAGATCATCGATGAGAATCTTGCCAAAGAACATGCACTTGATGAGAAAGTCAAGAAGATCATTGATGAGAACTATGATGAGATTGAATTTCAGCACGCCGATGAGAGACAGCTCTTCTTTATGATCAAAAAGAAGATGGCCTCCGAATATGGGGTTATCATGAACTATGATGACCGTTATAATGATCTGGCACACCTTATTCTGGATGAGCTTTATGAGAACTACCTTGCAGAGTACAGTGTCAGTGACAATCAGGTAAAAAATGTGATCTTCAGGTCATTCAAGGCCTTTGCAGATGCGTATGATGAGATAGATGATATTGTTTATGAGAAAATCAAAAATATGGAGCGTGAGATCATTCCGGGTTCACAGGATTATGAATTGCTTTACGAAAAACTTTACCAGGAAGAGTTAGGAAAGAGGGGAATGCTCTAATAGTGAGGAGTGTTGGTATGCTTTTCTTACGAAAAGCTTTTTTAGATTCCCGATCAGATCGGGAATGACGAGAGAATGGAGTGCATAATGAAAAAAGTAAGTTTGTATTTTGAAAACGGGTTGTTTCTTGAAGCGAAGAGTTTTGGTGCAGAGGGTACTGCGGTCGGTGAGATCGTTTTTAACACCTCTTTGACCGGATATCAGGAGATCGTAACCGATCCTTCCTATGCAGGGCAGTTCGTGACTTTTACAATGCCTGAGATCGGTAACGTAGGGTGCAATGAACAGGATATGGAGAGCAAGGGGGCCCACTGTAAAGGGATCATTGTGCGCTCTTATCAGGCTCGTCCCTCCAACTTCCGTTCTGAAGAGACACTGGCAGAGCTGCTTGAGAAAGAGAATGTACTTGGTATTACCGAGATTGATACCCGTTTTTTGACCAAAATGCTTCGTAACGAGGGTTCTATGATGATGGTTGCATCTACCCAGATCCATGATGAATCGGAACTCAAAAAGGTACTTGAAAACTCTCCACGTATTGAAGAGATCAACTATATTGAACAGGTTAGTACCAAAGAGCCGTATGTACATACAGAAGCACGTTACAATGCACAGACATTTGAATATGAAAAACCTGTAACAAGTAAAAAGATAATTGCATTGGACTTTGGTATCAAGCGTAATATCCTCAATGAACTTACCCATGCAGGAATGGAAGTGACTGTTGTGCCAAATTCCATGTCTGCAGCTGAAATTATCTCCAAGTTCAAAGGCAAAGAGATTGATGGGGTTTTCCTCTCCAACGGTCCTGGAGATCCGCTTATTTTGAAAGAGGAACAGGAGAAGATAAAAAAACTTATAGATGCCAAAGTACCGCTCTTTGGCATCTGTCTTGGGCATCAATTACTTTCCATTGCACATGGATATGATACCTACAAACTCAAGTTTGGTCACCATGGAGGAAATCATCCTGTAAAAAACACTGCTACCGGAACGGTAGAGATCACGGCACAGAACCACAACTATAACGTACCTGACAATATTGTTGAAGTAGCTGAAGTGACACACATGAATCTTTTTGACAATACGATCGAAGGACTTAGGTACAACGATTCTCCAACTATGTCAGTACAGCATCACCCGGAAGCAAGTCCCGGACCACATGAGAGTGCCTATATCTTTACAGCATTTAGAGAAATGCTCTAAAGAAGTATTCAGTGTTGAGCGTTCAGAAGAAGAGATAGAAGATCAAGGAAATGAAATGAATATAGCCATTCTATTCGGCGGTTCCAGCTATGAGCATGAGATCAGTATTGTCTCTGCGATCACCATGAAGAAGGTACTGCAAAAGAGTACACTTACTTATATCTTTGTTGATGCGAACAGAGCGTTCTATCTGGTCGATACGGAGAAGATCAATTCCAAACTTTTCTCTTCGGGTGAATATAGGAAAGGAAAACAACTTACGCTTAAAAAAGGTGGCTTCTTTAGTGAGGGAATGTTTGGCAGTAAAAAAGTAGAGTTCGATGTTGTACTCAATCTCATTCACGGGCGTGACGGAGAGGATGGGAAGATTGCTGCACTGATGACATTTTTTGATGTACCGTTCATCTCTCCGCGATTGGAAGCATCAGCACTCTCATACAATAAACTCTATACAAAGTTTCTTGCTCAAAGTTTAGGCGTTAAGACTGTGAAGTATGAATATCTCTCCAAAAATGATGAACGAAAGATCACTATGGACTATCCGGTCATTATAAAACCGGTGCGTCTAGGTTCAAGTATCGGTGTCAGTATTGTCAAGGATGCATCTGAACTTGATTATGCACTTGATGTAGCGTTCGAGTTCGATACCGATGTGATTATTGAGCCGTTTATCGAGGGGGTCAAAGAGTACAACCAGGCAGGCTGTCTTACAGATACATGGGAACTTTCCATCATAGAAGAACCCCATAAAGAGGAGTTTCTTGATTTTGAAAAGAAATATATGGATTTTTCCCGTGATTCTCAAGTTCTAGCGGCTGAAATAGCCGGTGATCTTAAAGAGAAGATACAAGATGTTTTCAAAAAGATCTATGATCCGCTTTTTAGAGGGAGTATTATCCGGTGTGACTTTTTTATTGTGGAAGGTGAAGTATTGCTTAATGAGATAAATCCTATTCCGGGATCGATGGCAAACTATCTTTTTGAAGACTTCGAAGGGATGCTCGGAAGACTTTCCAGGCATTTGCCAAAAGAAAAAAATATACCTATAGAGTACCAATATATACATACGATACAAAGAGCAAAAGGTAAAGCATAAAAGAGGTTATTTTAACACTTATTTAGGAGACATTTTCTCCTAATTGAACCTTCGCAAATGCCCTTGATTCAATGCTTTGCTACATTTTTACTCTCTTTGTTAAAATTTATTTAACAAATCCTTTTTTCAACCTTTTATTTTAAGCTTTATATGTGAAAAGTTAACCTATAATTAATGCTGAATGTTGTAATTATGATACAGCATAAAATTTTACAAGGGGGTATGCATGCAATCAAACGCAGCATTGGAATACGACTATTCCGTAGCAAAATTGTTCACATATACAACAATTTTGTTTGGATTTTTAGGTATGTTGATTGGTACGCTCATCGCGGCACAATTGGCATTCCCGGAATTGAACTACCTACTCGGTGAGTATGGTACGTTCTCAAGACTAAGACCACTTCACACAAATATTGTGATTTACGGGTTTACACTTAGTGGTGTATGGGCGACTTTCTACTATTCTGGACAGAGAGTACTGAAAGTATCTATGGCAGAGTCCAAGTTTATTATGTTTATCGGTAAGCTGCACTTCTGGCTCTATTTTGTAGGGGCACTTATCGCGGTAATTACACTGCTTTTGGGAATCACACAGGCTAAAGAGTATGCACAATTTGAATGGCCGATAGATATCGTTATTGTTCTTATTTGGGTACTTTGGGGTATCGCAATGTTCGGACTGATCGGTATCAGAAGGGAGAAGGCACTTTATATTTCTATGTGGTACTATATTGCATGTTTCCTCGGTATTGCTATGCTTTACCTCTTCAACAACATGTCAGTACCGACATACTTTGCCGCAGGAGGAGTCGGTAGTATCCTTCACTCTGTTTCTATGTATTCCGGTACAAATGATGCTTTGGTACAGTGGTGGTTTGGTCACAATGCTGTTGCATTTGGATTTACTGTGCCTATTGTTGCAATGATCTATTACTTCCTCCCTAAAGAGTCGGGACAGGCAGTTTACTCTTATAAGTTGTCACTTCTCTCTTTCTGGGGATTGATGTTCGTTTATCTTTGGGCAGGTTCTCACCATGTTCTTTGGTCAACTGTTCCTGACTGGATGCAGACAATGGGATCTGTTTTCTCAGTAGTACTGATCTTGCCGTCATGGGGTTCAGCAATCAACATGCTTCTTACAATGAAAGGTGAATGGAATCAGTTGACTGAAAACCCATTGATCAAGTTCATGGTATTGGCTTCAACATTCTATATGCTTTCTACACTTGAAGGACCGATTCAGGCAATTAAATCTGTTAATGCGATTGCGCACTTTACAGACTGGATCCCAGGACACGTTCACGATGGTGTACTCGGCTGGGTTGTATTCATGATCATGGCAGCACTTTTCCATATGGCTCCGCGTATGTTCAAAAGAGAGATCTACTCTAAAAAGATGATGGAGGCACAGTTCTGGCTTCAGACAACAGCAGTTGTCCTTTACTTCACATCTATGTGGATTGCAGGTATCACACAGGGTATGATGTGGAGAGCGGTTGACGAGTATGGTAACTTAATGTACTCATTTATCGATACGGTTACGGTACTTCACCCATACTATACGATCAGAGCACTTGCCGGTGTAATGTACCTTATTGGTTTTGTAATGTTCGCTTACAATATGTATAAAACGATGACTTCTTCCAGAGAGCTCTCTGAAGAACCACAGTTTAGATCACCTATGGCATAAGGAGGTAGGTTATGTTTCATTGGTTAGAAAAAAATCCGTTCCTCTTTTCTGTAGGAGTATTTTTAGTTATTGCGTTTGCAGGTATTATCGAGATCCTGCCTAACTTTGCAGAAGCTTCAAGACCGGTAGTAGGGCTCAAGCCTTACTCTGTGCTTGAACTTGCAGGTAAAAACATTTATATGAAAGATCAGTGTATCGCTTGTCACTCACAGCTAATCCGTCCGTTCAAAGCGGAGACAGACAGATATGGTCAATATTCACTCTCTGGGGAGTATGCATATGACAGACCATTCCTTTGGGGTTCAAAAAGAACCGGTCCGGATCTTCACCGTGTAGGTAACTACAGAACAACTGACTGGCATGAGAACCATATGTGGGAGCCAACGTCAGTTGTACCGGGTTCTATAATGCCAGCATATAAACATATGTTCACCAACAAGGCTGATATAGAGACTGCCTATGCTGAAGCTGTTACTGTAAAAAATGTATTCAACACACCATACGGTGATGATATCAAACCAGGCAAGGATGCTTGGGAAGCGTATAAGCCGAAAGTTCTTGAAGAAGCGAAAAAAATCGCTGCGGATATGAAGAACAAAGATGTTAAGGATGCGGTTGCAAACGGTGAAGTACCGGAGATTGTAGCACTTATTGCGTATCTTAACAAATTAAAATAATGGTGGTAGACAGAAATGGACATTAGAGAACTACAGGCCTACGGCACATTCTTTATGACCATTTTTCTTGTCGTGATGTTGTATGGGTATATCATATATCTCTACAGAAGTGAAAAGAAAGGAGAGAAGGATTATGAGAAGTTGGGAAATATCGCAATTGATGATGAGATCGATAGCGATCCTGTCAATAGCTCTGATCCTCTCCCGAGTGATAACAAGGAGCAAAATAAATGAATGCATTAGTAATTAAAGCATTGGCATTTGCAGCGATACTGATTGTAGCAACATTGGTCGTTGTAAAGCAGATGAACATTGACTTGAGCGATCCGATCAACTTACTGACAATGATTGGTGCGATTGCGATTGCAACGCTTACGGCAGGAGTGTCAGCAAAGTATATTAGTCAGATGAAGACAGATAAAGCAGAAGGTGAGCTTGCTGAAGAGAACTGGGACGGTATAGGCGAGTATAAAAATGAACTGCCTTCCGGTTGGGCATACTCTTTTCTTGGAACATTGATCTGGGCACTGTGGTATTGGCAGTGGGGTTATCCGGTAAATGCCTACAGCCAGATCGGTGAATGGAATGAGGAAGTAAAAGCGTATAATCAAAAATTTGAAGCAGTTCATAAAAATGCTGACAAAGCAACACTTCAGCAAATGGGTGAATCTATCTTTTTGGTACAGTGTGCGCCATGTCACGGTACAACAGGTGACGGTCTTTCCGGTAAAGCACAGGATTTTTCTGCAAGAATGACGAAAGAACAGATTTTGGATGTAATTAAAAATGGGCAAAACCAACTTGGTTATCCGATGGGTGCAATGCCTCCAGGTATGGCTTCAGGTGCTGATGCTGAAGCGATTGCTGCGTACATTGCCGGGGGTATGAAAGGTGAACAGCCTGCAGCATTTGCTGCATGTGCATCTTGTCACGGAGCAGATGGTAAAGGAAATGGTGGTATGTCGCCAAATCTTGCAGAGTATGATGCTACACTGGTCGCACATGTCTTGGAGCATGGTAAAAAAGGTATGCTGGGTAAAATGCCTTCATTTAAAACGACAATCACGCCGGTTCAAGAAAAAGCATTGACTGAATATCTTCAGTCTTTAAGCAAATAAGGAGTAGAGAATGGCAGAAAATACAAACAGATCCGTATTTGGACTCAATGGTGTAACCGGGATGTTGATTGCAACAGTATTATTGCTTTCAATCCTTGTATTCCTTACTGTTTGGGGACTTGGCGTTCAGCAAAAGTCTGCTCAGAATCCTTACGATCCGACACCAATTACCGGCAGTCTGGATAATGTGAAGAAGATCAGTAAAGACAACGCGAATTTTGCATTTAAAGATGCTAAGTAATTCATAAAGGATAAACAATGATTACAATAATGGATAAAGTTCTTGGATTGGGTATGCTTGTTACGGCTATCTATACTGCATGGGCAGTGCTAACACCAAACCATCTGTTTATAGGATAACATATGATCAAAGCAGCAGCAAGGTTGTCCTTGCTTGCTTTGCTTCTTCCACTACTTCTTAACGCAACATCTATTTTAAAAAATGACATTTTAAATGAATCTGCTTCAAAATATATTGAACAGATGGGAAGTGAACTGTTTGAAAAAACAGGTGTACACGGTTATATTGTAGCAACAAATGAACACTTTCCCGAAAGGTTCAACCTTGTTGCATACAGCAGGAAGTATGAAGCAAATGTAAGCAAGCCGTATGTTATGTTGATCTTTGCACCTAATGCATTGATCACAGAAAAATCAAAAAGAAAAGGAAGGGTAGCGATTATCCCTTCATCAGAAGAAGTTGCATCAATGTATGAGAAAAGTGATGTGATGGATGCGACAATTGATGTGATCGCAACAGTAGACAAGAATAAGATCGAGGATAAACATGCAATCGGCGTGGTCCAGGGGTTCTCTGAACTCTCAGATCAGATCGCAAATGCAAAAGGAACTGAGCTCTCAAGCACGATCAAAGAAACACGTCAGGGTATTTGGGTAGTACAGGCAATTGTACTGATAGGTACATTGATTGTTTTATGGATGTTTATATTCAAACCACTTTATGTAAGGATGAAGCATGGCAAAGAGAAATAAAGAGAAAACATACTGGCCCCACATGATCCTTGGATTTTTGGTATTGGGTATTACACTGAGTTATTGGACTGTAAAATCGGCTTCATCTATTCCTGTGCAGGAGTCTAATGAATTTATGATGAAATATCAACAGGCAGATATGAATATCAATGATATTTTGAAGAAAAAAGCACATTTTGACCAACAGTATCTCATAAAGTTATCCGATGCTCAAAAAACAACGATTGAACTAGAAAATGCCAAACGGGCCAAATCAGAGAGTGTTGTACTTTTAAAAGAGGGGAAAAATAGGTTTTCCTACCGTGTTACAGATAGAAATAACAACGTGGTCAGCGATCTCAATGTAACATTCCTCTTGACAAGGCCTCATACGGTAAAAGAGGATACCTTGATTGAAAATATTCCGTTTAAGAATGGATACTATGTGATTTCCGGTGTCAATATTAGTAAACCTGGACGTTATGTATTGCAGTTGAAAGTAGAAGTCGATGAGAACACTATTGGTTACTCATCTATTCCGGCATACCTAAAACCGGAATAGGTTAAAAGAACCAATATCTTCAGAAAAGGTATTGGTTTTTGTAGAGAGCCGATACAGGAGTTTAATAGTACGTTTCTCTTATATGGCTTTGTGCCCATTTTTTGATAGTGTTTCTTTCCTCTTTTGTCAAGTCGGCTTGCTCGTGAAGGGTAAGGTACATAGGCATAGGCATGCGATAATTGATAGTCTTGACAATACCTTTATATATTTTCTGCTTTCTCTCTTCACTGTAGGTACCCCATTCCTGAAAGTTCACAGCACTTCTTCCGTTTTTAATATGACTTTTTACTTCCAGGGAAATAGGTGAGATGTGTCCGTACCACGGCATCTTTGTTTTGTAGGAATGGCAATCATAGCATGAAGTTCTTAACATTGACATAATTTTATCCGGTGCCTTAATTTCATTATCAGGGTTCAGTATTTCCGGTGCTTCAGGGATGTCTATCTGAATTGCCTGCAAAAGAAGGAAGGATCCAAAAAGCCATAAGAGTAGTGTTTTAAACATGTAAAAGTCCTTTTTTTGTTAGGAATTATAGTCAGTTAAAGTAAATATCCTGCTATACTTCTTTTATGAATTCACTACATATCTATCCTACATCCAGAGCCATACGTTCAGTGACCCAGAGACTCTTGGAGGAAGACCGGTTTTTACCTTCCATGATGCGTATGGATGAATTTGAACAGCGTGTAATACTATTGAAAGAGAAACAGATGATCGACCCGCTTAAACGCATACTTCTATTGAGAGAAGCGGCACAGTTCGAAGCGTTTGAGAGACTGAATTTTGAAAGGGAATTGATCCGTTTTTTTTCCAGGAGTGAAGATCTTTTCAAGTTTTATGAAGAGCTTGCTGTCGAGCATGTGGACTTCTTAATGCTGGCAGAAGCAGATTCCTATGCAGAGTTCAGTACGCACCTGGAGATCCTTGAAACACTGTTGCAACGCTATAAAGCACTTTTAGTACGGAAAGGTTTGACAGATAAAGCCTTTATTCCGGGAAACTATGAACTTAATGAAGCTTTTATCTGTACCTATGAAGAGATCATCATCCATCTTGAAGGGTATCTGAGCCGATTTGAGATGGAACTTCTGATAGAGGTTGCCAAGATGACACCCCTCAAGATACACTACCATACAAGCCGCTTTAACCGGAAAATGCAGGAACGCTTTGCCGGGTATGGGATAGCGTTGCCTAATAATGCCTATGTCATATGTGATATACAGCAAAAAAAAGTACTTGAGTACAAACCAAAGCATGATGTCCTTCATGCGGAGGTATTAAAAGTAGAAGAACGCCAAGAGCAGATCGCATTGGCATTTGCAAAGATAGAAGAAATGGTGCAAAGTGGTATTTCTCCTGAGAAGATTGCATTGATACTGCCTGATGAGTCATTCAAAACACATTTTGCTCTGTTTGACAGATGGAACAACCTGAATTTTGCGATGGGATACGACTATAGTAACGGACGTATCTACAAACTGCTTGAATCGATCTGGCGTTATTGGCAAAGTGGAGAGAAAGAGACAGTTGTACTCATGGAGCGGTATGGTCTGAATATGGAGAAGGTTAAAACACTCTCTCCCAGCCGTACATTGGAAATAGAAGCATTTTTTGCACAGCTTGAAATACTTGATCTTTTAGATACTGAAAATGAAAGGGTGCGGGAGAGAGAGTATCATTTCAGGGTGCTCTTTGCCAAAGAGGTACTTCCTGCCAAAGCATGGTTGTTTCTGTGGATGAAAGCACTCTCCGGCATCACGATCGATGATATCCGTGGCGGCAAAGTGACGGTGATGGGTGTACTTGAAACGAGGGGAGTCAGTTTTCAGGGGGTGGTGATTGTCGATTTTAATGAGGGGGTGGTACCGGCAAGTTCAGGTAAAGACCGCTTCCTCAATACGCAAGTCAGAGCATTTGCCTCTCTACCTACACGAAATGACAGGGAATCACTTCAAAAGCAGTATTACAAACGGCTTTTGGAAGAGGCATCACAGGCAGTGATCATTTATAGCAGCAGTGACAATAAACTGCCCTCCAAATTCATCTATGAACTGGGGCTTGAAGAGGCAAAGCATGCAACCGTACCGCTGCAGCTGCTCTATGCTGAGCCTTCCCGGTTTGTTGAAGAGACCGATCCGATTGTAGCGGACTTTGATGCTTCTGCTGTCACATGGTCAGCTTCAAGACTTAAGATATTTTTGGAGTGTAAACGCAAGTATTACTACCGGTACATTCAAAAGATACAGCCTAAAGAGGAAGAGGAGTTGAATGAGGGGCTGTTTCTGCATAAGGTACTTGAAAAAGTATTTGAAGAGTATGACAGTTATGAGAGTGAGGAGGAGATGGAAAAGGTACTTGGCATACTTATAGAGCATATGCATCCAGACAACGATGCTAAGGCTTCTTATCAGAAACAGTTCTGGCAGAAGAAACTCACGGCATTCATACAGCAGCAGGTCGTCCATTTTAAAAATGGATGGATCGTGACACAGAGGGAAAAAGAGTTTGCCGGAGAGATCGGCGGTTTGCATTTCAAAGGGCGTATCGACCGTATTGACCAGAATGAAACGCATACTTTGGTACTGGATTATAAAAGTGGATCGATCAAAGAGGCGAACCGAACAAAGAACCTTGAGAAACTGAGTGATTTTCAAATGAGTATCTATGACCATCTGTTACGACCACACTATCAGAATGTGCAGTTTGCCTTTCTCCGGATTCTGGATGGCGGAGAGATGGAAGCGATCACGGCACTGGAAGAAAAGAATGCATTACTTGAAGAGCATATCGTGGCACTTAAACAGACCAAAAGCTTTGTAGCAGAGAAATGCGAATCACTGCAGGGATGCAAATACTGTGAATTTGCTCTGATGTGCGGACGGGGAGAGTATCTATGAGCTTCAAACCATTTTTAGCCTACTCTGCCAGCGCCGGCAGTGGAAAGACCTTTGCCCTTGCAGTACGCTACATCTCTTTGCTTTTCATGGATGAAGCCCCCGGCACTATACTGGCAGCAACTTTTACCAACAAGGCGGCAGCAGAGATGCGTCAGCGTGTTGTGGACTCGCTACGTCATCTTGGAGAGAATGATGCCTTTCTCAATGCGATCTTGTCAGAAACAGGACTGAGCAGAGAAGCACTGTTCCAAAAACAGCCTGAGGTACTGGCACGGTTCCTTGCATCGACTTCGCATATTGTGACACTGGATAGTTTTTTTGCCTCTATTCTGCGCTCTGCATCGCTGGAGATAGGGTTGGAACCGGATTTTGTGACTAAAGAGCAGAGCCATGAGGAGCTTGGGAATTATTTCCTTCAGGAACTTGAAGCAGCCGGGCTGCTCTCTTCATTGGTAAAATTGGCGATGGATATCGAAGATAAACGTTTTGCCAAAATCTTTGAACTTATGCAGAGTTTCTATAAAGTAGACCCTTTGCTTCCCCAACCCAAAGCCGTACATCATTCTGTCAGTAAAATAGAAGAAGAGGTGGAGTATCTGAGACAAGATATGGTCAGGCTGCTTAAAGAAAACGGTGCGGCAGAGCGTGCTGTCAAACAGTTTGAGACTGGCTCTGTGAAGGAACTCTTTGGAAAAAAGCTCTTTGAAAAAGAGATGCTTGGGGAGCATTCCTGGTTCAAAAAAGTCATTACTCCTGATATAGAGCATCTTTACGGGAAACTTAAAGAGAGGCTGTTGCAATGGGTACAGACCAGAGAGCTGGTTGTATTAAACGCACTCTTTAAAGTCTATGACCATTACAAGAATGCACTTATCAGCAATGCCAAAGCAAGCGGTGTACTCAGTTTTGATGACCTGACCTATTTTACCTATCGGCTGTTGTATGAGAGTATTTCCAAAGAGTTCCTCTACTTCAAGATCGATGCGAAGTTCAAACATATTTTGTTGGATGAGTTTCAGGATACCTCTACTTTACAGTTTCTGCTTCTCAAACCACTGATCGATGAGATATTTGCAGGGGCGGGGCAGAGTGAACTGAGAAGTTTCTTCTATGTGGGTGATACCAAGCAGTCACTGTACCGTTTCAGAGGCGGAGTAGAAGAGCTGTTTGACAAAGTGGCCCAACGTTACGGGATTACTATTGAGCAGATGGATACAAACTACCGAAGCAGCCGTCATATCGTCGAGCAGGTCAACTGCTGGTTTAATGGAACCATGCCCGGGTTTGTTTCACAAAAAAGCAGGAAAGGGGCACAAGAGGGGTATGTAGAGGTGATAGAGAGCGAGGATCTTCTTCAGGAAGCTGTGACACAGGCACAACGTCTGATCTCACTGGGAGTAGATGTCGATACGATTGCTTTTCTGGTCAGTACCAACAAGGATGGACAGTCACTGCAGGAAGTCTGTGCCAAGGCAGGCATCCATACCCTGCTAAAGACCTCTTCCTCTTTGAAGAACCTGCCCAAGATTGCAGCACTTACTGCAATGGTCTCTTACCTTTTTTATGGAGAACGTATTGATGGGGAAGCGATGCTTTTACGTGTGGGAAGGTCTCTGGACAGTATAGACGTTTCATGGTTCTCTGCATTTATGTCACCGCTGCAGGTATTGGACCGGCTGGTAAGAGAGTTTGGGTATTTTGATAATGACCTGAATATTCTGAAACTACTGGAATTTGCTTCTTCCTTTACTGATATTCCTACATTTCTGGAAGAGTTCGCCACTTCAAACATTGCCGTAGCATCTAACTCGGTACACGGGGCTAAGATTATGACTGTACACGGTTCCAAGGGATTGGAGTTTGAGTATGTGATCGTACTTGACCGGCTGAGAAGAGAGAACAGTGACAAATCACCACTTCTCTTTCACTATAATGATGCACTTTTCATCGATGAGATTCTTTATCGTATATCGGGGCGTGAATATTTTGACAAGAAGTATGCCCGTATTATGGCAGAGAGAAAAAGGTTAAGTGCAAAAGACAGGATGAATGTACTCTATGTTGCACTGACCAGAGCAGTCGAGGGACTGATCGTACTGTGTAAATCGAAAGATTCGATGTTTGATGAGATCAATATCTCTCCAATAAAAATGGGAGAGGTGATCACTCAGAGTTCAGCATTAAGTGTTCAGAAGGAAGTGCAAAAAGCTGATCTTCAGAATATTGTACTCTCTCATTACGGTACGCAGGAAGTCAAAGAGAGTGAAGAGGATGAAGAAGAGAAAGATATGGAAGCTATTCTCTTTGGAACAGCACTGCATTACACACTGGAGATGATGGGAGATTTTGACAATAAGCACTTGACACAAGCAATAGTGGCGTTGCAGAATCGTTATGGACAGCTACTCAGTGCTGAGAAGATTGCTGATATAGAGTCACGTGTTGCTGCGCTGATAGCAGATGAATCATTTCAGAAGATTCTGAAAAGTGCCAAAGTCGGCAAGGAGAGGTTATTGAGTTACCGTGGTGAGCTCAAGCAGATAGATTTGCTGCTTGAGTATGGTGATCATGTGCTGGTTGTTGATTATAAAAGTTCACAGAAGTTTATGCAAAAACACCGAAAGCAGGTACAGAATTATATGCAGGCGATTTATACATTGACAGGGAAACCAACGAAAGGAATGATCATTTACCTTGAAAAAGAGAAAATATCCTTCATAAGCTTAAAGTAAACTGAATTTAAATAAATTTTAAGTTTATGTGGGTACAATCCGTCCACAAATAGTGAAAGCTATATTTCAAACAAGGAAAATCATCATGAAAATGACAAAAGTCGTAAAACCTCATGAAGTACAAAGAGACTGGGTTCTGATCGATGCAGAAGGTAAAACTTTTGGTCGTATCCTGACTGAAGTGGCGACTCTGCTTAGAGGGAAACATAAACCATCGTTTACACCAAATGTAGACTGTGGTGACTACGTAGTGATCATCAATGCTGAAAAAGCGAAATTTACCGGTGTTAAGCTTGATGACAAAGAGTACTTCACCCACTCTGGATATTTTGGTTCTACAAAGTCAAAAAAACTTAGCGATATGCTTGAAAACCATACTGAAAAGCTTTACAAGCTTGCGGTAAGAGGTATGCTTCCAAAGACGACGCTGGGTAGACAAATGCTTAAAAAACTTAAAGTGTATGCTGGCTCTGAGCATCCACACACTGCACAAATCAATAAAGGAGCGTAAGGATGGCAACTATCTACGCAACAGGAAAAAGAAAATCTGCGATCGCTAAAGTCTGGATCACTCCAGGTAACGGTGAAATGCTTATCAACGGTAAAACGCTTGATCAGTGGTTAGGTGGACATGAAACACTTAAAATGAAAGTTAGACTTCCTCTTGAAGCAACAAAACAGCTTGAGTCTATGAATATCAAGGCTACAACACTTGGTGGCGGTTACTCTGCTCAGGCAGATGCACTTAAGCACGGTATCACTAAAGCATTGGTGGCTTACGAACCATCATTTAGAGCGATCTTGAAGCCTATGGGTCTTCTTACTCGTGACTCAAGAGTAGTTGAGCGTAAGAAACCAGGTAAGAAAAAAGCGAGACGTTCTCCACAGTTCTCAAAAAGATAGTCGGTTACTTTTACCGATCGTTCTTCTTTCCTGCGCTTTGCGTGGGAAAATCTATTCTTTATTATCACAAACTTATTATGGAAACTGTTACAGACACCAGTATGCAGAAGAGTGTATTATAGTGCACTGAAAACCGGTTTATTCGGAGTAGTGCATGAAAGAGGACAGCATAAAGATATCCCTGGACACAGTTTGTTAATTTGGATTAACAAGGAAGTAGGCACCAAGAGCAAATACAATTGCTGCTACACAGCGTTTAATCATCACTCCTATATTGTTTCCTATCTGGCAGGAGCTGCACTGTTTATATTTTTTTGCCTCGTACTCTGCATAGAAGAAGAAGCCGATCATCAGAAGGATCACAGCAGGGAATGCAATCTTGTCGAACATATAGATATTTTCCACTGTCGTTTTCTCAAGCTTGAAAAGCGGTGTTAAAAGAGAAAGACCCATAAAGAAGAGAAGCTTGTCGGCAAAACTGATGAAGTAGTCTTTATTGGAGAAAGTAGGACATACATCCCCTGTTTCGGGCATAAGTCCTTTGCCTTCCAATGCATCAAGGATCTTCTGGCGTTGGTTTTTATCGATACGATCAAGCATCGTACCTCCAAGTGAGAAGTCCATCATCTGCTGAAATATTGCAGCAAAGTTTTTGTCCCCTTCTATATCCATATAGTGTGTATTGCCGTGACGGTCTTCATAGACGATCTTCATTTTTTCATAACGGGGGATGACAGCAGTGACATCCGGGTAGTAGCTGCTCTGCTCCTCTGCTTCAAAAAGCTTCTCTTTTGTAAGAATACGCGGATTGGCAAACTCAATATACTTTTCACCTTTTTTAACAATAAACATATTAAAAGGATGTGCTACCTGCATGGCACTGAGGGCATCCAGCCCATAGTGTTCCATAGTCTCTCTTATATCATCAAAAAGCTTGCCTACGCTTTCATCAAAACCACGTACATCACCACAGGCAAGGATCCTGTTGTCAGGATAAATGATCAGTTCTTTTACCATAGCGGTACCCTTTGTATAAAAGTACAATATTTGCTGCAATAATTTAAAAGTAAATGATTTCAGCAAATATTGTGTGTATCTATTAGGAATACAGGCCGAAGCCTGTAGACATCTTGTCAGTGACTCTTTTGAACCACGACAATCATTTTGATGTTAATCACGATAAATCGAATAATTTGCCAAAGTATACAAGTTCTCATAAATTTGACAAATGGTGTCGGAACCATTACCTCAAAACTTGGCTCATATGCTTTAACATTTTTTTCAATAGAGTGGTCTACACTACCCATTTCTTCTCCTTTTTTATTTATATCTTATTATTTTATTCAGGGATCAAAGTCCAGCCTGGCTTAAGTTTTGCTTTATAGAGGAACATATGGTGCAGAATATGTTTGATCCAGTGACCTGCAAGTCCTATCTCACCGAAAGTGTAGTCTAGATCACGTCCAATCCCAGGATATTTTTCAAAGTCCGGTACAACTGGATAAACGGTCAGTGCTGCTGCGGTACCGTCAGTCAGTCCCTTACCTGCTGAGGCCACACATGCCGCTCCCATCTCTGCCATGGAGGCTTCATGCAGATGTGCATTCTCACCCTCTTTGATCAAGTCACAGATAGAGTGTGCTACGGCTTTACCAATGATACCGGAAGGCATACCCGTTCTTGGTGGTGTCGGGTTGATCGGTGTACCGTTTGGTGAACTCATTGGCTTGGAGATAAGGTGTGGAGGTGCGAATGCGATACCACAGGCAAAGATATTTTTATATGTTGGGTTCTGGTAGGTTCTTGGCCAGTCACTTGCTTTCCATTCCTCATACGGTTTTGGAGTATAGTCCGCATCGACTTTCAGGAATCCGTTCGGTGCGAAGATCTTGTCCGTCATATCCTCACCAGCTTTGTCATATGCCTTAAGCCCAACACCTGCAAATGGTGGAATAAGCATGGCAAAGTCAAACTCCATTTCGCCGGTACTTCCATCCAGCAGTTCGTAATGGGCTTTTTTGTCCTCTACTTTGCTTATATGTGCTCCGATAGTCCAGTTGATACCACGTTCAACAAAAAGTGACTCTGCAAAGAGTTTGGAGCTTGCAGCATACATTCCGCGTTTAATATGAAGACCACCTATTCCGAAGTCTCCAAGGAATGATTCATTTGATACCCACTGAATATCAAGCATATCTCTTATACCGGCTTTATTTGCTTCATGTTCCACATTGAAGATATATTCAAAAGCAGCACCCTGGCATGTACACATGCCGTGACCTGTACCGATGAGAATCTTCTGTTTCTCACCTTTTTTAGCTTTTTCAAAAATACGCTGCAGTTCAAGGTTTGCATGTACTGCATGGTCAGCAGTACATACAGAGACAGTATGTTCTCCTATTCCGCCTTCACCATTTCCAAGACCGGGTGTTGCATCAAAGTTCAGTTTCGGCCCGGTTGCATTGATCAGATAATCGTAAGTGATCTCCTCTGTCTGCCCCTCTTTGCCTTGTCCCGTATATTCGATTGTAATATATGGAGTATTGCTGTCAGTTTTCCCTTCAGGATGAATAGAGACTGCTTTTGCCTGTCTGTAATCAATACCTGCTTTTTCGTAAACAGGGGCAAGCGGGAACACTACATCCTCTTTTGTCATCTGTCCAACTCCTACCCAGATATTGGACGGTATCCAGTTCCATAGTGAGTTTGGTGTAACGACTACTACTTCGTGCTCATCACCCAGCCACTTTTTTGCAAATGTTGCGGCAGTGTGTCCTGAGACCCCACCACCCATTACTACTAATCGTGCCATAGCCTTCCTTCTTGTTAAAAATTATTGTTGCACATTCATTTTAGAGCAACATTTTTTAAAACTAATTTAAATCTTAGAATTTAATCTTTTTTATTATTCCTGATTATATTTTAAATTATATTCATGATCAAATCAGCTTTTGTTTTATATTAATATGGTTTTAGTGATCAAGGATTTTGATGAAAATAGGAGTAAAATAGTATGATTATTTTCTACTGTTCAATAGTTAAATTATGTTAGAATCAAAACCAGTTCAGAGTATATTTGGTAAAGGGGTCTGTTTTTGTTTTTGCACCTGTTCAAAATGATATTTCTGTTTGCCTTAGCTACTTCACTTTCCTGTGCAAATGTCTGGAACAACCCCTATGATGAAAAACAGGTTCAAAGCAATACACTTTTTACTGTTTTCACCTCTCCGCCAAAATACCTCGACCCGGTACGTTCGTACAATTCAAATGAGTGGGCTTTTTTGGGGCAGATATATGAACCGCCGCTGCAGTATAACTATCTCCGGTATCCTTATACCTTGGAACCGTTGACATTAAAGTCAATGCCTGAAGTATTATATCTTGATGTAAAAAAAGAGGAAGTTCCTGCAAACAGCAAAGAGGTTGCCTATACGCTTTACCGTTTGTATCTTAGAGAAGATATAGGGTATCAGAACCATCCGGCATTTGTCAAAGATCATAAAGGAGATCTGCTTTACGGCGCACTCAATGAAAAAGCGCTTTCCAAAATTGAAAGCCTTGATGACTTCCCAAAGAAGACAACACGTATGCTGAAAGCAGAGGATTATGAGTATGCTATTAAAAGGATGGCAGTACGCCAGTATCACTCACCTATTCTTGATACGATGCAAAGTTATATTGTCGGACTTGAATCATTTTCCAGGGAAATCACCCAGGTAGCAAAGAGAAAACGTGCCAATAAAGAGATCCTTGATCTTCGCTCCTATCATATAGAAGGGGTTAGAGTTGTTGATGATACTACGCTGGAGATATGGGTTAAAGGAAAATATCCGCAGTTTCTCTACTGGATGAGTATGATTTTTTTTGCACCTATCCCATGGGAAGCGGATCTTTTTTATCAGCAGGAAGGGCTGAAGAGAAAGAATCTGACGCTTAACTGGTATCCGGTAGGTACAGGTCCCTATTATCTGGCAGAGAATAATCCCAATCAGCGTATGCGTCTTGAAAGAAACCCGAACTATCATGAAGATTACTACCCGATACTGAGCAAAGAGGAGGCAGAAATGTCCAATGTTCGGGAAGAACTGCTTGCAGACAGTGGTAAAAAGCTTCCTTTTATTGATGAAGTGGTCTATACATTGGAGAAAGAGAATATTCCTTTGTGGAACAAATTCCTTCAAGGGTATTATGACGCCTCTGGAATTAGTACAGAAGCTTTTGACCAGGCAGTGCAGATAGGCTCATCAGGTGATATGGGACTCAGTAATGAGATGAAGGCCAAAGGGATACGGCTTATAAGCTCGGTACAACCCTCTATTTTCTATCTGGCGTTCAATATGGCAGACTCTGTTGTCGGCGGGTATGGTGAAAAGGCTAAAAAGCTGCGCCAGGCGATCAGTATTGCTCAAAACCAGGAAGAGTACATCTCAATTTTTATGAATGAGAGAGGGGTACCTGCACAAGGACCGATTCCACAGGGAATATTTGGTTATAAAGAAGGGAAAGAGGGGACTAACTTCGTAGTCTACGACTGGGTGGATGGCAAACGTGTGCGTAAAAGTTTGGAGGTTGCCAAAAAGCTACTGGCTGAAGCGGGGTATCCTGGAGGAGTCAGTGAAAAAACAGGCAAACGTCTGAAGCTTTACTACGATACAACTGCAACCGGTCCTGACGACAGGGCACTGATGGATTGGCGGCGTAAACAGTTTGATAAACTCGGGATAGAGTTGGTGATCCGTGCAACAGACTACAACCGTTTTCAGGATAAAGTACGTAAAGGCAAGGTACAGCTCTTTTCATGGGGTTGGAATGCAGATTATCCCGATCCGGAGAATTTTCTTTTTTTGCTCTATGGTAAAAATGCCGTAATCGATACTAATGGAACAGGGATCAACAGTGCCAACTACAAAAACCCGGAGTTTGACAGACTCTTTGATGAGATAAAGACGATGAACAATACGCCTGAACGCCTGGAGAAGATAGAAAAAATGTTACAGATAGTCAGAGAAGATGCACCATGGGTATGGGGTTTTTATCCTAAAAGTCTTGCACTGATGCATGAGTGGTTTGGCAATGTTTCAGCCAATGCTATGGCGAATAATACACTCAAGTACAGGCGTATAGATGCGCAACTCAGGGTCAAAAAACAGCAGGAGTGGAATCAACCGGTTCGTATGCCGATCATTCTATTGTTGCTGGGAGTTCTGCTTTCGGCTGTATTACTTTACAAAGCTTACAGGAAGCGTCAAAATTCCGTAATCGAAAGGAAGAAGAGATAATGCTGGTTTATATCCTGCGGCGCATTTTTTATGCCATACCTATTCTCATCGGTGTCAACCTCATTACCTTTGTGCTTTTTTTTATGGTCAATACTCCTGATGATATGGCACGTGCCCAGTTGGGTGCCAAGCAGGTAAGTTCGCAAATGATACAGGCGTGGAAAGAGGAAAAAGGGTATGACAAACCGCTTTTTTTAAATTCAGAAGCCTCAGGTATGGACAAACTGACTGATACACTTTTTGTCAAAGAGTCGCTTAGGCTTTTTAGCTTCGATTTCGGTGTTTCCGATGCAAATCGGGATATTGGAGCTGATATTAAAGCGCGTATGGGACCAAGTCTGTCTATCGCACTGCCAACTTTTGGTATTGCGCTTATTACCAATATCTCTTTGGCTCTGCTGTTGGTACTTTTTAGAGGGTCGGTACTCGATATTTCGATGATGGCTGTTGCTGTAATGATCATGTCGATCTCAGGACTTTTTTATATTATTGCCGGACAGGTACTCTTCTCCAAGATATGGCATTGGGTACCTATTTCCGGCTATGAGAACGGATGGAGCGGTATCAAGTTCATTATTTTGCCGGTGATGATCGGGGTATTCGCCGGATTGGGGTCAGGTGTGCGCTGGTACCGTTCCATCTTCCTGGAGCAGATGAACCAGGATTATGTACGTACTGCCAGAGCCAAAGGGCTTTCTGAGATCCGTGTACTCTTCTTGCATGTGCTCAAGAACGGTATGCTGCCTATCTTGACAGGTGTGGTGGTGATCATTCCATCGCTTTTTATGGGAAGTTTGATTATGGAATCTTTCTTTGGTATTCCAGGGCTTGGTTCCTATACAATCGATGCAATCAATGCGCAGGACTTTTCCATTGTCAAAGCGATGGTCTTTTTAGGCTCGGTGCTCTATATTGTCGGACTGATACTGACAGACATCTCCTATACACTTTTTGATCCGAGGGTCAAATTATGAGCCTTATGCTGCTTTGGACCGATATATTGGTATGGATATTGATGGGGGTGATCATTCTGTGGGGACATCAGCTTTCAGGATCTGAAGAGTCAAGGCGCAAGTGGTATGCCATCTTCCGTTCGAAAATTGCCATGGCTTCAGCTGTTGTTTTGAGTTTTTATCTGCTCTTCGCACTATTGGATTCGGTACATTTCAAAGTGACACAGCAAACAGAAAAGGAGCTCTTTCGCGAAGGAGAGATCATCTCTTTGCTTGATCTGGCCTTTGGACATCAGAAAGCCTTTTCAGAGCGTACCTACTCTGCTCCTTTTGCGACACATGAGTACACCAAATCAATTATTGTGGGAGAGGATGGTTTGACCAGACAGCAAAATCTTCCGTTGAAGTATGTCTCTGCAGAAGAGAGCAGTCAAAAATCTTTAATTGCGGTAGTGACAGGAATGCTGATTGCCGGGAGCCTTGTCTTTCTGCATTTGTTATGGACGAAAGAGGAAAGTTTGATACAGCGGGTAACAGAGGTACTGAAGGGCAGAACCAAGTTGCCCTGGCGGACAGGATATATGATGCTGATTCTCTGTATTGTTCTGCTCACCTGGCTTTATGTGATGAGTTTTTCCTACCATGTGCTGGGAACAGATAAAGTAGGAGGAGATGTATTCTATGCATCTTTGAAAAGTATCAGGACCGGTGTTCTTATTGGTATTTTGACGACACTTGTGACACTGCCTTTGGCGATTTTTCTTGGGGTGAGTGCAGGGTATTTCAGGGGTTGGGTCGATGATCTTATCCAATACCTGTATACGACACTCAGTTCCATTCCCGGTGTACTGCTTATTGCAGCAGGGGTTTTGATGATGCAGGTAATGATGGACAATCATCCAGACTGGTTTGCTTCCACAGTTGAGCGCTCTGATCTTCGTCTTCTTTTTCTTATCTTTATTTTGGGTCTGACAAGCTGGACAGGATTGTGCCGTTTGCTGCGTGCGGAGACCTTGCGTATTTCCCAGATGGATTATGTTACAGCGGCCAAGGCATTTGGTGTAAGCAAATGGCGCATTATGTATCGTCATATTGTTCCCAACCTGACCCACATTATCCTTATCTCTATAGTCTTGGATTTCTCTGGCCTGGTATTGGCGGAAGCGGTACTTTCGTATGTTGGTGTAGGAGTAGATCCGACGATGTACAGCTGGGGAAATATGATCAACCAGGCACGTTTGGAAATGGCACGGGAACCGATGGTATGGTGGTCTCTCTTCTCCTCTTTCAGTTTTATGTTCGTTCTGGTGCTGGCTGCCAATCTTTTCTCTGACAGGGTACAATATGTATTAGATCCAAGGAATGAGAGATGAGTCCACTTTTATGTGTAAAAGACCTTAGTCTTGTTGCAGGGGAAGAGACACTTCTTGACAGTGTAAGTTTTGTCATTGAAAAGGGAGAAACATTTGCTCTTGTTGGAGAATCAGGCAGTGGTAAATCACTAACTTCACTGGCAGTTATGCGTCTTTTACCGCAGGCTGTCAAGGTTACAGAAGGAGATGTAAAGCTCCACAGTGTATCGCTGTTCGCACTGCCTGAGTTTGGTATGCAGAAGATTCGGGGCAAGAAGATCGCGATGATCTTTCAGGAACCGATGTCGGCACTCAATCCGGTAATGACCATAGGTGAACAGGTAGCAGAGGTATTGCGTTTACATCTGAAACTCTCTAATAAGGAAGCAAAAGAGAAAGTGGTTTCTCTGTTTGAAGAGGTAGCACTGACTGCACCTGAAGAGCGTTACTATTGGTATCCGCATCAGCTATCCGGTGGACAGAAGCAGCGTGTGATGATTGCGATGGCACTTGCATGTGAGCCTGAATTGCTTATTGCTGATGAACCTACCACAGCACTGGATGTGACCATTCAGGCACAGGTGCTGGCATTGCTGAAAAAGATCAAAGAGGAGCGTCAGCTATCTATTCTTTTTATTACCCATGATATGGCTGTGGTAGCACAGGTGGCAGACCGTATTGCGGTCATGCGAAAAGGAAAGATCGTTGAGATAGCCCATACTGAATACTTTTTTAAAACACCGGTAGATCCCTATAGTCAGAAACTTTTAAAGGATGCAAAGGGAGAACGCCCGTCCAGAGTCTCAAAACAGAGTGACATACTGTTACAGGTAAAGGGACTTAAAGTGCATTTTCCTATCAAAAAAGGTTTTCTTCGGAGAATGGCAGGTAGAGTCAGGGCAGTAGATGGTGTATCTCTCTCCATCCAAAGAGGCAAGACACTTGCTTTGGTAGGAGAGTCAGGCAGCGGGAAGAGTACTTTAGGGCAGGCAATACTCTCACTTGTACCTGTCAGTGAGGGAAAGATCCTGTTTGAAGGGAAAGACCTTACGGCTTTGGGTATGGCAGGACTGAAGCCATACCGTCAGAAGATACAGGTGATCTTTCAGGATCCCTTCTCTGCGCTGGACCCGCGTATGAGTATCGGGGAGATACTGCGTGAAGGAATGGAAAGCCTTGATGTCGGACCTAAAGGAAAAGCTGCACAGGAAAGATATATTCAGACCTTGCTTAAAAAGGTGGAACTGGACGCCTCCTTCCTGCACCGTTATCCGCATGAGTTCTCAGGAGGACAGCGGCAGCGTATAGGAATCGCCAGAGCTTTGGCAGTAAAGCCGGAACTTATTATTTGCGATGAACCCACTTCCGCACTTGATGTCTCTGTACGAGCACAGATACTTACATTATTAAAGAGGTTACAGGATGAAGAGGGAGTCTCCTACCTTTTTATTACACACGACCTCTCCATTATTGCCACCATCGCTGATGAGGTAGCAGTCATGAGAAGAGGGAAGATTGTTGAACAGGGCAGTGTGGAGAAAGTAATGGGTACACCCCGGCATGATTATACGAAAAGATTGTTGGCAGCAGTACCAAAGCTGCCACATTCTATGATGAAGAGAGAACTATGACTATTTTATTTGACCTTGACGGTACATTGATCGATTCTACAGAAGCAATATTGGAGAGCTTTGATGTATCACTCTCTATGTTTGGCGAAGTGTTACCGGATGAAGCATCCATTAAAGCGGAGATAGGATACCCGTTGGATGTAATGTTCAGAACACTTGGTGTATCGGAGGAGAGAGTTTGGGATCATGTAGCTGCATATAAGCAGCACTATCGAAAGATATCCTGTGAAAAAACGGTTTTACTGCCAAATGCACTGGAAGCAGTTACTTTGGCAAGGGAACATGCTACTTTGGGCATCGTAACGACAAAGACTGCGGAATATTCAAGGGAAATGCTTGAGTATATGGGAATCATGCACCATTTTGATGTACTGATAGGAAGAGAGGATGTCACTCACCCCAAGCCCCATCCGGAACCGGTTTTAAAAGCGATATCAAAGTTAAAAGCTGATAGAAATAGATGTTGGCTGATAGGTGATACTCCCATGGATATTTGTGCGGCAAAGGCGGCAGATATTCAGAGTGTAGCAGTAACTTGCGGTTATGCTGATGAAAAGAAGCTGTCGGAATATACTTCCAGCCTTGCTTCAAATGCGCTTGAAGCTGTAAAGTTTATTGTCGTATCATAACATGAAGTTAAAAAAATTGTAATTTCAAGCACACTTTAAGAGTCACATCATTACAATGGGATAAATTTTAGTATTTTGGGTGTATACTCAGATACTTAACCACTATAGAGGAGAAACTATGATAGAGATCAGATGGCATAGCCGTGCAGGTCAAGGTGCCGTAACCGGTGCAAAGAGTTTGGGTGACATTGTCGCTACTACTGGTAAAGAGGTTCAGGCTTTCGCACTTTACGGTTCAGCAAAAAGAGGGGCAGCCCTTAGAGCCTATAACAGAATCGATGACAAGCCGATCATTACACATGAGAAGTTTATGTATCCTGATTATGTACTTGTGATCGACCCTGCTTTGGCAATGACTGATGATATTACCATGAATGACAAAGAGACAACGAAATATATCATTACATCACACTTGAGCAAAGAGGATCTCATCGCGCAGATCCCGGCATTGCAAGACAAAGCTGATAGAGTGTATGTTGTAGACTGTATCGAAATTTCATTGGATACGATCGGAAGATCGATCCCGAATGCCCCGATGCTTGGTGCGTTCGTTAAAGTTTCAGGGATGTTTGAATTGGATTATTTCTTGGAAAATATGAAGAGAGTTCTTGCAAAGTTCCCACAGAAGATTATTGATGGCAACATGCAGGCAATTACAAGAGCGTATAACGAAGTCAAGTAAGAGGAGCGACAATGCAAGATTTAAAACTATGTGCACAGGACAACAGAGGTATCCATGAGCTTGAAGCAGGAAAGGATCTGTTTGGATGGCATGAAGTAACACAGGGAAGTGTTCTTCCTTCATTTGAGGGAGATGCATCCAATATCGTACATTTGAAAGCAGAAGAGAGAAACTATTCCGACTACAACTCCTATACTGCAACGGTTGCTTCATGGAGAGTAAAAAAGCCGGTATTCAATATTGATGTTTGTATTGACTGTCAAAACTGTTGGGTATGGTGTCCGGATTCTTCAATCATATCACGAGACAAGCAGATGCTGGGGATTGACTATGATCACTGTAAAGGGTGTGAAGTATGTGTAGAAGTATGTCCTACAAATCCAAAATCACTGTTGATGTTCAGTGAGCAAGAAGAGCTCGAGACGGCATTGTCTCAATGGCCAGAAAAAAAGAAAAAAGAAAAGTAAGGGGCTGTTATGGCAGAAAAATTTGATTTACAGGAAAGAGAAGTTTGGGATGGTAACTATGCTGCTTCACAGGCATTGAGACAGGCACGTGTAGATGTTGTTGCAGCATATCCTATTACACCGTCTACTCCTATCGTTGAAAATTATGGTGCTTATGTAGCAAATGGCTATATTGATGGTGAGTTCGTTATGGTTGAGTCTGAACATGCGGCAATGTCAGCATGTGTCGGTGCCTCTGCAGCGGGCGGACGTGTCTCTACTGCAACCTCCTCTCAGGGATTTGCATTGATGGTCGAGGTACTTTACCAGGCATCAGGTATGAGACTCCCGATCGTACTGAATGTAGTTAACCGTGCATTGGCATCACCGCTCAATGTACGTGGTGACCACTCCGATATGTATCTTGGGCGTGATTCGGGATGGATCCAGATGGGTGCATTCAATTCACAAGAGGCATACGATCTTGCACTATGTGCATTCAAGATCGGTGAAAACCATTCGGTAAGACTTCCGGTTATGGTCCACCAGGACGGGTTTATCACTTCACATACAGCGCAGAATGTGTATCCGTTAAGTGATGAAGTGGCATACAATTTTGTCGGAGATATTGATCCTGTTGATGATATGCTTGACTTCTCAAGACCCGTAACATACGGTGCACAGACAGAAGAGGATTGGCACTTTGAGCATAAGGCAAAACAGCACAAAGCACTGATGGATGCAAGACCGGTCATCGACGAGGTATTTGAAGAGTTTGAAAAAATAAGCGGTCGTAAATACAAAAGAGTAGAGTCCTATATGATGGATGATGCTGAGATAGCGATCGTTGCACTTGGTACAACAGTTGAAACTGCAAGGGTTGCAGCAACTGAGCTTAGAGAAGAGGGTATAAAAGCCGGTGTAGTCGCGATCAGAGTATTTAGACCGTTCCCGCTCGACCAGGTAAGGGATGCACTTGAAAATGTCAAATCGGTCGCCGTTCTTGACAGATCTGCACCAGGTGGTGCAATGGGTGCATTTTTCAATGAAGTATCCGCAGCACTTTACTCTACAGCAAGCAGACCGCTTGTAACAAACTATATCTATGGTCTTGGCGGTAGAGATTTTGCAGTAAGTGAAGCAAAAAGAATATTTATGGAGCAGAAAGCGAATGCTGATGCAGGACATATTACAACGGATATCCAACAGTTCTCTGGACTTAGAGGACCACACCTTGGATTCTTTCAGACTAAAAGGAGCTAATTATGGCAATTACGTCAATTAAAAACTTAAAAGAATTTTCTACAAACAATGACAGGTTTGAAGGAGCACATACACTCTGTCCAGGGTGTGCGCACTCGATGATCGTTAGAGAATTGATGAACTGTACGGATGATAACCTCGTTATTACGACCAATACGGGTTGTTTGGAAGTTTCAACGGCAGTTTATCCTTTTACATCATGGGATACTTCATGGATGCATATCGGATTTGAAAATGCTGCTTCAGCTGCCGGTGGAGCGGAAGCAATGTATAAAGCAAGAAAGAAGAAAGGTACACTGAAAGATCCCGACTCACCTGTGAAATTTGTTGCATTTGGTGGTGACGGTTCTACATTTGATATTGGATTCCAATGGCTTTCAGGTGCTTTTGAAAGAGGACATGACTTTACCTATATCTGTCTTGATAATGAGAACTATGCAAATACCGGAGGGCAGAGATCTTCTGCTACACCTATTGGTGCAACGACTTCAACTGCACAGGCAGGTACACACTCTTACGGTAAAAAAGAGAAGAAAAAAGATATTGTAGCGATTATGGCAGCACATGGCGCACCGTACGTTGCACAGTTGGCTCCGAACAAATGGAAATCCATGGCAAAAGGTTTCCAGAAGGCACTTGAAACAGAAGGGCCATGTTTTATCAATACAGTTTCTCCATGTTGTACAGAGTGGAGGTTCGATCCAAAAGATACGATCAATATCACAGACCTTGCAACAGACTCTTTGATGTTCCCGATCTATGAGATTATTGATGGTCATGAGCTTAATATTCTTTACAGACCTAAAAATGTGATCTCTGTTGAAGACTATCTTGGTGCACAAGGTCGTTATAAACACCTCTTCAAACCTGAATACAGACACGTTATCGATGAGATCCAGAAAGGTGTGGATGAGTATTGGGAGATGCTACAGCGTCGTGAAGAAGCTCGCGTATAAGTCGACTTCAGTATACCTTTGTCCGAGTGGCTTTGTTCCACTCGGTCATGTTCTTCTATGTTCATTCCCTCGTTTCACCTACCCCCTTGTGCTTGCACTCTCTGTGATAAATTTGAACCTATCTACTTCTATAACACTTTACTCTAAGTATTGAGATTCTTTATATGTTACTTTTCCCAATAAAATAAATTGGCAAGGCCAATTTTTCCAAAACTCTTTACTCTTCACTCTTCACTCTTCATTTTTTCCGTTATAATTTGAAAAATTATAAAAGGAAAAGATATGCCTTTATTAGACAGTTTTACAGTGGATCATACTAAAATGATCGCACCCGCAGTCCGGATAGCAAAGACCATGAAGACACCGTGTGAAGATGATATCACAGTATTCGATCTTCGTTTTTGTGTACCCAACAAAGAGATTCTCCCTGAAAAGGGTGTGCATACGTTGGAGCATCTTTTCGCAGGGTTTATGCGGAATCATCTTAACTCCAAGAGAGTGGAGATTATCGATATTTCACCGATGGGCTGCCGTACGGGCTTTTATATGTCACTTCTTGGGAGCCCCTCGGAGAAGAAAGTTGCCAAAGCATGGAAAGAGTCTATGAAGGATATTCTGAACGTCAAACGTAAAAAGGATATCCCCGAACTTAATATCTATCAGTGTGGTACCTCCAAGATGCACTCACTCAAAGAGGCAAAAGAGATTGCACGTACTGTACTGGACAGGGGTATAGGTGTGATGAAGAATGAAGAGTTGAAACTCAGTAAGAAACTTCTTAAAGGTTTGTAGAATGTTAATTTGGATACCTATAGAGAAAGAAGAAGGCAAAGCCTCTAAAATAGTACCGCAGCTTGAAGCCAAAAAGTGGGCACTGATCAATTTTGATGAAGGATGTATCAAGTCACTGGAGTTTTACAACTCTATCGAAGAGCTTGGCGGAGAGTGGGTTGACTTTGTCATTCTTGCCAACAAGTTTGAGAACTACCTTGACTATATGAATGAGGGAATGATGGTACTTGTTGTCAGGGAAGAAGAAACAATCGAAGATATTATTGAAGCGTTCAAATTCAAAGAGTTGGATGAGATAGGACTGTGATGAAGCAAAGCTTTGTCAAGTAAGGAGTGAAGAGTGAGGAGCGAGGAGTGGAAGGGGTATGCCCCTCAATTAAGATCCAGAAAGGAAACGATCATCAGTAATGATGGTTCTGTGACTCTCTACTCCAAAGAGTTCAACGAGTCCTACCATTCTCCCAAGGATGGAGCACTCAATGAAAGTCTGCAAAAACATGTCTATCCGGCTTTTGATCTGCATAAAGACAAAACGTCATTGACTATTTTGGATATTTGTTACGGTCTGGGCTATAACACTCTGGCAACACTTTATCATGTAAAGAAAAACAATCTGCCTGTCAAGTTGCATATCATCTCCCCGGAGTTTGATGAAGCACTGGTGCGGTCACTGCAAGGGTTTGACTACCCTTCGGAATTTGACAGTTTAAAACCCATTATAGAAGCGATCAGTGAGAATTTCTACTACGAAGACCAACAGTTTAAAATAGAGGTTATCATTGGTGATGCCCGTAAAGCACTTCAGGATATGATCAAAAACAATTATACGAAGTACTCAACGCTCAGCACCCAATGCTTTCATATCGTTTATCAAGACGCTTTCAGTCCCAAGGTCAACCCACTGCTCTGGACAAAAGAGTGGTTTGCTGACATCCGTTCTCTTTGCACTGAAGATGCTGTGCTTACCACATACTCAACTGCTGCTTCTACTCGCATGGGACTCTATGAAAATGGTTTTGAACTGCATTATTATGATGCACCGAATACCAGACGTTCATTGATAGCTTCACCGAAAAGAAAGGGGCTGACCCCTAACATAGAGTGGATAGATATGGAGTTGAAAAAGCAGAGAAATCCCAATGGCCGAAGTCTTAGGGACAGTGACTATCAATAGCTCATTACAATTGTGTCAACCTCTTCCCAGCTCATAGTTTTTTTCTTTTTGGAACGATGAGAGAGAATATGATCAATATACCGTGCGAAGAGATCAGTTTCGATATTAAGCTTTGTACCTGTTTTATACTCTTTCATTAATGTATTTTCAAGTGTATGGGGAATGATGGTCAGTCTGAATCTGTCATCATGGACATCATTGACCGTCAGAGAAATTCCATCTATGGTAATGGAACCTTTGGGAACTATGTAGACTATATATTTTGGATCTACTTTAATGATAAAATCAGTGCCATTCTCCCGTTTCGTGATTTTAACCACCTCCCCTATGCAATCGATATGTCCCTGAACAATGTGCCCTTCAAAACGGTCATTCATTTGCATGGCCGGCTCCAGATGTACTTTGTTGCTGATCTTGCTCTCGTCAATGATCGAACGTGTTTCATCAGCCAGCTCCAGGTCAAATCCGTCACTGTTTATCTTTATGACAGTCAGACAGACACCGTTAATGGCGATCGAGTCTCCAAGTTTTGCTTTGTGTTCCGACTGAATGGAGAGTATATTATTCCGGTAGCTTTTAACGGTAGCGATTTCGCGGATAAGACCTGTAAACATCAACAACTCCTTTGGAGTTGAGTGAATAGTGCCGGTATGCTTTTGGGCAAAAAGCTTTTGTAATTCATGAGAGATAGTCCCTTATCTAATTTAGATATAATTCGTTCAATTATAGCGAAAATGAGTTAGTAGTTAGGAATAACAGAGTTGAGAGTTATTGCAGGTAACCTACAGCATTACTTTTATAAAGGCAGTGCCAAGCAATGCAAACAATAATTCCTCATTCCTTATTCCTCATTCCTAATTCAAAAACGGAGTTTTTTGAATGAATTATGATGTCATAGTAATCGGTGGAGGACATGCAGGTATCGAAGCTGCTCTAGCCTCTGCCAGAATGGGTGTGAAGACACTGATGATCACGATCCTGGCAGAGCAGATAGGGGCCAGTTCCTGTAACCCGGCCATTGGCGGGCTTGCCAAAGGGCATTTGGTCAGAGAAGTAGATGCACTTGGCGGTGAGATGGGGCTTTGTACAGATGCAACAGGTATTCAATTTCGTACTCTTAATGCTTCCAAGGGGCCTGCAGTACGTGGTACTCGTGCTCAGATCGATATGGACAGATATCGTATCTACATGCGTAATGTAGTGCTTAATACGGCGAATCTTGACGTTAAACAGGAGATCGCAGACGGGTTGATCATTAAAGAGGGTGAGGTTAAAGGTGTAACTACACAATTGGGTAACCGCTATATGGCTCCCAAAGTGATCATCACTGCAGGAACCTTTCTTAATGGACTGATCCATATTGGAGACAAGACGCAGACAGCGGGACGGCAGGGAGAGTTTGCCTCTATAGAACTTGCTGAATATCTGAGAGGACTGGGTATTAACATTGGCCGTCTTAAAACAGGAACATGTGCACGTATCGATGCAAAATCAGTCGATACTTCTGTGATGGAGATACAGCCAGGTGATACTCCTCCTCCGCCATTTTCATTCAGAACGGACAGAAGCACTTTTCATCCGACACAGTTACCATGTTATGTAACCTATACCAATGAACATACCCATGAGATCATTGAGAGTAACTTTTACCGAGCACCGATGTTCTCAGGTCAGATCGAAGGGGTAGGGCCGCGTTACTGTCCCAGTATTGAGGATAAAGTCAACCGTTTCAGGGACAGACCAAGACATCAGGTATTTGTAGAGCCGCAGACCATCGATGAAACAGAGTACTATATCAATGGCATGAGTACTTCTCTGCCTATCGATGTTCAGTTGGAGATGGTACGTTCGGTTAAAGGAATGGAGAATGCCAGGATCGTACGCTACGGGTATGCTATAGAGTACGATTATGTCGATCCGACCGAGTTGAAACATACGCTGGAGACAAAAAAGGTTAAAGGGCTTTATACTGCCGGGCAGGTAAATGGTACTACAGGATATGAAGAGGCAGCTGCACAGGGGATAATGGCCGGGATCAATGCAGCCCTTTCAGTACAGGGGAAGGAGCCGTTTATACTTCGACGGGATGAAGCCTACATTGGTGTGCTTATTGACGATCTGGTGACGAAAGGGACCAAAGAACCTTACCGGATGTTTACAAGCCGGGCTGAATACAGACTACTTCTTCGTGAAGATAATGCAGACATGAGACTTTCGCATTATGGAAAAGAGTTTGGGCTACTTGATGACATCTATGTGCAGAAAGTTGAAAAGAAGAAAGCTCAGATCGAAGAGGCGCTGAAATTTTTACGTGAAAATGATGTCACACCGACAAAAGAGTTTCTGGCCAAGCTGGAGCAGATCGGTGCTGTAAAGATCAATGACAGAACCTGCTGGATGGACGTGATCGGACGTGGTGATTTTGATCGTGAAAAACTGGTTACGCTACTTCCTGAATTTGATAAATATGACGTTGAGGTGATTGAACAGATACTCATTGAAGCAAAATACAGCCGTTACATAGAGAAGCAGCAGCAGCAGATCGACAAGATGAGAGATATGCTGAAGATCAAAATACCTGAAAATTTTGCATTTGACAAAGTTTCCGGCTTGAGTAATGAGATTGTTGAAAAACTTCAAAAAGCCAATCCCCCGACACTTTTTGAAGCATCGGAGATTTCCGGTGTCACACCGGCGGCGATAGAGATCTTACATGTTTATATTAAAATGAAACAAAAAGGAAAAATGTAATGTTATATTATTATGCGTACACGGGACATAAAATAGGGCTTGACAGAGCAAAACGCGGTGTGGCCGTGATCAAGGCATTGCAGGAAGAAGGAGTGTCATGTCAGCTGCTTGTCAACGATTTTCGTGCAGGAGTTGCACTTAAAGAGCATGGTTTGAGAGAGTATGTCACAATTGAGACCATTCAGGATATTGATGCAATCGCCCAAATGGGAGACAGCATTATCATTGATTCGAACGAAGATGACCATGGTCGTCTGGTAAAGTATGTGGCTGATTTTAAGCAGGTATGGCGTTTTGCACATGACAGAGATGATAAGTCGATCCATGGTGAAATACTTTTCAGGGAAGCATGTGAGAGTGACAGATGTATTGATTCAGTGATCATTGACAGAGAGTATTTTGAGTTGATTGACAAAGTTGAAAGTGTGCGTTTTTTTCTTGGAGATGCCGATTATGACAAAACGATTCTAGGCAATGGTGATTTTTTTAAGCAATTTGACATGGATCTTATTCTTGGGCATTACTTCTTTGTCAAATATGAAGATGATCTTGCAAAGATATTTAGTTCTCTGATCGAGCCAGAGGAGTATATTGAGAGTATCAAAGAGAGCAGAACAGTGGTGACCTGCTCCTCACAAACTGCCTTGGAGGCAAAAGCAAGCGGAGCAGATACGATCTATATTATTTGGGAGAAAGAGCCGCTGTATACACAGGAGCTGTTACAGAGGTATGGTATAAAGACAATTGCAGGGTTTGATGCCAAAAGTCTAAAAGAAGCGCTTCAGGAATCAACTCAAGAGGAGACAGGAGAGGCACTGTCGCCTTGGTGTGCAAAGGAAATATTACAAAATCTTTAACCAAATCCTTAACTTTTGAGGTGAATTAAGATAAAAAAGGTCTTAATTTACCCATTGTAACACTTTATTGACTTTTATGGATACTTGAGCTAAATCAACCTCCTTTTATTCCATTTTTCCTATAATAAACAGTTAAAATTATTATTATCAAGAAAGGAATAAAGTATGGCTGACAATACTAAGGGTCGTAGAGACTTTATGGGTATGGCATTGGGTGGCTTCACTGCACTTGGCGGTATCGGTGCTTTGTATGCTATGAAACGTACTTGGGATCCGTTGCCAAGTGTAAAAGCAGCAGGATTTACAACAATAGATGTGAGTGCGGCACAGGAAAACGTGCTTAATGTTGAAAAGTGGAGAGGTAAACCGATCTTTGTTTTGAAAAAATCAAAGGATATGAAACCGGATGACAGAGATGTTATTGTAGGTTCAGACAGGTTCCTTGTCGCAGTAGGTCTTTGTACGCACCTTGGATGTATCCCAGCATATGCAGCAGATGAGCATAAGTTTAAATGTGCCTGTCACGGAGGGGAGTTTGATGCAAGTGGTCACCAGATCTTCGGTCCACCGCCAAGTCCACTGGAGATCCCGCCATTTAAAGTAGAGGGAACAAAAGTCGTACTTGGAGAAGAAGGCCCAGAGTACAAGAAAATGAAAGAAGCCGGTTTAACGGCATAAGGGGAGAAAAATGGCACATTTTGACGAAAACGCAAAACCATTCTCTCAAAAATGGTTGGACGAAAGATTGGCGGTGAGTACCCTCAAAAGAGTACTTTCTACAGAATACTGGATCCCAAAGAACATTAACTTCCTCTGGGCAATGGGAATGGTGCTTGCAGCAACATTCGGACTGCTGCTGGTCAGTGGTATCATGCTGCTCATGTACTACAAGCCGGATGTAAATCTTGCATTTGATTCCGTTAACTATACGATCATGTCTGAAGTTGGGTACGGGTGGCTCTGGAGACATATTCACGGTGTAGGAGCATCTGTAGTATTCCTTATTATTTATATCCATATGTTCGTTGGTATCTACTATGGTTCCTACAAGAGAGGCAGAGAGCTGATATGGCTTTCAGGTATGCTTCTTTTTGTTACTTTCTCTGCAGAAGCTTTTTCCGGTTATATGCTGCCATGGGGACAAATGAGTTACTGGGCAGGTATGGTTATTACCAACCTATTCTCAGGCGGTTCACTTGAAGCATATGGTCTTGTTGAATGGATCAGAGGTGATTATGTTCCTGGAGATGCTTTCCTGACCAGATTCTTTATGCTGCATGTATTACTGCTTCCTTTGGTGATCATAGGGCTTATTGTACTACACTTCGGTACACTTAGAATTCCGCATGTAAACAACCAGGATGGTGAAGAGTTTGATTTTGAAGAAGCTGCGGAACTCTATAAAGCGGGTAAAGTAAAAGAGTCTAAAGTTATTCCTTTCAACCCGGTATTCTTGAGTAAAGATGTCTTTGTAATGGGTATCTACTTTATTTTCTTCTTCTATCTGGTATTCTACCATTTTGAATTTGCAATGGACCCGGTAAACTTTGACCCGGCAGACGGATTGAAAACACCGCCGCACATCTATCCGGAGTGGTACTTCCTCTGGAGTTATGAGATCCTGAGACCATTCTCTAAAGACCTTGGATTGATCGCATTTGCTATCGCACAGGTGATCTTCTTTATGCTACCGTTTCTTGATAAAAGCCCGAATGTGGCTCCGGCAAGCAGAAGAGGACTGTTTAAGTATTGGTTCTGGATTATGCTCGTAGACATGATCATCTTGACATTCATGGGTAAATTACCTCCTCAAGGTATCTGGAATACAATTGGTCTAGTAGCTGCATTGTTGTTCTTTGCACTATGGATTGCTTTGCCGATCATTACTAAACTAGAAAAAAAGCTATAAGGGGTAGGAGATGAAAGAATTAAAAATATTTGGAATCGTTGCAGCTTTTACACTCCTACTTTACTGGGGTGTTGAACCGTTCGCCCATTCAAAGATGCATAAGCATGTAGAGGGACACGATTTTGTTTACAATGGCACAGCTGATATAGAAGAGGCTGAAGCAAAAGGGAAACAAGAGGTTGCAGAGGCAAAGAAGAAATTCTGGGCTGATGTAGAAAAGATCTCTAAACTGAAAGGTGATGTAGCTGCAGGTGAAGCAGCATTCGCTACCTGTCTAGGGTGTCATACAGGACAACCTATTAATATGGGAGGTGTTATTCCTCCGAAGCTTGATCATGCAGGTGCACTCTATGATAAGAAATATCTTATTGCCTTGATCAAGGATCCGGCAATGGCATCGAATGTAGATCATAAGTACAAAGACACTTCTACGCACCCTATGGGTTCTATCAAAATGATGATGGGAGGCGATCAGCAGATAGCAGATGTTGTAGCTTATATTAAGGCTAAAAAAGCAGCTGAAGTAACACCAAAAGAGGCATACGAAGAAGCATGTGGAAGATGTCATGCTATGCGTTATATGAAGTGGACACAACTTGGTGAAACACCGAAGTTCAAGTATGAAAAAGATGCATTGGCATATAAGATAAAAGTACTTGATGAACAGGATGCCGTGAAAAAGTATATGGGTAAACTGCCACCTGATCTCTCTATCATAATCAGAGCCAGAAGTGAACACTTCCTTGAAACATTCGTTGAGAATCCTCAATCACAACTTCCGGGTACTTCCATGCCTAGAGTAGGATTGACAAAAGAAGGATATGAAAAAGTTAAAGCATATCTTGAAGAATCCGGTGATCCAAGCAAGCCAAAAAGAGAAGCACTTGGACCATGGGTTCTACTCTTCTTTTTCATCTTTACGATCCTGGCTTATCTTTGGAAAAAATCAGTTTGGAAAGGTCACCACTGATTAATTTAATCTAAAGGATTGGCCCTTTTTGGACAAGGCATAGCCTTGTCCCTGCATTATTGATACAAATCATCCTCTTCTTATCTACATTTTGATACCCTTATGAAAACTAAAAATATGGATTATTATGCTAATAGATGGACACGGTAGAACCGTAAACTATTTAAGAGTTTCAGTAACTGAACGCTGTAACTTTCGATGTCAGTATTGTATGCCAGAAAAGCCTTTTTCCTGGGTACCTAAAGAGAATTTACTCTCTTTTGAAGAGCTTTTCCTATTCATAAAAGTAGCGATGGATGAGGGAGTTGACAAGATACGTATTACCGGAGGCGAACCTTTGCTTCGTGAGGACCTGGATAGTTTTGTCAAAATGATCCATGACTATAAGCCGGATATCGATCTTGCCTTGACTACCAATGGCTACTTGCTGCCACAGGTTGCTCAGAAACTCAAAGACGCAGGGCTTAAACGTCTCAATATCTCTCTGGATTCACTTAAACCCGAAGTAGCACACAAGATTGCCCAGAAAGATGTACTCTCACAGGTACTTAAAGGTATAGACAAGGCACTTGAAGTAGGTCTGGGTATCAAGATCAATATGGTACCGCTCAAGGGGATCAATGATGAAGAGATCCTGGATATTATGGAGTATTGCATGGAGCGTAATATCAAAGTGCGTTTCATCGAGTATATGGAAAACCGTCATGCCAATATTGAGCTTCGGGGTATGCATGGGAAAGAGATCCTTTCTAGAGTGAAAGAGAAGTATACGATCAGAGCCTTGGGACGAGAAGGTGCAAGCCCCTCTTTTAACTATATCATTGAAGAGAACGGATATGAGTTTGGTCTGATCGATCCGCATAAGCATGATTTTTGTGAAAGTTGCAACCGTATCAGATTGACAGCGGAAGGCTTCCTTATTCCATGTCTTTATTTTGATGAAGCAATGAGTATTGCGGAGCATATTAAAAAAGGTGATGTGGAGAGTGCTTCCCATGTACTGGCTCAGGTATTGAAAGATAAGCCAAAAGAGAACCGTTGGAGTGAAGAGAACCCCAATGAGGAAGATATCTCTTCACGTGCGTTTTATGAAACAGGCGGATGATTAGAATGAGGAATAAGGCATTGCTCAGTACTCATTACCCATTACTCACTATAGAAGAGGAGAGAAGCTTTTGTTCTATCTGACAGAGCAGTTTTTTTCCATCCAGGGTGAGGGAAAGTATGCTGGAGTACCTTCCTATTTTTTAAGAACAGGCGGATGCAATCTTGCATGCCCAGGCTTTGGTGCAGAGTATGAGGTAGATGGTGAAATCCGTGTAGGATGTGATACCTACTTTGCAGTAGACAGCAGTTTCGCAAAATCGTGGCAGAAAGTAGAACAGAGTGAAGTGCTCATAGAAAAGCTGCAAAATGAATTTAAAAAGATCGGCTATTATCCGCATGTTGTCATTACCGGTGGTGAACCGCTGATGTACTATAATGACAAAGTCTTTTATGAGATCATTGAGTGGTTGGTAGATGCAGGTATAAAAGTCACATTTGAGACTAACGGTACGATTGTGATTGACTTTGAAAAGTACCCAGCCTATACGTCCTGTGTTTTTGCCCTCTCCTTGAAGTTGGAAAACTCAGGTGAGCCTAAAGTAAAACGAATCAATCCTCAGGCACTCAGGAGTATCCGGACCCATACCAAAGAGTCATTTTTGAAGTTCACTATTGATGCTGAATTAGTTAAAACTACCGCAATAGACGAGATCAATGAGATATGTAAAACTCTGCCTGATCTTGATATTTTCTGTATGCCTGTGGGTGAGAGTAGAGATACCATATGGCGTAATGATAAAGCAGTATTTGAGTTTTGTATGAAGCACAATTTCCGTTACAGTGACAGGCTGCATATCAGGGTCTTTGATACGACACAGGGTGTCTAGTATCAAAGTTCTGCATCTTTACCGTATTTTTTCTCATATGCTTCAAGGCGTTCAAGTTTTTTAAAGTGCTGCAGATTGTGTTGTATGAATTTGACTGAAAGGTGTATCACCATCGGCCACATACCATACCAGATCATTCCTTCTAAATATTCCATCTTCTCTCCTTAGTAGTGATGTGAGTCTGATTTGACTTCTTCGATCGTGAGTTTTGTTCTGTCCATAGATCGCCATACAGCAAAGATATATCCAAGGACCAATGGCACCAAAAGTGAAACAATACTCATTACAAAGAGTGTATAGTGACTTCCTGAACTGTTCTCAATGGTCAGTGAACTTTGCAGGTCTGCCAGAGAAGGATAATAGACGGTATGGTTGATTCCTAAAACAAAAAGTAGTGTTGTGACTGTCAAGACTGTACCTGTGCCGACAAACCAGATCGCTTTTCTGTTGGAGGTGAACAGTGCAGTATATATACCATAAAGCAGAGATACCACACCTGCTGCAAAGACAATACCCAATATCGGATAGGCAAGGATATTGTGAAGAAGTTTCATACTCTCTGTCGATACGACCTTGGTGTTTGGATCATAGCTATATCCTGTCTGCAGAAGCATACTGCCTGTTACATAAAGAAAGATCGGCAGAAAGAGCAGAGTATTTCTTTTTAGGGCTTTGAGTATTCTTTGTGCTATTTCTTTATGTACAATATTGTTGTAGAGATAGAGCGCTCCTAAAATACGAGAGAGGAAAAACAGCATGAGCCCAAATGCCACGTTGAAAGGATCAAGCAGTGCTTCAAGACCATAGGTTGCTTTTGTCCAGTGTGACAGATGCATCTCATTGACAATGAAATGACCTCCGGTATAGAGAGTCCCCAGAGCAACACCGATGAGAAAGATACCAAGTGATCCATTGATAAAAAGCATGATCTCATAAAAACGATTTCCGAAAAAGTTGTCAGGTTTTTTACGGTACTCATAGGAGACAGCCTGAATGATAAAACAGAACAGGATCGCCATCCAGACATAGTAGGCACCACCGAAACTGACTGCATAAAAGAGCGGGAATGCGGCAAAGAGTGCACCTCCGAACATAACTAAAGAGGTGAATGTAAGTTCCCATTTACGTCCGAGGGAATTGATGACGAGGTCGCGTTCATCTTCTGTTTTCCCCAGAGTATAGAGTAGTGTCTGTCCGCCTTGCACGAATGTCATAAAGACAAAGAGTGCACCGATAATACTTACCAGCAACCACCAGTATGTCTGTAGGGTATAGAGTGAAAATGTATCCATTTTAGTGTTCCTCCGGTCCGTTTTTTATTTGTGTGAGCATGATCTTCACTTCGGCAATGAGTAATCCGGTAAAGAGTACGGCAAAGAGCCAGAAAGTTATCTGTACGGAACTAGAAGCAATATTGGATGCGGCCATACCTACCGGAAGCAGATCCTGGATTGCCCACGGCTGTCTGCCTGCTTCGGCAACGATCCACCCCGCTTCCTGTGCAACATATGCAAGAGGAATCGTCCAAAGTGCTGCATAGAGTACCCAACGTCTCTTCTCTATCTCATTGATCATTGTAAAATAGAGTATAAGAACAAAGAGTATGAGGAACCATGTTCCCAATCCTACCATCGTATGAAAACTGTAAAATGTCAATGCCACATTCGGTACGGCATCTAATGGATCTTTAAGATATCCATACCCCAGGTATTTTTCATGTGCCCTGAAGATTTCAAGTACTTCCTGGGCTTTAGCAGTATCATTCTCTTTTTTGTAGGTTTTATAGTTCTTAAGTGCTTCAACAGCGATCTTTCCTTTTTGCATTTTCTCTTTGACGCTCATGATCTTGTGTTCTTCGTTTCCAAGAACAAGATCCTCAATACCTGGTACATAGGCATTGAGTGAATGGTAGCCGAGAAATGAAAGTGCATTGGGTATCTCTAGTTTAAATTTGAATGCTTCCTGCTCGTCACCTATAGATTTCTCATGATTAAGCAGCCCGATAGCTACGATCCCTGCACGCTCTTCACCTTTGTAGAGTCCTTCCATGGCTGCGAGTTTCATGGGTTGGTTCTGTGCCACCTCAAATGCGGACTCATCTCCGGTAGTAAGAAGAAAAAGTGATGTGATCAGTCCAAATGATGCAGCAACGATCATGCTGCGTTTGGCAAACAGAACTTCACGTTTTTTGAGGAGATACCATGCACTGATACCGATTACAAACAGGGAGGCAAGAACATAGCCACTGCTGATGGTGTGGAGGAATTTGCTTACGGCATTTGGGTTAAAGAAGAGTTCCCAGAAGTTCTCCATCTCGTTACGGGCAGTATCGGGATTGAACCTCATACCTACTGGATGCTGCATCCATCCGTTTGCAACAAGTATCCAGAGTGCTGAGAGATTAGAACCGATGGCAACAAGCCAGGTAGAGAGCAGGTGCATCTTTTTACTGACCTTGTCCCATCCGAAGAACATCACTGCAAAGAAGGTTGACTCCATAAAAAATGCCATTAGTCCTTCTATGGCAAGTGGTGCTCCGAAGATGTCTCCTACGATCCATGAGTAATTTGACCAGTTAGTACCAAACTCAAACTCCATAATGATCCCTGTAGCAAGACCGATGGCAAAGTTGATCGCCAGCAGGGTCATCCAGAATTTTGTTGTTTTTTTCCACCATATATCACCGGTCTTGACATAAATAGTTTCCATTATAGCTACAATGAAGGTCAAGCCCAGTGTCAACGGTACGAAAAGCCAGTGATACAGAGCAGTCAGTGCAAATTGAGCCCGTGACCAGTCTACGAGCAGGTCTGTATGTTCCATTTATTTCTCCTTGTCTTGTGTAAGATGTTCCAAAATGTACTCGCTACGCTGGGTGTCTGTTTCAAACTCTGTTTTTAAAACATTGGGAAAGAAGAACCACTTGAGCACAGCAAAGAGTATGAAAAGTTTGATACCGATCAGAAGCCAGAGTTTTTTGCCGACCTTCATACTTTTAAACCCTTCGTAGTAGAAAAGATAGATTGTTTTTAGTAAATTCACCGTTATACTATCCTTGCATCAGTCAAGTTTTGATATTATTTTGGACATTTGGCGGAAATATAGCACTATTTTGAACATATGTCAAGTATTTTAGTTCCAGTATGCTATACTTCTTCTATGGGACGTGACAAATTAAAAAGAAATTTACAGTTTAAACCCGTATGCAGAGAGTTCGGCTCAATAGAGTGTAAAAGTAAAGATACACTCCATCTGCTTCATGAAGAGATCGAGGCACTCTACCTGATGGACAACCAGGGACTTTATCAGGCAGATGCTGCAGTGCAAATGGGAGTCTCCCGTTCAACCTTCGCACGTATTATTAAAAATGCCAGAGAGAAGGTAAGTATGATGCTTATTACCGGAGCCAATCTTGTGATCGAAGATGAAAAAGAGGATTATATAGTATTGGTGGCAAGTATGAAAAGGAATGCACTGGTACTGGGCAAGCCGGATGCACCTTTTTTGATGCTCTGTCATGTCAAACAACATAAGATTGTTGAAATAGAAACTTTGGAGAATCCTGTTTTTGTAGAAGGCAGGCGACCAGGACAGGCGTTACCAGAGCTGTGTAACCGTAAAAAGGTGAATTTTTTTGCAGCTACTGCGATTGGTGCAGGTTTAAAGAGTGCTTTGCTCTCGAAAGGTATCTATACGATCATCAAAAAGAAGTTAACCAAGGATGATCTCGTTCATATAGATGTATTAACCTGAGTATAATGGGCTATGATACTCTGTACATCATACTAGAAGCTGTAAAATGGTATAGAAGTTTCAGTACAAGCAGATAGAGTATCACTGACATAAGTTTTTTAATCTGTTTTTGATCCAATTTAAAATGTATAAGATAGTTTCCAGTGTATCCTCCCGGAATGCTACAAAGTGCAATAACTAAAAGCAGTATCCAATCCATTGAAACATAAGTAGCATAGGTAAAAAAACCCCCAAGGTGGAGAAGGGGACGACAAAACTGACAGTGACAGCAACTTTTTTAGGTACAAACCCTAAGAGTACAAGAAGAGGGATGAGAATATTTTTTTCTCCTGCTCCAAGTAAACCAGCGATGTGACTGACCACTTAGCCTATAAAGTACACTATCATTTTTTCTTTTCTGTGTGTCCGCAGTCTCTTTTTGCCAAATATCATCATGCATGCACTGTAAAAAGGCATGAGTACAAAGAGAAATTTGACTTTATTTTCATCGACAAAGAGGCTGCTGTATGCTCCTACAGCTACAAACTCAAGTATCATAAGCTTGTGACCAATATTTAAAAGTAAAACCACAAATACTGTATTCAAGATTTGTTTCAGTGTATATTCATAATAAAATAACTACTTATTATGAATATAAAAATGTAAGATTATATTGACATATGTTTGAAATAGTGCTATATTTCAGTCATATGTTCAAAATAAAGTATAAAGGGTTTAAAAGTGAAAATAGCAATACCTGTAAAAATGAATAAAGAAAACCCGCCTTTGGCACCACTATTCGGTAAAGCAAAATGGTTTGCCTTTATCAGAAACAATCAGATAGAAATTACAGCCAATCCTGCTCATGGAGGAAAAGCAGTGGTTGAATGGTTGGTAAAAGAAGGTGTGAATATTGTTATTTTTCAGGAAATGGGTCTCAGTCCGTATGAAAAGATAAAAGATACAGGAGATATGGCACTGTTTCACGCAGGATATGAAAGAATTCTTCTTGCTGATGTTCTTGAAAAGTTTCAACAAAATTCCCTGCAGATGATTAATGATACCAATATGGCTGAGGTGATCGCACGCCATGAAACAAAACATTCACATGGTCATACAGATGGACACTGATATACAGTTTACCCTGAAGCAGATCGCAACTATCAATTCACCGTTTTGTGACTTGGTTGATATGCCGGTCCAGCCAAAAGGGGGCAGTGATGTTTACGCTACGATAGAGTTTGATGATAAGTATGAAGAGGGGCTCAGGGACCTTGATGGTTTTAGTCATGTTTATCTGATCTACTATTTTCATAAGGTTAAAAAGCCGCAGTTGAGTGTGATTCCTTTTAATGATAAAACAAATACACCACGAGGGGTATTCTCTACCCGAACACCTATGCACCCCAATAGCATAGGTCTTTCAGTAGTGGAGTTGATAAAGGTAGAAAAGAATATTGTTACTGTAAAAGGGATAGATATATTGGATGGTACTCCACTACTGGATATTAAACCCTATATTGAGCATTTTGACAAAGTGGAAGGGGAAGTATGCTCCGGATGGATGCATTCAAGTGCAGAAGAGATCAAAAAGAAAAGATCTGATAACCGATTTGTTCAGGATTGAGATACCTGTTTTGAAATGATGAAGATGAAAAAGACATTCGCTAAAGCATAGATGGATTATATCCGGTAATTACCTAGGGTTTTATTTTAACGGGAATGTTTAAAAGTAGTTTGTATTAAAGTAGTGAAGAGTAAAAAAGATAAGATAGTAAAAAGGGTAAAATCATGCAGTTTTCAGACAAAGATATCTATGAGGCAGTAAAGTATCATTTGCCGGCAGTGAATGAATATGTACAGTCCCACGGGGGTGCCATCAGACTCTTAGGAGTAAAAGACGGAAGAGTTTATATAGCACTTACCGGAGCCTGCCATGGCTGTTCGATGAGTCTTATGACAACAAAAATGGTCGTACAGAAAAAACTCAGAGAATTGATACATCCTGAATTAATTGTCGTTAATGTTGATGGAACACCAGAGAATATACCACCTGAGGATCTCTATAAAGAAGAGCTTGCTTCTGAAGAAGAGAAGGAAGGAGTTCTGGAGAAAATAAAGTCTTTTTTTCAGGGCAGGTAAATGAGTCCAAGAAAAACGTATATATGGCTGATACTGATCTTCTTGACAGGCTGCTCTTCTCAGGGTAATCATACTTTAGAGACAGGTGCTGTGTTACTTGAACAAAAATGTGCTTTCTGCCATAACCTAGATATGCCTCCTGAGACATATGAGAAAGAGAGTGCACCTCCCATGATGGCAGTAGTCTTTCATTTAAAAGAGTTTATGAAGATAAAAGATCTAAAGGATAAAGAGGATAAATTCATTCCTTTTATTCAAGATTATGTGCTCTATCCAAGTAAGGAAAAATCCTATTGTGACGAAGAGAGTCTCAAATCCTATGGTGTGATGCCTTCGCAAAAAGGAAATGTAAGCAGTGAGGAACTTAAGGTTATAGCTGAGTATATGTATACTTTTTACGATCAGCAGGTGTACCTTAAAGAGATGCAGGCAAAAGCGGCTTTTGATGCTTTATCAAAAGGCGAGCAGCTGGTACGCAGCAATGGTTGTCTCAATTGTCATGCTATAGAAAAAGACAAGGTAGGTCCGTCTTTCAGGAATATAGCAAAAAATAGCACGGAAAAGATTATGGATGTGATCCAAAACGGAAGTCAGGGAAAATGGAAGCAGTTTAACAATATGATGATGCCTGCATTCAAAGACAAGTTTTCAAAAGAAGAGTTGATCATTTTAAAAGAGTGGATAGACTCTTTGGGTAAAATAGAAGCACCAAAACCATGGAGAAGCAAAAATGTTATTTGATCTAAGCAATGACAAAAGCGTCAATGAGACCTATAAACTGATGGCTCAAACCATTATACCAAGACCCATTGCCTGGGTAGTGACGGAAGACGAGGGTGTAGTTAATATCGCACCGTTCAGTTACTTCATCGGGCTCTCTTCCGATCCGGCATCTGTACTCATCTCAGTAGGACATAAAAGTGACGGAACACCAAAAGATACTTTGCTTAATATCCGTAAGCACCAAAAATGTACTATTTGTATGGTAGAAGAGAAGGATCTTGAAAAAATGCATCTATCCTCGAAAAGTTTGGAACATGATGAAAGTGAAGCAGCATTCTTTGATATAGAGACAGTATATATGAAAGAGGAATTCCCACCAGTTATAGCCAGTACACCGGTATCCTACTTTTGTGAGTTTAATCAGGAGATAGACCTTGGAGGAGGGACGACCATCCCACTTGTTTTGAGTGTAAAAGAGATCTATGTAAAGGATGAAGTGATTACGGACAAGGAGAAACTGCTCATCTCTTTTGCTCCGGTAGCCCGTATTGGTAAAAGTTATGCATTTTTGGGGGAAGAGATCGTTCCTCCGGTCATACCTTAAGCTATCTTGGTTAAAATCAGAGATATATACTCTCAGTTGAGGTACAGATGTTAATACGAAAACTTTTTAAATTTGAAAATGCACATATTGTAAGGGGGTGTACTACCCGCCGTTGCAGTGAGAATATTCATGGGCACTCCTATAAAGTGGAAGTATTACTGGAGTCGAACTATCTTGATGCAGGACAGATGGTCTATGATTTTGGTTTGACCAAACTTTATATGAAAGAGCTTATTGACTCATTTGATCACAGTATTACGCTTTGGAGCAAAGATGATCCTGCCTATATCGAAGCGATGAAGGCACACAGTAACCGTTGGGTGGAGTTGCCGGTTTCTCCTTCAGCTGAGCAGTTTGTGCGTGTGATCTATTTAATGGTAGAACGGGTACTGGAGTGTACACAGATGCAAAATGAAGAGAGAGAGGTGAAACTGCACAGTATAATTGTACATGAAACCGATACAGGATATGCACAGGGCTTCAGAGAAGATGCACATAGTGAACTAATGGGAAAGATCGATCTTGAAGATATTGTTTTTTCAGAGCAGATAAGAAGGGAATGGAGTGAAAGTGAACTTTGGGGAAAACTTTTGGCACGCACACCGATTCGTAACCCTAAAAAAGTTTAAGTACCAACAAATAAAAAAGGAGAAAAAATGATTGAACAAGTCATAGTATCGCACAGTATTTTAGTAAAGGCATTTTTGGGGTTTTTGGCAATAGGCTTTTTTATTCCGCTAATGACAGCAAAAAACCCTTTGGGGTTTAAAAAAGCAAGTTTTGTCTACACTATGATCTTTCAGGCACTGGCAACAATGATAGCCTTTACAGGGCTTGTGGCAATGGTCATGGGAGATTTCGGTATAACGCTCAGTATTATCATCATGATCATTATTTGGGCACTGTTGATGTATATCGAGATCAAAAAGTATAAACTGATCAAGGCAGCTAATCTCGAGAATGAAGAGACACATCAACTGCTTAAAAGTGCATTTATCAAGATATCTGCTATCCAGGTTATGCTGGTAGTCATGATGGTCATACTTAAAGTCATGGAAGTTAAAGGTGTTATATCTCTATCATAAAGAGGCAGGTGCCTCTACGTTGACACTTACCGGTGATGAGCACCGCTATCTTTTTAAAGTGCGTCGTCATAAAGCAGAGGATATGCTCTACCTGAGAAATCTGCAAGACGGATATCTTTATACCTATGAAATCCTCTCTATTGATAAACGTTCTGTCGTACTCGCTCTTCTCTCCAGACAACATCTTGAGATCAAAGCATCCAGACCTCTGCATATAGGTTGGTGTATCATTGACACAAAAAATATTGAAAAGGTTCTGCCTTCTCTCAATGAAATGGGTGTAGAGAAGATCACCTTCATCTACTGTAAGCGTTCCCAAAAGAGCTTTAAGCCTGATTTTAAGCGTTTGGAGAAGATTCTCCTTAACTCATCACAGCAATCGGGCAGAAGCGTTATGATGAAACTGGAGATGGCTGAAAGTCTCGAAGATTTTTTAAAAGAAAATCCACAAAGCTACATGTTGAACTTCTCCGAAAAGTGTATTGGAGACGAGAAGGGTATCTCTACAATTGTGATAGGAAGTGAGGGTGGCTTCCATGAAGAGGAGAGAGCACTTTTTGAAAAAGAGAAGATTGTAGGTTTTAATACACAGTTAGTACTTAAAAGTGAAAGTGCCGTATGTGCAGCAGCGTCAAAAATACTTTTGTAAAAGAGTCAAAACTGCATATATAATGTAAGCACAAAAAAAAATTGCAAAATTTTTGCAATTTTTAGGAAAACCTCTTGACAAGGGAGTAATTCGGTGCTATAATACGCGTCCACAAACACAGAGACCTTAGCTGAGTTAGCTAAGAGAGTGAGAGTGAGTGATCTTTGACAACCAAATATAAGTAAACAAATCAACGTCTATTTGAGATTTAATTTTTGCACTTTTTTAATAAAAAGTGATAAAGATGAACTTAGATAGCAAATATTTAAGTGATTCTGACAATGGTTCAAACCATTCTATTTTATAATGGAGAGTTTGATCCTGGCTCAGAGTGAACGCTGGCGGCGTGCTTAACACATGCAAGTCGAACGAGAACGGGCCTTAGCTTGCTAAGGTTGTCAGCTAAGTGGCGGACGGGTGAGTAATGTATAGCTAACGTGCCCCTTGGAGGGGGATAACAGTTGGAAACGACTGCTAATACCCCATATTCCTTCTATGTTAATCATAGTTGGGAAAGTTTTTTCGCCAAGGGATCGGGCTATATGGTATCAGGTAGTTGGTGGGGTAAGAGCCTACCAAGCCAATGACGCCTAGCTGGTCTGAGAGGATGATCAGCCACACTGGAACTGAGACACGGTCCAGACTCCTACGGGAGGCAGCAGTGGGGAATATTGCACAATGGAGGAAACTCTGATGCAGCAACGCCGCGTGGAGGATGACGCATTTCGGTGTGTAAACTCCTTTTATATGGGAAGATAATGACGGTACCATATGAATAAGCACCGGCTAACTCCGTGCCAGCAGCCGCGGTAATACGGAGGGTGCAAGCGTTACTCGGAATCACTGGGCGTAAAGCGCGCGCAGGCGGGCTGATAAGTTGGATGTGAAAGCCTACGGCTTAACCGTAGAACTGCATCCAAAACTGTCAGTCTAGAGTCTGGGAGGGGAAGATGGAATTAGTTGTGTAGGGGTAAAATCCGTAGAGATAACTAGGAATACCAAAAGCGAAGGCGATCTTCTGGAACAGTACTGACGCTGAGGCGCGAAAGCGTGGGGAGCAAACAGGATTAGATACCCTGGTAGTCCACGCCCTAAACGATGAATGTTAGTCGTCGGTGTCCTAGTGACATCGGTGATGCAGCTAACGCATTAAACATTCCGCCTGGGGAGTACGGTCGCAAGATTAAAACTCAAAGGAATAGACGGGGACCCGCACAAGTGGTGGAGCATGTGGTTTAATTCGAAGATACGCGAAGAACCTTACCTGGCCTTGACATTGATAGAATCCGGTAGAGATACTGGAGTGCCTCTTTGAGGAGCTTGAAAACAGGTGCTGCACGGCTGTCGTCAGCTCGTGTCGTGAGATGTTGGGTTAAGTCCCGCAACGAGCGCAACCCTCGTCACTAGTTACTAACGGTTCGGCCGAGGACTCTAGTGAGACTGCCTTCGCAAGGAGGAGGAAGGTGAGGACGACGTCAAGTCATCATGGCCCTTACGGCCAGGGCAACACACGTGCTACAATGGGTAGGACAATGAGACGCGATACCGCGAGGTGGAGCAAATCTATAAACCTACTCTCAGTTCGGATTGTAGTCTGCAACTCGACTACATGAAGCTGGAATCACTAGTAATCGTAGATCAGCTATGCTACGGTGAATACGTTCCCGGGTCTTGTACTCACCGCCCGTCACACCATGGGAGTTGATTTCACCCGAAGCGGGGAAGCTAAACTGGCTACCCTCCACGGTGGAATTAGCGACTGGGGTGAAGTCGTAACAAGGTAACCGTAGGAGAACCTGCGGTTGGATCACCTCCTTTCAAGAGTATAGACTTTCTGTGTCTCACAATGCAGGAAGCAACAATCGAAAAGACTTGGTTTGTTTGGTACGCTGTACAGCTTATGTTTGGTTGATAAAGATCATTAGGGATCTTTGAATTAATTTGGGGAATTAGCTCAGCTGGGAGAGCGCCTGCTTTGCACGCAGGAGGTCATCGGTTCGATCCCGTTATTCTCCACCATTAGCGAGAGAGTCCTAATTCAAGTACTTATAAGAAGTATTTGAATTAGGATTTAATCCTAACGATATTTAACTTATTATTGTTAAGAGTCTAACGTAATGTTGCAAACGAGACGAGGTAAAAAATTATCGAGTCAAGTTTAAACAAATTACAATTTAACAAGAAAATATCAGCAATGATATCTTTCATGTGCAAGAAACTCAATAACGTCTTTAACAAGACACTTATTAATGTACAACAACGAACCAAGTGGTAACACATGAAGTTCATTTTGCATTTAATAAGGTAGTACCTTAGAATTAAGTAAATTAATCTAAGGGCAGATGGTGGATGCCTAGACCAGGAGAGGCGATGAAGGACGTACTAGGCTGCGATAAGCCACGGGGAGCTGCCAAGAAGCTTTGATCCGTGGGTTTCCGAATGGGGCAACCCGGCATGGTGAGAATCATGTCACCCTTTAAGGGAGCGAACGCAGGGAAGTGAAACATCTCAGTACCTGCAGGAAAAGAAATCAACCGAGATTCCCAAAGTAGCGGCGAGCGAAATGGGATTAGCCCTAAAGAGTGTGGGGTGTTAGTAGAATAGGCTGGAAAGCCTGACCGTAGAGGGTGATAGTCCCGTATACGAAAACTAACCACATTTTATTCGAGTAGGTCGGGACACGTGTAACCCTGACTGAATATGGGAGGACCACCTTCCAAGGCTAAATACTACTCCAGGATCGATAGTGAACCAGTACCGTGAGGGAAAGGTGAAAAGAACCGCGGCAAGCGGAGTGAAATAGAACCTGAAACCATCTGCCTACAATCATTCAGAGCCCCATGCTAAATGCGGGGTGATGGACTGCCTTTTGCATAATGAGCCTGCGAGTTATGGTGACTAGCAAGGTTAAGCACACGCGAAGCCGTAGCGAAAGCGAGTCTGAACAGGGCGCCAAGTTAGTTGCTGTAGACCCGAAACTAAGTGATCTATCCATGGGCAGGTTGAAGCTGGTGTAAGAGCTAGTGGAGGACCGAACGGGTGGAGGTTTAAAACTCCTCCGATGACCTGTGGATAGGGGTGAAAGGCCAATCAAACTTAGTGATAGCTGGTTCTCTCCGAAATATATTTAGGTATAGCGTCATGTTCGAAGCTATGGGGGGTAGAGCACTGATTGGGCTAGGGCCTACACCAAGGTACCAAACCCAGTCAAACTCCGAATACCCATAGTGAATTCATGGCAGTCAGGTGGTGGGTGATAAAATCCATCATCGAAAGGGAAACAGCCCAGACTACCAGCTAAGGTCCCAAAGTTCTATTTAAGTGGAAAAGGATGTGGAGTTGCTTAGACAACCAGGAGGTTGGCTTAGAAGCAGCCATCCTTTAAAGAAAGCGTAACAGCTCACTGGTCTAGCGATTCTGCGCCGAAAATATAACGGGGCTAAAATAGACACCGAAGCTGTAGATTCACACAGAAGTGTGAGTGGTAGGAGAGCGTTCTAGTCAGCGTTGAAGCCATACCGGTAAGGAGTGGTGGAGCGGCTAGAAGTGAGCATGCAGGCATGAGTAGCGATAAAACAGGTGAGAATCCTGTTCGCCGTAAACCCAAGGTTTCCTACACGATGCTCGTCAATGTAGGGTTAGTCGGGTCCTAAGCTGAGTCCGAAAGGGGTAAGCGATGGCAAATCGGTTAATATTCCGATACCAACTACTAGTTTAGTACGATGGGGGGACGCATAGGGTTAAACGAGGTCACTGATGGAATAGTGGCTCGAAGGGTGTAGATAAGCCGGATAGGAAAATCCGCTGGCTGTTTTCGAGACCTGACAGGCTGACCGCGTTCTTCGGAACAACGTCAGAATCGTTGATACCGTCGTGCCAAGAAAAGCCTCTAAGTGTATTAGTAGTTGCCCGTACCGTAAACCGACACAGGTGGGTGAGATGAGTATTCTAAGGCGCGTGGAAGAACCCTGGTTAAGGAACTCTGCAAACTAGCACCGTAACTTCGGAATAAGGTGTGCCTCCTTCTGTATAGGACTTTACGTCTGAAAGCGGAAGAGGTTGCAACAAAGAGTCCCTCCCGACTGTTTATCAAAAACACAGCACTTTGCTAACTCGTAAGAGGATGTATAAGGTGTGACGCCTGCCCGGTGCTTGAAGGTTAATTGATGGGGTTAGCACTTCGGTGCGAAGCTCTTGATCGAAGCCCAAGTAAACGGCGGCCGTAACTATAACGGTCCTAAGGTAGCGAAATTCCTTGTCGGTTAAATACCGACCTGCATGAATGGCGTAACGAGATGGGAGCTGTCTCAACCAGGGATCCAGTGAAATTGTAGTGGAGGTGAAAATTCCTCCTACCCGCGGCAAGACGGAAAGACCCCGTGCACCTTTACTATAGCTTGACACTGCAATTGGGATATATTTGTGCAGGATAGGTGGGAGGCTTTGATGCTATGGCGCCAGCTGTAGCGGAGCCATCCTTGAGATACCACCCTTATATATTCTGATTGCTAACTTGCGCCGGTTATCCCGGCGGAGGACAATGTCTGGTGGGTAGTTTGACTGGGGCGGTCGCCTCCTAAAAAGTAACGGAGGCTTACAAAGGTTGGCTCAGATGGGTTGGAAATCCATCGTAGAGTATAATGGTACAAGCCAGCTTAACTGCGAGACCTACAAGTCGAGCAGGGACGAAAGTCGGTCATAGTGATCCGGTGGTTCTGTGTGGAAGGGCCATCGCTCAAAGGATAAAAGGTACGCCGGGGATAACAGGCTGATCTCCCCCAAGAGCTCACATCGACGGGGAGGTTTGGCACCTCGATGTCGGCTCATCGCATCCTGGGGCTGAAGCAGGTCCCAAGGGTATGGCTGTTCGCCATTTAAAGCGGTACGCGAGCTGGGTTCAGAACGTCGTGAGACAGTTCGGTCCCTATCTGCCGTGGGCGTTGGAAGATTGAGGAGAGTTGCCCCTAGTACGAGAGGACCGGGGTGAACGAACCACTGGTGTACCAGTTGTCCTGCCAAGGGCATCGCTGGGTAGCTATGTTCGGATGTGATAACCGCTGAAAGCATCTAAGCGGGAAGCCAACTCCAAGATGAATCTTCCCTGAAGATCCGCAGAAGACTACTGCGTTGATAGGCTGGGTGTGTAAGTGATGAAAGTCATTTAGCTGACCAGTACTAATAGATCGTTTGTATTTACTTTATTCTTCATAAGGTACTACCTTATTAAGTGCAAACTTGAATTGTAATCCAACATTATTTAGACTCTTAACAATACTAAGTATCTCAAAGCTTCAAAGCAAAGAGAATTAAGCACATCAAGGTGTTCTTACTTCTCTTAGTGGTGGGGTTAGAGGGAGGGTCATACCCAGCTCCATTCCGAACCTGGAAGTCAAGCCTCCCATCGCCGATAATACTGCCGGCTACGCTGGTGGGAATGTAGGTCGCTGCCACTTTGAGTTTTTACTTACTACTTCTACTTTAACAATAATCAATCACTTTTTATCACTGTTACTTTTTATTTCAAAGCTATACTTCTGTCTGCCAATAAACTATGTAGAAGAGCGCTCAGCGTTAAGCACGTAGCGTTCAGAAAGAGAAAGAGCATGAAATTAATGTTCTTCTTAACGCTTAGCGCTACACGCTGAACGCTTGGCACGTACGTGCCATCCATTTTTTATTTCAAGTTCTTTTTTATACATATCTCGATTAGATCTTTTACGACCAAACCTACTCTCTCTTCTAATGATGAAATATTCTATTATCCGTCAGTTAATGCTCTATTAACACCTATAGTTTATAATGTTATTAGAAAAGGCAGCCGATACCTTTCAAGAGATTTTTGTTTTACTCCTTGTCCAATTTGTAAACTTCCTTGTTTTTCCCTCTCTTGTTTTCCCTTTCAGGCTGCCTTTCAGCCATTGTGCCTCTTTTTCTCTCCCCTTCACCTTTTTTTTCTTTAGGGTAGTTATGGCTATGTTGTGATTTCAAAAAAACTTAAAAATATTTGGGTATAATACTGCCCTAAAAGTTGTCTCAGCAAAGACTGTTGCAACAACCCTATCGTAAGATATGGAAGAACCCATAAAGTCATTTTGGGTTGGAACAGGTTAGTTGCCTGTCACAAAATAACTATAAAAAGGTCTCAAAATGAGAAAAGGTATTCACCCTGAATATATGGAATGTAAAGTAAAGTGTGCTTGTGGAAACGAGTTTGAAGTAAAATCAAACAAACCTGAGATGTCTATTGATATCTGTAACGAGTGTCACCCGTTCTTCACAGGTTCTGAGAAGATCGTTGATGCTGCTGGTAGAGTAGAGAAGTTTAAGAATAAATATAAACTTAGCTAACACCTCTTTCCGGAGCAATCCGCTCTGGAAATACTCTTTTTATTTTTAGGCAATTATGCTTACCTTTATACCTACCCCAATTGGGAATCCTCAAGATATTACAATACGAGCAATAAAGCTTTTTGAAAAGGCTGAACTCTTTTTTTGTGAAGACACACGTCATACAAAACATCTTTTGAAACTCCTTGAAGAGCGTTTTGATATGAATTATCCTAATGCTGAGTTTATCTCTTTTAATGAGCATAATGGCCAAGAGAGATTAAAAGAGTATGGAACTCTTCTTTCTGAAAAAGAAGTCATATATGTCAGTGATGCAGGCATGCCGGTCATTTCCGATCCCGGACAGATACTGGTTGCCTATTGTCAGGAGAATTCCATAGATTATGATGTTCTTCCAGGGGCATCAGCTGTAACAACGGCATATGCGGCCTCCGGTTTTGAAGACGGAAAATTTCTCTTTTATGCCTTTTTGCCCCATAAGGGCAAGGAGCGGGCTGCAGCATTGCAGGAGGCAATGGGTAATGGATACAATACTGTCCTTTATGAAGCTCCACACCGTCTTGAAAAACTTTTGGAAGAGATAGTCCAGATCGATAAAAACAGAGAACTCTTTCTCTCCAAAGAGATTAGTAAGCGTTATCAGCGCTACTACAGGGGCAGCGCGCAACTACTTTTGTCTCAGTTGAATGATATGACTATCAGGGGAGAGTGGGTTGTGGTTATCCGCGCACAAAAGAATGGAGAGAAAAGTCTCTCTTTTTCTGAAGTTATGGGTATGGAGATACCTCCAAAAGTAAAGGCAAAGCTACTTGCCCGTTTGAGTGACAAGGGTGTAAAAGAGTGGTATGATTTTTTAATTGATAAAAATTAAAAATAGGGATAATACGCCAACACCTAAATATGAAGTAAAAATTGGATAAAATCTCTTATGATAATTTATGGAAAACAGGTGTGTCTCTACGCCTTGGAACGACATCCGGACTCAATTCAGACTGTCTATATAGCTAAAAAGGGGATACTCCCTCAGCGTTTGTTCCATCAATATCACGACAAGATTAAGTTTCTTGAAGAGAAGTGGGCACAGTCGATGAGCAAAGGCGGGAACCATCAGGGGATCCTGCTTGAAGTTTCAGAGTTGGAACAAAGCAGCCTTCAACAGATCAAGAAGAGTGATTTTATTGTCGTTCTGGATGGTTTGACAGATGTAGGGAATATCGGTGCGATAGTACGTAGTGCCTATGCTCTTGGGGCAGAAGCTGTTGTAGCTACGGGTGTAAGACAGTTGAACCTTTCTGCAATTGTACGCAGCAGTTCGGGAGCACTGCTTGACATGCCGTTTCTTATTTCGCAAAATATTCTTGATCTGCTCAATGAGTTGGGACAGGTAGGGTTTGTCTCCTATGGTGCAGCGATGGAAGGTATGCCTGTACAGGAGATGACCTTTGCATCAAAACGTGTACTTGTAATGGGGAGTGAGGGTAAAGGGATCTCCAAAAAAGCAAGAGCAAAACTTGATGAATTGGTCTCAATAGAGATGAAGCATGCATTTGATTCATTGAATGTCAGTGCAGCAGCAGCGATTTTAATACACAGGATGGGGTATGCAGTTAAATGAGATACTAGAAGAGAACAGTATAAAGTCAATTAGTAAAAAAACCAATATATCCGAAGAGAACCTTGAAGCACTTTTTGACGGAGAGTTCGATGCATTAAAAAAAGTCAAAGCATTAGGATTTATTTCGATCATTGAACGTGAGTATAATGCAGATCTCTCAGGTTTGAAAAAACAGGCTTCTGAGTATTACATATCACATCAGGAATATAATGGTGTTGTACTTGATGCTCCAGTGGTTGAACGCAGAAAAGGCAAGTCGAAGCTTTTCATTTTCACTGTACTTGTGCTGTTAGGGGCAGCATCCTGGTATTTCATAACACAGTTTGATCAGGAAAAATTGCGTGGACTCCTGCCCTTTAACGAAGAGAAGATAACAAACAGTATCAAAGACGAGGTGGATAATAATCCAGAGCTCAGTATAGAGCATGCCATTTCTGAAGTTACAGAAGAGAATAAGGCAGAGAATCAGAATATTGTGGTTGAGAAGTTACCTTTGGTTGTAGAGACTAATGATACAGAAAACTAGTAATTGAATAATTTAGAGTAGAAGAGAGAAAGTATGTTTGACGAAATTCAGTTTGAGAAGATAAACCGTTTACCAAAATATATATTTGCAGAGATCAATGATATTAAGATGAAAATGCGTCGCGATGGTGCAGACATCATTGACTTTTCTATGGGAAATCCTGATGCTGCCACACCAAAACCGATCATAGACAAGTTGTGTGAGACGGCACGTAAGCCAAAAACACATGGATACAGTGCAAGTAAGGGGATCTACAAGTTACGTCTTGCTATGAGTAACTGGTATAAAAGAAAATATAATGCAGACCTTGATCCTGATACAGAGGTAGTTGCAACGATGGGAAGTAAGGAAGGGTATGTGCATCTTGTACAGGCGATCACCAATTCAGGTGATGTGGCCATTGTACCGGATCCAACTTATCCTATTCATTCACAGGCATTCATTTTGGCAGGTGCTAATGTGGAAAAGATGGAAGTAACTTTCAATGAAGAGACGTTTGAAGTGGATGAGGAGAAGTTCCTTGCCGATGTGCAGGAGGCATTGGAGAACTCTATTCCCAAGCCAAAATTTCTAGTGGTTAATTTTCCCCACAACCCAAGTACAGCAACGGTAACACCGGAGTTTTACGAACGCCTGGTTGCATTGGCAAAAGAGAAGCGCTTTTATATTATCTCTGATATTGCCTATGCAGACATTACATTTGATGGATATAAAACCCCGTCGATCATGCAGGTTAAAGGAGCCAAGGATGTGGCAGTAGAGTCCTATACCTTATCAAAATCCTACAATATGGCAGGATGGAGAGTTGGTTTTATCGTGGGGAATAAAAAGCTTATCGGGGCACTTCAAAGTATCAAATCATGGCTTGATTATGGAATGTTCACACCAATTCAGGTTGCAGCAACTGTAGCACTGGATGAACATGGTTATGTACCTGATCAGGAGATCATCCCACGGTATCAAAAACGTAGGGATGTCATGATAGAGGCATTTGGAAAAGTCGGATGGAAACTGCATAAACCCAATGCAAGTATGTTTATCTGGGCGAAACTGCCGCAAATTGCACTTGATACAGGAATGGGATCAATGGAGTTTTCCAAACGTCTGCTTCAGGAAGCGGATGTGGCTGTAAGTCCGGGAATCGGTTTTGGAATCCATGGAGATAAATATGTGCGTATCGCATTGATTGAGAATGAAAAGCGTATTCGTCAGGCGGCACGTAACATCAAACGTTTTTTAAAAACCCTTGAAGAGGAACAAAAGAATGATTAAGATAGGGATATTGGGTGTCGGTACAGTTGGTGAGAGTGTTGCCAAAATATTGGAAGCCAACGCAGATATTATAGAAGCACGTGCAGGCAAAAAGATCGTTGTCAAGTCCGGTGTGGTCAGAAATCTTGCCAAAAAGCGTGATACTTCCATTCGTTTAAGTGATGATCCACTGAGTGTTGTGGATGATCCTGAAATTGATATTGTTGTCGAGCTGATGGGTGGAGTGGAAGAGCCTTATCGCCTTGTGAAACAGGCACTTAAAAACGGTAAAGCAGTAGTAACAGCGAATAAAGCATTACTTGCCTATCATCGCTATGAACTTCAGGAAATTGCCGGAGATATCCCGCTTATGTATGAAGCAAGTACGGCAGGAGGTATTCCTATCATTGGTGCATTGCGTAACGGATTGAGTGCAAATCATATTGATTCCATACAGGGGATCATGAATGGTACATGTAACTATATGCTAACCAAGATGATCAAGGAGGGTGCCCAGTATGATGAGATACTCAAAGAGGCTCAGGAACTTGGGTATGCAGAAGCAGATCCTACTTTTGATGTAGGTGGTTTTGATGCATCACACAAGCTGTTGATACTTGCTTCCATTGCCTATGGCATCGATGCAAAGCCTGAAGATATTCTCATCGAAGGGATCGAGAATATTACACAGACAGATGTGGCGTTTGCCAAGGAGTTCGGGTATGAGATCAAACTGCTTGGAATTGCCAAGAAAGTCGGTGAAGGTGTGGAACTGCGTGTCCATGCAACAATGATTCCTCAAGATAGTATGATCGCCAAGGTAGATGGTGTGATGAATGCAGTGACTGTGGTGGGGGATCGTGTAGGTGAAACGATGTACTATGGTCCAGGAGCAGGTGGTGATGCGACAGCATCAGCGGTGATTGCAGATATTGTAGACATCGTCCGTGGTAACCACGGGCCGATGCTTGGCTACAAGAAAGGGCTTGAGAGTGGATTGAAACTGCTTCCAAAAGAACAGATCGTGACCCAGTATTATCTCAGACTTGAAGTGGATGATCGAAGCGGTGTCCTGGCAGCGATCACTTCTACACTGGAAAAATACGGTATCTCTATTGAAGCAATGCTTCAGAAACCAACCAGTGATGAAGATATCGCCAAGCTTCTCTTTACGACGCACCATTGTCCGGAAGTTAAGATGCAGGAAGCGATCAAAGCGCTTGAAGCACTAGATGTGGTGTATGGTCGAATTGCAATGATTAGAATCGAAAAATAAGGAGTCTCTTATGGCCAAGGATCATTATTTTGATATTAGTGCGAAGCTTGATATGATGGAGATGAAAAACGCTATTGAACAGGCGAAAAAAGAGGTGAGTACCCGTTTTGATTTTAAGGGAATCATGGTTGATATCGACTTGAACGAGAAAGCAAAAGTATTGAATCTTTCAAGTTCCAGTGATAGCAAAATCGATGCCCTAAAAGATATTGTGATTGGTAAAATGATTAAACGTGGGCTCTCTCCAAAGTCTCTGGATGAAGTTAAAACAGAAGGGATCAGTGGTGGAAATGTGAAGGTAGTCTACCGTATCGTTGACAGTATCGAAAAAGATGAGGCCAAAAAGATCGTTAAGGCGATCAAGGATGCGAAGTTGAAGGTTACTCCTGCCATTCAGGGAGATGAGATACGTGTCAGTGGGAAGAAGATTGATGATCTGCAGGCAGTGATTGCTCTGGTGAAGCAGATGGAGGATCTGAAAGCACCGTTGACATTTGGGAACTTTAAATAGTTTCTGTAGGGGCAATCCCTTGTGGTTGCCACTATAGCAAAAATCATAAGGGTAACCACAAGGATTACCCAACTGTAGGTGTGCTTATGAGCAGTGTCCTCCACCGCAGCATCCGCCAGCACTCTCTTCTTTTGGTTTTTCTTCAACATTGATCCTGAAGGTATTGCCATCTTCTTCAACCCAGAAAAGGTGTTTCTGACAGAATTTCTGGTTCATATGACTCTCCATCAGTTTTGCCTGAAGCAGTGCGTCATCTTTGTTATCGAAAGTTTTGTTGTTCTCATAGGCACTCTTTTTGAAACACCCACACTCTTTTGTAACATTGATTGTAAACATATTACATCCTTTTTGTTATAATTTTGTTAGATAATAACCAGCAGTGCTTAAAAACACTTTAGTTTAAGTCGAAATAAGATAAATTTACTCTTAATTACCTCAAGTATGAGAAATAATCGTTTTAAAAAGGCAAGATGATGACAAAAATGATCGATGAGCAAGAGCGTCAAGAGATAGAGAGTGTCTGTACTTATTGTGGTGTAGGGTGTGACATTACAGGTGTGGTCGAAGATAATGAGATTGTCAAGATCTATGCGCAAAAAGATGGAGTTGTCTCGGAAGGGAAGCTTTGTATTAAGGGAAAGTACGGGTATGATTTCGTAGAGGCTAAAGACCGTATCAGAGAACCTCGTATTAAAAAAAGCTTTCTGGAGAAAAACCCGCAGATTATTGAGAAGTATGGAGATGCACTTGTAGAATTTGACCATGACTATATGACGTGTGATCTTCAAACAGCAGTCAAGATCGCAGCGATGAAGCTGACAGAGATCAAAGAGACCTACGGTGGATGGAGTTTTTGTGCTGTAGGTGGTGCACGTACCAATTGTGAGAGTGCTTATGCTTTCCAGAAGTTCACCCGTGAAACGATGGGGTCTCCCCATGTAGACAACTGTGGCCGTGTCTGCCATGCACCTAGTCTTAAAGGTATGCGAGCCACTATTGGTGAAGGAGCGGCTACCAATCCCTACAACGACATTTACGACACCGAGTTTATGGTGGTTATTGGTTCCAATACGATGGAAGCGCACCCGATTATTGCCAATCGTATGGTTGCGCAGGCGAAGAAGCTCAATAATCTTGCTGTTATCGATGTGCGTGAAACCAAAATGGCTAAGCTTGCCAAGTACAACTGTGTCATTCCTCACGAAGCCAACCTGCTGATACTCAATATGATGGCGTATGTGATCATCGATGAAGAGCTTTACAATAAGGATTTCATTGATAATCGCACTAAAGGATTTGAGGAATACAGGGAACAAATACTCAATGACCCGTATGCCAACCCGAAATTCTTTGAACAGATAGAGGGGTATGAGTATTTAGCCAAGATGATTCCAAATATTGCCAGAGAGTATGCAGTCAAGAAATCGATGATCTTCTGGGGGCTTGGAATTACCGAGCATCTGGACGGCTCTTATGCCGTGATGGCGATTACCCACCTGGCACTGCTGACAGGAAACATTGGAAAGACTGGTGCGGGACTGATGCCGCTGCGTGGACAGAATAATGTACAGGGTGCTTGTGATATGGGGTGTCTGCCATATTATGATCCTGATTATGCTGAGCCAAAAGAGGTGGGGTTGATGACTCCGCAGCTGATTGATGCGATGCTTGAAGGCAAGATTAAGGCACTGCTCAATATGGGAGAGGATATCAGCCATATTCACCCCAATATTAATAAGAGCGACAAGGCACTCGAGAAACTGGAATTTCTAATGGTACAGGATCTCTTTATGGTAGAAACGGCGAAGAAAGCTGATATGGTCATAGGCGTGCGTTCCGCCTATGAGAAGACGGGTGTCTATGTCAACGCGATGCGGCGTCTGCATCTCTCTCAGCCGCTGGTAAAGTCAGACCTTCCTGATGACTGGGAAGTGCTGACGATGATTGCCAAAGAGATGGGAGACGGAGAGAATTTCTGTTTTGAAAGTAGTGAGGATGTCTGGAATGAGGTGCGCCAAAAAGCACCGAAGCGTTTCAGTGGAGCAGAGTACTACCGTTTGGCGCGCCATAGAAAGCGCGGGATGCAGTGGCCTATCCATGATGATGATACTCCGGTATTGCATCTGCTTGATTTCCGTACGGATGACGGACTTGGAAAATATGTCTACAAGCAGTATGATTTAAGGGGAATGATAAAAGAGATCATTGAGAAGAAGTTTTATGAAAACTCGTTAGAGGGATATTATCTCACTACAGGACGTACTTTGGCACACTACAACAATGCTGCACAGACCAAACGAAGCAGTAAGCTTGATACTAAATATGACGAAGATATACTCCTCGCACCTATCGAGGATGAAGGTAAACTGGGAGACCGTGTGATTCTCAAAAGTCAGTACGGAGAAAGTGAAGCATTGACTGTCCGTTATACTGATAGAGTGAAACCTCGTACGCTCTTCTGTACTTTCCATCATGCCAAGAGCCGTATCAATGCCCTTTTTGGTGATGAGTGTGACGAGCTGATCATGACAGCAAGATTCAAATCAGTCAAGGTAGATGTGATCCCTGTAGGGGATGAGGTGGCGTGCAGCTAATGAGAGAACTCCCCAGGCTTTTTGGTGATGAAGGTGAAGCTCTTGCTACGCTGTTTCTGGAGCAGGAAGGCTATATCATTATCGAGCGTAATTACTTTGCCAGAAAGCTTGGAGAGATCGATATTATTGCGCAGAAAAAAGATACCCTCCATTTCATAGAAGTAAAGTCGGGAAAAGCCGATTTTGATCCGGTCTATAATGTCACTCCGGCAAAACTTCGAAAAGTGATAAACTCTGCACACTACTATATGAAAAGCAAACATATTGATCTCCCTTTTTCTATCGATGCGCTTATTATTCGCGGAGATGAAGTTGAATTTATTGAGAATGTTACGCTATAATCCCTTCTAATCCATGAATAAAGACAGCTTTATGATACTCACTGAAGAACAGTTGACCCGATTTAAAGAAGATGGTTTTTTGCTTCTGCCGAAATTTGCAGATATCGCATTGTGCGATACCATTAAAGATATTGCTAAGGCACATCTTAAGCATAAAGTACCACCTATTGAGACAGAAATGGAGTATGTCGGTAAGACAAAAGAGGAGCGTAAGCTGATCTCTGACGGGAAAGGACATCTGTTTGAAGGGCAGGTGACTATACGCCGGCTTAGGCAAGTCTATCACCGTGACATTGTTTTTAAGCAATGGATGGAGAATAAGAAGATACGTCCGATTCTGACTCAGGTATTGGGAGAATATCCTACAATTACCATTGCACATCACAACTCCATTATGACCAAGATGCCGCACACTTCTACTGAGACCAGATGGCATCAGGACTTTCGTTACTGGAACTTTGAAAATGATAATCTTGTCAGTATTTGGCTTGCATTGGATGAAGAGCATGATGCAAATGGGGTGCTGGAGTTCATTCCGGGTAGTCACAGGATGCGACTGGAGCCTTCTCAGTTTGATGAGAAGGAATACTTCTCCGATACATTGCCGGAAAACCAGGAGATTCTTGCCAAAAAGGTAAGCCATCCGCTACAAAAAGGGGATGTTGTACTGTTCCACTGTAAACTGCTTCACAGGGCCAATAAGAACTCAACTGACAAGCCTAAAATCTCCTTTGTCTATACTGTGAAGGGGTGTAGCAATAAAGCCATAGAGGGTACACGCTCTACAGCATATGAAGAAGTACCGCTTTACATCAACTCTCTGTAATAAAAGGGCACCTCTAATAACCCCATATGCTCATAACATTGCCGGCTTTGTTCTAGGCAAGGCACACTTTACAGACCTAGCCGTAGCTAAGTCGAAAAAGTGTAACGCCGCATAGGGCAAAGCCGGCATTGCCCAAAGGGTGGGCTTTGCAGACGCGATCTTTCACAAGAGGCTTCCATCGTCTTAGCTTTGGCTAGGACTTGAAAGCCTCTTGCAAAATCTCACACCTGCAAAACCCATTATGGGCGTATGGGGTTATTAGAGGTGCCCAAAAGTGTATCTTTCAGTATATTTTTAAAAATAGTTGACAAAATAATAAATATAAGCTATAACCCATTAATGAAATTTGGATATAATTTTCAAACTTACAAACAAAAAAGGATTAAATATGGCAAAATATGTAGAATTGACATCAGAAAACTTTGATGCAACTGTGGCTGAAGGTGTTACAATGGTAGATTTCTGGGCTCCATGGTGCGGACCTTGTAGAATGATCGCTCCTGTAGTTGAGGAGTTGGCTGAAGATTTTGACGGAAAAGCAACAATTGCTAAAGTGAATACTGATGAACAGCAGGAACTTGCTGTAAAATACGGAATCAGATCTATCCCGGCAATCCTTTTCTTCAAGAACGGTGAAGTGGTCGACCAAATGGTAGGTGCAGCTTCTAAAGATGCATTTGCAGAAAAACTTAACGCACTCGTATAATTTTATGCGTTTAAAGGGGAACTCTACCCCTTTACTACACCACTTTTACACCTACAATTAGATATAATCCCGTAAAATTTTAACCAAGTATTTTCATAGTATAATGATATGTATTTGTTTAAATCTTTAATGAAGGAACAAGATGTTGGATTGTGCAATTATTGGTGGCGGACCTGCAGGGCTTACCGCAGGACTCTATGCGACGCGCGGCGGATTGAAGAGTGTTACCCTCTTTGAGATGGGGATGCCCGGTGGTCAGATTACCCAGAGTTCGGAGATAGAGAACTATCCAGGTTTTTTTGAACATGATAAAACAGGTATGGATTTCATGAATACCTGGCAGGAGCAGTGTTTTCATTTTGGTCTGAAACATGAGATGAAAAAGGTTGAGCGTGTTGCTAAAACCGGGGAGCATTTTACTATTACACTTGAAAGCGGTGAAACTGTCGAGGCCAAGACAGCCATTGTATGTACAGGGAGTACGCCAAAGCGTGCCGGGTTCAAAGGTGAAGATGAGTTCTTCGGTCGAGGGGTCAGTACCTGTGCTACCTGTGACGGTTTTTTCTACAAGAATAAACCGGTCACTGTGCTTGGAGGAGGAGATACCGCACTTGAAGAGGCGTATTACCTCTCCAATATTGCTTCAGATGTCTATATTGTACATAGACGTGACACTTTCAGGGCAGCGCCTTCTACTGTTGACAGAGTAATGCGTAAAGAGAATATTCATCTCGTGCTTGATTCGGTGGTTGATGAAGTACTTGGAGATGCAATGGGTGTTACATCGGTCAGGGTGAAGAATGTGAAGAGTGGTGAGATGCAAATATTGGAAACACCGGGACTCTTTGTGTTTGTTGGACACAATGTGAACAACAGTGTATTGAAAGACGAGAATGGTGAATTCATTTGTAAGATGAATGAATGGGGACAGGTGATCGTAGACTTGAGCATGAGAACTTCCGTTGAAGGACTCTATGCAGCAGGTGATATGCGTATTGAGGCACCAAAACAGGTCGTATGTGCAGCAGGTGATGGTGCAACAGCAGCACTACAGGTAATTTCATATATTCAGGAGCAAGCGTAAAATGGTAAAGATCGGTATTGTAGGAAGTACAGGAAGAATGGGGGAACACCTCATTAAAAATATTTTGGAAGACGAGGCTCTAAGTTTGGCAGGCTTGCATGTGTTTGATGAGCTGAAGACGGATGTGCCTAACGATGTGCTTATCACCAATAGTATGGATGCGTTGCTTGAAGCGTGTGAAGTAGTGATAGACTTCTCTGCACCTGTTGCAACACAAGAGCTGTGTGAAGCAGCATTTAAGAATCCAACCCCATTGGTGATTGCAACGACAGGATTTACCGAGCATCAGCAAAATCTTTTAACTGAAGCGGCTAAAGAGATGCCTCTGCTTTATTCTTCAAATATGTCAGCGGGGATCGCTCTGCTTAAGCAGTTGGTTGAACAGGTTTCAGCAACACTGAAAGATTTTGATATAGAGATCGTTGAACAGCATCACCGATTCAAGGTTGATGCGCCGAGCGGGACAGCATTGACATTAGGTGAATTTGCTGCAAAAGGGCGTGGACTTGATCTGGACAAAGTGCGTGTTTCAGGACGCGACGGACAGATTGGAGCAAGAAGCAAAGATGAGATCGCTGTGCTGGCACTGCGTGGCGGAGACATTGTCGGTCGTCATACAGTAGGTTTCTATAATGACGGAGAATTTCTTGAGCTTAATCATACGGCAACCAGCCGTGAAACCTTCTCTAAAGGTGCTATCAGAGCAGCAAAGTGGCTGGTAGAGCAGCCGGCAGGTTTCTACACTATCAATGACTGCCTGGGGATATGAGAATGAAGAATGAAGCATTAAGAATTAAGAATGTCGGCAAGCAAGGCCACTGTATTGCTTTGACTAGGATGGAGGTATCGCAAAGTGATGCCTGCCAAAGTTCCTCGCTCCTTACCTCTCTCTCCTCACTCACCTTCAAAGGAGGCATCTGATGTGTGCTATTGTCGGTGTATTTGGTGCAAAAAAAGCTTCAACAGTCGCGTACTATTCTCTCTTTTCCATGCAGCATCGCGGACAGGAGGCGACGGGAATCTCTGTAGCGAACGGAGAGAAGATCAGGCTCTATAAAAAAAGAGGAATGGTTGCCGATGTTTTCTCTCAGACAACACTTGACAGCATGGAAGGAACATGTGCCGTAGGGCATAACCGCTATTCTACTGCCGGAAGTGAGTCGCAGGGGGATGCTCAGCCTGTGTTTGCCAAGTACAAACTAGGGGAGATCTCGGTTGTGCATAACGGGAATCTTGTGAATAAGAATGAGGTTAGAGAGGAACTGATCGCCAAAGGGGCGATCTTCCAGACCGATATGGATACGGAAAATATTATTCATCTTATCGCGAAGTCGCAGAAAGATGCGCTGGTCGACCGTATCAAGGATATGCTGACTAAGATAGAGGGTGCCTACTGTCTGGCAATTCAGAGCCGTTCAAAAATGTTTGTGATCCGTGACCGTTACGGCATTAGACCATTAAGCCTTGGTAAACTGTCTGATGGCGGCTGGATCGTAGCAAGCGAGACCTGTGCGTTCGATCTTGTCGGTGCGGAGTTCGTACGTGATGTGAATCCGGGTGAAATGCTGACTTTTGAAGAAGGTAAAGAGCCTGTTTCAGAGCAGGTCTTCGAGCCGGATTACCATCCGTGTGCCTTCGAGTACATCTATTTTGCCAGACCTGACAGTATCATTGATGGAAAGAACGTCTACCAGACCCGTCTGCAGATGGGGCGCAAGCTTGCAGAGGAGACACCTGCGGAGGTAGATCTGGTCCTGCCGGTACCCGACAGCGGTGTGGCAGCAGCAAGAGGCTATGCCGAAGGGCTTGGTGTGCCGTTCGAGATGGGGATTGTGCGTAACCACTATGTGGGCCGCACCTTCATTGAACCGACACAGGAGATCCGTGATCTGAAGGTCAAGTTGAAACTCTCTCCGATCAAACATCTCATTAAAGGCAAGCGTGTGGCTATCATCGATGATTCGCTTGTAAGAGGTACGACATCCAAACAGATCGTACGTATGCTCAAAGAAGCAGGTGCGAAAGAGGTGCACATGCGTATCGCTGCACCTGAGATCAAATACCCATGCCGTTACGGGATTGATACACCAACAAAATCGGAGCTGATCTCTGCGAACTTTACTGTTGAGCAGATCGCCCAAAAGATCGGTGCCGATTCGCTTGGGTTTCTTTCTATTGAAGGATTGATAGATGCGCTTGGATCTGAACGTACCTATTCACTTGTAAGTTTTGACGGGAACTATTTTGCCGGCGGAAATGCCCAGAGCCCCGGTTGTACTACAGTCTAAAACATTTTCGATAGTTGATATGCTGCGCTTTGAGGCGTGGCAATGCCCCTTTTTGTACACGATGTTTAAAGTCATTCCAGTTTCTATTGCTACTCCATGCTACCTCTGAAAGGGCAAGTATTCTTGGCCAGGCCAGGTAGTCGGCAATATCTTCATTTAGCAGTGTCTCGGACCAGAGGCAGGCATTGATCCCTTGAATATACGAAGTCGCTTTTCCTGTATTGGAAAGCGGAGAAAAACTGTAAACTTTCTTGAGTGATACGGGAGAGGACCAGGAATGTCCCGGTTCTTGCTTGCTTCGGATATATTGCTGGTCAAAGTAGAGAAACTGTACCGGTGCCATGACTGTGGCATAACCTTTTTTCGCCGATACAATACCTGCTTCTGTGTTTTTCCATGCCATTACCAATGTACTCTTTCTCACCATTGGTTTTCCCTCTATAGCCTCCTGCCAGATTGCCATTTTTTTACCACACATGGCAAGGATACTGTCCATACGTACAAAAAAGTAGTTCGTTACTTCTTTTCGTGACTGCATTCCTTTTTCGTTCATAAGTTTATTGACAGCAGGTGAACGGGCCCATGCTCCTTTAGGTACTTCATCACCACCTAAGTGAATGTAACTGAAAGGAAAGAGGGTTGCTACTTCTTTTAAGACAGTCTCAAGAAGGCGGTAGGTAGTCTCTATGGCAGGATTGATCGTATTGTTGCTGATCTTCTGTACGGAGTGGTATTGGCTCTTGTCTTGTGGATCGAGAAGTAGTTTTGGGTAGGCGGTGACAGCTGCTTTTGCATGGGAAGGGAGATCAATCTCAGGGAGGATCTCGATAGCTCTTGCTTTTGCATAGGCAACGATCTCCCGTATCTCCTGTTGGGTGTAGTATCCGGACTGTACATGGTTTTTGGGCCCCCTCATGGCAGGGTAGGTGGAGAAAGGGAGTTTTGTACCCGGTCCCCGTGTTGCTCCGATCCCGGTAAGGAGTGGATAGTGTTTTATCTCTATACGCCATCCTTCATCATCGGTAAGATGCCAGTGAAAGCGGTTGAGTTTGTACTGTGCCATACGGTCGATAAACTTTTTGATATAAGTTGTGGAGAAAAAGTTTCTTGAAGTATCCAGCATTATACCCCGCCAGCGGAAATGTGGAGCATCCTCAATGATACAGGCAGGGATCTTCCACTGTTTACGTTTTTGTTGGTTGCTCCAGATCTCAGGGGCCATTAGTTGCATCAGTGTAATGGTGGCATAGAAGAATCCCGCACTGTCCCGTGCTTCAACAGTGATCTTCTCTTTTGTAATGGAGAGTTGATAGCCTTCCTTTTTTTTGTTTTGCTTTGGATTATAGTGAAATGTGATTTGTGCTGATCTTTTGGAAGAGAGCAGTCTGTAGCCGCTGCTTGCCTGTAAATGTAACTTCAGGTAGTCAAGAGCATTGTCAGCAAGAGGTGTATCGCTGTAGTAACGGGTGTGTTGAGTGAGCTGAAAGGTACCTTTTTTAGTAATGATCTTTTGTGGTTTTGGAATGATATTGACAAGTCCGGCAGCACACATTGGCATCGTAAAAGAGAGGGGTATAATAAGCAGCAGTGTAATAGCAGTGGAAAAAGAGTCTGCGTTTTTTACTCCGCAAACCCAAGCATTCATTTTTGTCTGTTCTCTTTCTCTTCGATCCCGCTTATTCCAAATCTTCTGGCAAGTTCCTGTTTTACTCTGTCGGGAGAGATGTTTCGATACCCAAGTCCTACGAGGGTGTGGTAGAGCAGGTCGGCACTTTCGTAGATAACCTGTTCGTCACTTTCATGATCAATTGCATCTACTACCTCCTGAGCCTCTTCTGTGATCTTGCTCAGCATGAGCTCTTTATCATCAAGTAACTTTTTTGTCCATGATTTAGCTTCTGCTGGAGCATTTTTACGCTCTAAAATGGTATGGTAGAGTGTGTCCACTACACCATAGATAGCGTCTGTATCTACCTCTTTATCCAAGATGATCTTCTCTTGTAATACAGAGGTAAAAAAACAGCTTCTGCGTCCGGTATGACAGGCAACACCATTTTGTTTGATCTTAAGGACAATTGTATCGGCATCACAATCAAGCAGTATATCTTTGATTTCCTGTGTATGCCCGGAGCTCTCTCCTTTTTTCCAAATACGCTGTTTTGAACGGCTGAAGTAGTGGGCATAGCCGGTAGAGAGGGTCAGATTATATGCTTCTTCATTCATGTAGGCAAGCATGAGTACTTCGTTTGTCTGGGCATCTTGTGCAATAGCAGGGATAAGGGGATTTTTTTTCCAGTCGATGTTCATGATAATTTCTCCGAAATTACCAGTGATAGTGGAGCGTAATAGTGGACAGAAGGGGAGACAGCAAGTATCTTCCCTCTGCTATCACTATTACTATCACTAGCCACTGAATTATTGTTGTGCCGAAATGGCTTTTTGTTCTTTGCCTTTGGCATCTACCCAGATATTTGGTACTGCACCGCCGGGAGTAAGGAATATCTGTGCATCTTTATTGACTTTAAGGGCTTCGTTGAAGTTGTTCTGTGTTTGGATCTGCTGCATTTGTAAAAGCTTTTCTGTCAGAGATTCGGCAATGATCTTATTGGCTTTTGCCTGTGCATTCGCTTCAATGCGGATCTGGTCTGCCTGTCCCTGTGCTTCGATACGTCGTTTTTCTGCTTCTCCTCTTGCGATCTCTGCTTTACGCTCTGCTTCACGCTTTGCTCTGTCTTTTTGCTGCTCTGCGATCATGACATTCTGTTTTTCTGCCTGAAGTTCTTCGATTTTTGCTTTGATTTTGGTAGGAAGTACGATATTCCTCAGTTCTACGGAGTCAAGGACTACCGGTTTGCCAGCGATGGCCTCAACTTTGATACGTACTTTATCATGGATCTCTTTTGCGATCTCCGGACGTTTTTGAGGAAGGTTCTCTGCTGCATATTTACCAATAACATCACGTACGATCTCACGTACTTTCGTATTGATGATCTTGTCTTCCCATGCAGTACCCCAGTTGGCAATGGTTGCTGGTGCACTTTCCGGTCTTAAGTGGTACTGGACGGCAAGATCGATATCGACATCCAAGCCTCTGCTGTCCATTACCCTGATAGCAGGGTTTCTACGCAGTCCTCCCTCATATCGTGAATAGCCGTCACTAAGTACCTGTTTATTCTCATTGGAGTAGGTGATCATACGTACTCGTGTGTTGACAGGAATGATCTTTTCAAAAACAGGTATATAAAAATGTAATCCAGGATGAAGAGGCTTCTCCTGGAATTTACCGGTGGTTACTTTGATACCGACTTCACCTGAGTTGATAATGGCGAAGGGTTTAAGTACGAAGAGTGCAAAGATAATAGCTATGATGATGAGTATCCATGATGCACCCTTGCCTCCCATATTATTGAACGGGTTGTTAAAGCTTTGATTGCTGCTACCGCCACCGCTGTTGCCGGATTGTTTGTCACTGTTGCTGGGTTTTTTCTTTTTAAAATAGTCGTTCATGTCTGCTGGCATGTTATTTTTCCTTTCCTTCGACAGGCTCAGAAACCGTGAGGTTGAGCCATTAACATTGCTGTATGGTCGTTTGATTAATGTATGGGCAGTTTCAGCCTATTGTAACGTCTGCTGAAGCTGCTGAAGCTAGTTGATGTATGTTAAATGCTTGATATAGTCTGGATTCTTTCCTGCTACCGCATCAAAATAGGCTGTCTGTAATTTTTCTGTGATCGGTCCTCGAGACCCGCATCCGATCACGCGTGCATCGACTTCACGGATAGGGGTGACTTCTGCAGCGGTTCCTGTAAGGAACGCTTCATCGGCAATGTAGATCTCTTCACGGGTGATACGTCGTCTAACTACCTCGAGCCCCATATCCTGTGCCAGGTCGATAATCGTTGCCTGCGTAATGGATTCGAGTGTATTATCGCTTGGCGGAGAGATGAGTTTACCATCTCTGACCATAAAGAAGCAGGCGCCTGAAGCTTCTGCGATGTATCCCTGGTCATCACGGAGAAGAGCTTCATCATAGCCTGCTTCTACCGCTTCGAACTTTGCCATTTGCGAGTTGAGGTAGTTAGCAACGGCTTTGGCTTTACCCATTCCGGAAGTATTAGGTGTTCTGGTCATAGATGATATTTTGAGTCTTATCCCTTTCTTGAGCCCCTCTTCTCCGAGATATGCACCCCATTCCCATGCAGAGATGGAGACATTTACCGGTGCATCTTTATGGTAGAGCCCCATGACTCCGTAACCAAGATAGACAAGTGGTCTGATATAGGCGCCATCAAAAAGTTCATTCTCCTGTAGGAGTTTCACCTGTGCATTATTGAGCTCTTCCAGACTGAAAGGAACATCCATCAGTGTCATCTTCGCCGAGTTGAGCAGTCTTTTGGTATGCTCGTTAAGCTTGAAGATTGCACATCTTCCATCTACGGTCTTATAAGCCTTTGTTCCCTCGATCGCACCATTTCCGTAGTGCAGGGTATGTGTAAGGACATGGACCTTGGCATTATCCCAGGGGGTGAGTTCGCCATCCATCCAGATATATTTTGCTTTGTTCATTGTCTGCTACTCCAACACATGCGCCATATGCATGTAAAAATTAATGAAATATTTTAGCGAAAATGTGGTTAATGGGCGGTTATGCGAATTTAAGGAATAGTCCTATGAGTAAGGAGAGAAAGACAATCATGGAGAGAAGCAGCGGATTGTGCCACTTTTCGGGGATATCAACTTTGGTTTCTATCCACTCTACAATCTTCATGGCCGGGAATGCCATGAAAACAAGCATAACGATACTGAAAACCAGGGTGATGACAACATCCATCATGGCTGTACTCCGTAATAGTTTTTAATAAAGAGAAGTTCCTCTTTGCTTTGCAGTGGCAGCTCAGCCAGCCTGCTACCATTGTTATCGAGGATCAGCAGGGTATTGTTCTGTACTTTCAAATGTTTCTTGCCCCACTCTTTTTCCAAGCGCTCAAACTCTTTAAAGATGGTCGTATTGGTTGGTTTTTCTTTAAAGTCAGGGTCGTTCCTGCTTAATATCTGAAGACCGCCAAAACGTTTGTCCAGATAATAAGGACTGTACTGTTGTACTACTTTATAGACTCGTTCGTTTTTACTGCTTGGTTTACTCTGGATCAAAGCATCCAGACCAAAGAAGAAAAAACCAAGCAGCAGGGCAACAGGAAGAAGTTTTGAGAGTTTTTGCATAGTGTATCACTTTCTGTTTTTGTTAACAACGAAAGTATAGAACGTTTTTGCTCAGTTTTACTTGATAAATATCAATAGGTCCAGATATAAACTATGGTACACTTCATACAGATATTATAGATCAGGGGGGTAGTTTTATGATGCAAGAGTTCTTTTTCCTGGAGGGTGCCTATCTTATCTTGGCGGGGATTATCCTGCTTATAACCCTTTTTGTAACCACACGGCCTTTTATGACAAAAGGTGCTGTCAAAAAAGGGTTGAGCAGTGTAGCGATCTTCCTTGCTGTTATGATAGGTGCACACTACTATATCACTACCAGTCGTATGGCTGAGGTAAGAGCAGCATTTGAACAAGGTAAAACAATTATATGTGAAAGCCGTATGCAGCGAAAAGTAGCACAGGATGTACGTATCAAAAAGTCAAATGACTGGGAGCTTCAGGGGAACAACTTTGTCTCTCCACACTATGAACGCCCGTTCTTCAGTGCCCGATGTATTGTAGAATAGAAGGAAACTATTATACAAAACCATAAGAAAAAATTCTATAATTTTTTTATTATTTTTTCTTATTTTAAATATCAACTTCTCTATATTTTCTTTCTTTTCTTGACATAAGTCAATCCCATTATTTTTTGAAACTGTCATAATACACCATGCTCGAAGGATTTTCATCCCTTGCAATAAATAGATAACCAAAAGGAGACACAGTAATGGAAACGTTGATTATAAGACCGGAGATAGCACTGGATCAATTCCTTCCTATCTTTATAGAGTCAACATTGGTACTTGTTTTTGGTGTAGGGTATGCAGCTATCATCACCCTTTCAAAAATGGGATACTTTTCTAAGGTGTGGATGCCTGTTGGGTATCTGTTTTGGGCATTACAGACATATTTCCTGTATGACTTTGCAGTGCTTATCCAAAGTAACCATTTTACGATGAAGGTCCTAATGGTTACGATGGTGGCATATCTGTTTGTTCCTCACCTCTATTTCTATCTGATCACATCAGCAGATAAAAGATATGAGGGGCAAAGTGAAGGCTTACAGGGAAAAAACCAATAGGTGCGCTGAAGAAGCGCTCTCAATCAGAAAAAAGGAGGAGACATGGCTAACGAAAATGTTTCGGTTTGGACCAGTATACCATTTTGGCGTCGTTCAGCGGCATGGGTAACAGGGTTTGCAACAATGTTGCTTATCTGGCTTTCATTTGATACGCTTGGACAAATTACAATGGGTACGGATGCAGACCTAAAGAATAATGTAACCAAAAGGGTACCCGCACCAACAGTGATCAATTATCATATTGATTACAAGATGGATGCAAAAAGAGGGCATGAGATACCGGTGATCGGTGAGAAACAACCATTCTTTGGAAAAGAGTGGAGTGAAGAGGAGGCAGCACAGCTTCTACATCTTGGGAAACTGACTTCTCAGGCGAAGAACTGTATGAACTGTCATACACTTTTGGGAAATGGGGCATACTTCGCACCTGATCTTACCAAAGCATGGCTTGACCCGGCATGGCAGGCAGGCGGTCCACTACAGGGTATGACAGGGAAGAATACAGTAGAGGAAGCAATGGCAGAGTTTTTGCAGCATCCTTCACAGTATCCTACACATGCCCGTATGATGCCCAATCTCGGAATCACAGCGGAAGAGGCAAAGGGCCTGGTAGCATTCCTCAAACACATGAGTAGTATTGATACCAATGGTTTCCCGAGAAACTTCTCAAAATCTGTTGAAACATTCAAAGCAGGAGGCACTCATGCTCAGTAGTATTAAAACAAATGAATTTGCCGGCAGTAAATCCAAAGAACTGGCAATGATGTATTTTAGAGTTGCTATTATACTCTTTGGTGCACAGTTGCTTATGGGGCTTATTGCTGCAATCCAATTCTTGGTTCCCGGTTTCTTATTTGAGTTATTCGATTTTTCTGTAGCGAGAATGGTACACATCAACGCACTTGTTGTATGGATGCTGTATGCAATGATAGGTTCAGTTTATTTTATGTTACCGGACGAGACAGGTGTTGAAACGGTCGGTGTAGGGCTTGGAAAATTAGCATTCTGGGTATTGACAGCAGCAGTCACAGTTGTAGTACTTGTTTATATCTTTATTCAGGTAGGTGCTGGTACAGAAGCATCTATCTGGTTTATTAATGAGGGTAGAGAGTATATTGAAGCGCCAAGATGGGCAGATATCGGTATCGTTGTAGTCGTATTGATCTTCTATTGGAACGTTTTTGCTTCTTATATGAAAGGAAGACAAACCGGTATTATGACGGTAATGGTTGCTGACTTGCTTGCGCTTGCCGGTCTATATCTTACAGGTATGTTCTTTACAGATAACATCTCTATGGATCAATTCTGGTGGTGGTGGGTTATTCACCTTTGGGTTGAAGCAACCTGGGAAGTATTTGTAGGTACACTTGCAGCGTATGCACTTATCAAAATTATTGGTGCTAAAAGAGAGATAGTCGAGATGTGGTTATGGATCGAAGTCCTGATGCTTTTTGGTTCAGGTATCCTTGGTTTGGGTCACCATTACTTCTGGATCGGTACACCGGAATACTGGTGGGAGATCGGTGCACTCTTCTCGGCACTTGAGCCTGTTCCGTTGGTAGCGATGTTCGTTCACGTACTCTACGACTGGGGTAAAGAACAAGGTATTGCAAAAGCAGAAGGCAAACAGGGTGCCGTTATGAATAATGGACCGGCAATGGCATGGATCGTTACAAATGCATTCGGAAACTTCCTCGGGGCTGGGATCTGGGGATTCTTCCACACATTGCCACAGGTAAATATCTATACACACGGTACACAGTTTACTGCAGCGCACGGTCACCTGGCATTCTTCGGTGCCTATGCAACGATCCTTATCGGGATGATGTATATGGGGATTCAGGGAGCGTATGGTGTTGAAAGACTGAAAGCGACATTCAAGTCCAAAATGGGAATTTTCCTCATTACTTTCGGTGTTGTAGGAATGACAGTTGCTCTGACTATCGCCGGATATGAGCAAGTACTGGTAGAGAGAGCCGAACTTGGTGGAGGATGGAATGCGTTCTTTACTGCACAGGAACTCCCTTGGTATGTACAGGCACAAACATGGAGAGCCATTATGGGTGTAACAACATTCGTTGGATTTGTCTACCTTGTATTGGATCTGCTTACTATCGGTAAAACAGCAAAAGCAGCACAAGCTGCCTAAGGTCAAAAGATACGGGCTTTTTACCCGTATCAAACATTAAAAAGGAGATAAAATGTTATTTGAACCAATGACTGATGTCGTACCAAGTTTTTTTGCTTGGCTCAACCAAGGTCCATTGACATTGACAATATTTTTACATACTGTGATTGTATTGCCGATGTTCTGGATCTATTTCCAGGAAAAGAAAAAGCTTAACAAATAGTATCATTACTTTAAGTGATGATATTGATATAAATTTGTTAAGGAAAGAGATGCTACACTTTAAGACAATTTGTATAAATTGGAAAGAGGGTAGTAGGAGGGCTGGGTAGAGCCCTCACAAAGGTGTCTGTTATTGTCAAAATAATAGACTCGCGATTTTATTCACAATTGCTTTAAAAAGAGCTAAATGTTGTGAATTAGTACAAAGGAGTGAAGAATGAAACTAAACAAACTTTTAGGATTGGCGGCAGCAACGAGTTTGGTAGCAACAATGGCTATGGCGGGTTCATCCAAGATGGACTTTGCAAAAGTGTATGAAAAAGAGTGTCAAGGATGTCACGGACCTATCCACCAGGGTGGGGTCGGATCTGACTTGCGTCCTAAAGCATTGAAGAAAAAAGAGGCATATTCACTTGCTGAAACCATTATGAACGGTAAGCCAGGTACGGCTATGCCGGGTTGGAAACATATGTTCTCCAAAGATGACGCAACAGGTATGGTCGACTGGTTGATGAACTGGAAGAACACTGTAGAGCTTCGTCTTGATCTTGATGAGGTGAAGCAGACTTGGAAACAGCTTGCCGACCGTAAAGCACTTCTTAAGAAGTACCCTCATCCTACAGATGTTGAGAGTGTAATGGATATTGTCTTTGCAACAGAGCGTGACGCATCACTGGTTGACTTCATCGATGGAACAACAGGTAAAGTACTTTCACGTCACAAAGCAGGATTCGCGGTACACGTAACAGTAACCAATAAGCGTATGCCTCGCTATGCATACTCTATCTCCCGTTCCGGAAGATTGACTATGTTTGATCTTGCAGCACCGGGACAGCCAGCGATTGCCAGTGTTCAGGTAGGACAGGAGTCAAGAGGACTTGCGGTCTCTCCAGACGGTAAATATGTAATGGCTGGTAACTACAACCCGGGTGGTGCAGTACTTTGTGATGCATTGACGTTAGAACCGCTGAAAGTGTATCAGACAGCTGCAGTTATTGACCCTGATGGAAATATCGGACCAAGTCGTGTTGCTTCAATCGCAGATACACCTTATGGGCCATACTTCGCATTCGCACTCAAAGACGGTGGACACGTTTATATTGTAGATTACAGCAAACCTGACTTCCCGATCGTAGGAGATATCCCAAATATCGGTAAAATACTTCATGATGCGTTCCTGAATGAAGGAAAAGAGATCGGACGTTATTATATGATCGCTTCCCAAGGGTCTGATGTAATGGGTATCGTTGATTTTAAAACCAAGTCATTGGCAGCGAAAGTCTATACTGGACCAGGCAGTAAGCCACACCCGGGACAAGGGTCTTCATGGTATAACGATAAGTATGGTCAGCTTCATGCAACAGTGAGTATGAACGTTGGTAATGCAGTTATCTGGGATAACAACTGGGATGTAGTAGCAAACGTACCGACAGCAGGCGGTGGTCTCTTCATCGGAACAAGTAAAGATACACCGTACCTCTGGGCAGACTGTGTACTTGGAACACCTGATAATTACAATAAAGTGTACCTGATCAACAAAGATACGCTTGAAACTGACCGTATTATTGAGGTTGGTAAGAAAGAAGGTAAGCTGATTGACGCACATAGCGGAAAAGTACTTCAGACTTGGGATGCTACACAGTATAAAAAAGTAGCAGGTAAGGAAGTTGACTCCAAACTCTCCAAAGAGAAACTGTTGACATACTCTGATAAGAAAGGTGCAAAGGTCAAAAAACCTGTACAGCCAAGACTACTTCATGCTGAGCCGGCTAATGGCGGTAAGTGGACATTCATCTCCGAGTGGACAACAGGACGTATCGGTGTCTACAATGCGAAGACAGGTGAGTTCATCAAGTATATTCATAACTTGACTACACCGACATTCACATACTCTGTAGAACACAGACAACATATACCTGGAGCATAACACTTGTTTAAGGTACGACGGGGATCTCTTCCCCGTTGCTCTGTCATTAGGTGGGAAATCTCTCTTTTTAAAGATTAGTCTCCTTTTAAACTTGATAGATTTCCCACCCAATTACAGTCTACGTACCCATGAAAAGCTAAATCATGAAATATCTCTTTTTTTTCTTTCTTTTGTTTCACAGCCAGTTATTTCCCAAAGGGGATTACCCGGATAACCATTCGTGTAAAGAGTGCCATGAGAACATTTATGATGAGTATCAAACCTCTGCACACTCTATGGGGTACTTTAATGATACTCTGCATCGTAAGATCGCAGATGCAGTAAGTACAAAAAAGTATAGTTGTGCTACATGTCATATGCCTATGGCAGATAATATGAACGAGTTGATCGTGGGCAAAGCCAGACCCGATAAGAGCAACAAGACCCATACCGATGCTGTCTCCTGCTACTTTTGTCATACAATCGCCTATGTCAAGAGGGCACATAAGTTCAATATCAATATCAAAGCGAGACAGGCAGAAAATTACAAACCGACACTTTACGGAAGGTTGGAGAAGCCTGATGAAAATGATAAACACTCCTCCTCTTCCAATCCTGTCTATGCCAAAAAAGTCTGTATGGGATGCCACTCACATAAGCAAAATGACAATAATGTCACTATTTTTAGAGCAATGAATGAAGAACAGGACAGTTTAGAGTGTATCAAGTGCCATATGCCTAAAGTAAGCGGTAGTGCAGAGAAGATGGATAAAAGAGCCAGAGGTGAGCATGTAAGTCACCGGTTTTTAGGCATTCGTGATATTACATTCAGAAAGAGAGGTGTAGACATTGGAATTGCTACAGACAATAACAAGCTGATCATAACATTGACCAATAAAATGGCACATCCGCTTATTATCCAACCGGCACGTGCAAAATTTTTAAAGATAGAGATAGTACGTAGTGGTAAGGTAATATGGCAAAATTACATGAAAAAGCCAAGTGAAGACAGACAGGGGTATTTTGCCTACAGTTTTAAAAGAGGTGGCAAGAGGATCATTATTCCGGCTACAGCAACAGAAGGAAGTGTATATAATTTAAATACAAAAGAGACCAAAGTGCTTAACTATACTATTCCCCCTCTTGAAAAAGGTGATATAATAACTGTATCCCTCTATGTGCAACTGGCAAAAAGTGAGTGTGCAAAGGCAATAGAGTTGGAAGATAAAAGCCTGATAGAGCCATTGCTCATAAAAGAAGTTATATTAAAACTGTAAAAATACGCCTTTTGCAGAAAAGGATACGATACGATGGATATTATGATTGCAGGTGCCGGAACCGTTGGTTATTCACTGGCACAAACACTCTCTTACAAGCATAGTGTGATTGTAATAGATAAAGATATCAAAAAACTTGATAAACTTGAAGAACATATTGATCTTTTAACACTTCAGGGAGATATAGAAAATCCGCAAATCTACCAGAATCTAAATCTTGAATGCGTCGATCTTTTTATTGCTGTGACTAATTCAGACGAGGCAAATTTATTGGCTACGTTGATCGTAGAGGATGTGGTTGAAGTAAAAAAGAAGATTATACGGCTTAAAAATGACGGTTTTTTAAAGAGTCATGTCTTGGAAAAACTCTCTATTGATTATGCTGTTTTCCCGGATATAACAACAGCAAATAAAGTGAAGGCTCTTTTTGCTTTTCCCAAGGCTAATAATGTAAAAATGTTTCATCAGACAAAACACAAGCTTGTATCTATTCGGGTGCAGCTTGATGCGCAACTGCTTTATAACGTACGTGACTTTAATCAGGAAAATGTATTTATAGTGGGTATTGAGAGGGGAAAAACATTTTTTGTACCAGAGACAGAAGAACCTATATACAAAGATGATCTTGTCTATCTTTTTGGAGATATCGAAACAATTAAAGCAATCTCAAACAAACTGGATGACAAGATGCCGTCTTCTATCCGAAAAATTGCGATCTTCGGTGCCAATACTTTGGCACAGAAGATCGCAAAAGCATTAATAGATAAAAATCTGGAGATCAAAATGATCGAAAAAGATATCAATCGCTGCAAAAGAGCTTCGGAAGTTTTACATGGTAAAGTGACCATTATCAATTCAGCCTATGAAGAGCAGCGTTTGTTTGAAGAGGAGGGGCTTAAAAATGCCGATATGATTATTGCTGCCGGGCATAATGATGAGAAAAATATTGTCAAATGTATGGAAGCAAAAGAGTATGGGATTCAAAAAGTTGTAGCAGTCAATAATGATAAAGCTTATTATCATCTAATGCATAAAATGGGGATTGTTGTTGTCAGGGGCAGCAAGGCGGGTGCACATTATGCCATTTTGGAAAAGATATCTTCAAACTATATCGTGACACAACGGCATTTTTGTGGAGGAAGAGGAGTGCTTTTTATGCGAAAAATCTATCCTGACTCAGAACTTATAGGGAAGCTTATTAAAGTTGCTGAACTGGGAAATGCAATCGTACTTCTTTTAAGAGAAGAGAAAATATATCATCTCTCCACAACAGAACAGTTACTAAAAGATGACATTATTGTTGCATTCGGGGAACTGGAATTCAAAGAAAAGATAGAACAGTGGATCTACACACTTTAAAAAATATTTTTAAGTTTGTTTCTGTTATCGGGATCACACTCTCTTTTTTTCTGATTAGTGCCATTGTCGTAGGATGGTACTATCAGGAAAATATGAGAGCGTTTATCTATTTTGATATTCTCCTGTTCTCTGTTAATACAGTCATTTTTATGTTACTTAAAAATCATACAATGAAACTAAGTATCAAGGGAGGTATACTCTCTGTCAATTTTACCTGGATTCTTTTAGGTGTTGCAGGAGCTGTTCCTTTAATGTTGTATACGGATATCTCTTTCCCTGATGCTTTTTTTGAGTCGATAAGCGGATTTACTACCACTGGGGCCACCATCTTTTCTGACATAGAGTCCCTTCCAAAATCGATACTTTATTTAAGAAGTCTGATGCATTGGCTGGGTGGTATGGGGATCATTGTATTGGGAGTGGGGCTTTTCTCGCTGATCAACCCCAGTGGTTCCATGGCACTTTTTAAAGCAGAATCAACTGGAATCAAAATGGAAAAAGTAACTCCAAAAATAAAAGATACTGCTATAAGACTATGGGGTATTTATATATTGTTCACTTTAATTGATGCATTCGCATTGAAATTGGCGGGTATGAATTTTTTTGATGCTGTCAACCATGCATTCTCTACCATTTCAACAGGCGGTTTTTCAACTAAAAATGATTCACTGGGGTACTATGATTCCAACGTAATCATTTGGATCACAACATTTTTTATGATTATTTCCGGAATTAACTTTCTTGTGCATTTAAAACTTTTTTCTTCAGGTAAGATTGATGGATACAAAAGAGAGGAAGTACTTTGGTACGTGTCTATTTTTATAGTACTGTCACTGATACTTGGCAGTGTAGATATTTTTATTGATTATGATAGTACTTTTCATGCTTTAACACACTCATTTTTTACCATTGCATCAATACTCACTACAACGGGCTTTGCAACACTGGATTATGCACAATGGGGACATATAGCCATTAGTGTTATTTTTGTAGCCATGCTTATTGGCGGGAATGCAGGTTCTACTGCCGGTGGTGTAAAGGTGATCCGCTATATCGTACTGTTTAAAAATCTTTCATTACAGCTTAAACGGACACTTCAGCCCAATGCAGTAGTAAATGTTTTTATAGATAAGCAAAAAGTATCGTCACAGATCATCAGTTCTACAACCGGGTTTATTTTTCTTTTTATCATTACAAATATGCTGATAACACTCTATTTGTTTGCACGGGGGTTTGATGCTATGACCTCGGTATCTACTGCTTTGGCGACAGTGGGAAATATAGGTCCCGGGTTTGCGCTTACCGGACCGGCATGCAATTATGCTTTTTTTTCAGATATGGACAAAATCATTCTCTCTATGGCAATGATCATGGGAAGGCTTGAATTTTATACGGTATTCCTTCTTTTCAGCAGAATATTTTGGAAAAAGTTTTAATGACTCTGTATTGTCGCAGGTTGTTCCAGATTACCTATTTCTTAAAAGAATGAAGTAGTTGATATAGGTCAACTGAACTATTATAGAGTTTTAAGTACAATAGATTTAACTTTTTATACACAAAGGATTTGAATGAAAAAACTATTATCATTACTGCTTTTAAGTGTTCTGGTCTTTGCCCAAAAACCAAAGATAGAAAAACCGACAGACAAAGAGAAGATCTTTGTGGTAGAACGTGAAAGTGATTCTGTAGCAGTCATCGAAGAAGGGTTGACCCGCCGGCATATGGAAAATATGCACAATATGAACCATGGGATCATTAAGTTTGAGGGTAAGGATGGTTATCTTATCAGCCGTGACGGATTCGTGGTGAAGTTTAACCCGGTGACAGAAAAGGTAGAAGCAGAGTATAAAACTTCCAAGTCAGCCATCGGATTTGTAATCGGCGAGAACTATGTGGCAGTTGCCAACTATGATGACAAATCGGTCGATATTCTGACGCGTGATCTCAAACCAATCGACAAGATCGTAACCGGATCCAAGAATGTCGGGATCAAGATCTATAAAGATATGATCATTTTTGCACAGATGGATAATGATAAAGTGACCGTACTGAAAGATGAAAATGCAGGAAAAGATATACCAAAGTTCAAGATCTACAAAGAGTTTAAGGTAGGGAAGATGCCTTTTGATGCGATGATCAAGGGAAATACCTATATTGTTGGTTTTTTCCTAAGCAAGTCATTTGGTGTGGTTGACCTTGACAGGATGCAATATTCGGAGATCAAAGTAACAGCTAAAGACAACAAGCCTGTACTTAAGGTACCGCATTTTGGCTTCTGGTCCCTCAGTGATGACAAAACCTTTATTCCCTCAGTAGGCGATAACAGTGTGATGGTCTATGACAAGGACTTCAAGTTCATTACAAATATAAAGACGCAGGGACTTCCAGTATTTACAGCACTCAGTCCGGATAAGAAGTACCTGGCAGTTACCTTCTCGGGAAAGGATTTCCCTACGATCCAAATTATCGATACAAAGTCACTTAAGATCATTAAAACATTTAATTTCCCCGGTAAAGTACTTCATATCAGATGGTCCAAGTATGATCCGCTTCTTTATGTCTCTGTCAATGATACAAATCAGCTGAGTGTCATTAATACTGATCGATGGTATCTGGCACGTGAGATCTTCCTGGTAAAGAAACCATCCGGTATCTTTATATATGACCTGGAAGCGAACAAATAGATCATGTCTCTGCAGCCATTAAAGCTTGTGTTGTTTTGGCTGTTATTGTCTCTTCCGGTTTTGGCTTAAGTTTTATGAGGCAGGTTGGTTATGAGAGATACCGTATTCTCAGACTCTTATGGCGTCTTTTAGGTTTAAAAGACCCTCTTCTATAGTTGCTGCTTTGCCTGTTACAAAGAGGATTACAGCAGCATTGAGTTTTGCCAACTCCAAAAAAGATTCACTTGGCTCTTTTATCTGTTTCAAAGATGTTTCCAGCGTAATGGGCTGTACAGATTTTACATAGTCGATACCATATATCTTTGGGTCAACTTTTATCTCTTCTGTCTCCCCATTCTCTACAATCGTGATACTACATTTACTGAAGATCTCCGGAGTCCCTTCATTTCCTTTTATTATGACCAGTTTTTTGTAACGGTCTTTATAGAGTGCGATGTATTTTTCGATGAAAGGCTTATGAAAGGCGCCGATTATGGCGGTATCACTTTTGGTGATTCCCAGTAGTTTTTCGATTGTATTAAAAGAGGAGCGTAGCCCCAGTTTGGCTCTGATACTGCTGAGCTCATAGAGTTCAGGAAAATACTCTTGTCTGTCATAGAAATGGATATTGCTGCTCAGAGGTATGGTATCACATATCTCTTTGAGGGTGATACCGCCTTTGGCAGGTTGAAGAAGCCCACCATGTAAAGAAAAATGGATATCGAATTTTTGTAGATACTGTGCGGTAAGAGGAAAAATATAAGGGTTTTTGACTTTGCCGTCATAAGGATATCCAAATTCGATGGAGCCGGGCAGAGGGTCATGTTTGATAAATTCATCAAAGACCTCCAGTGCACCGGCGAACTCATCGATACTTTCTCCTTTGACTCTCCACCCAAGAATAAAGGCTGCCATCTGCTCAGGTACGACTTCCTGTTTCAAGAAGGCGCGTATGACGACCTTCATCTCCTCTTTACTCAGGTCACGGTTACGTTTTGGACCGGTACCGACACATTTTAGATAAGGGAGAAATGCTTCAGGTGTCATCACTAAAAATCGTCCAGATCAATACTTGATTTGGCATAGTTGGAGACATTACTCTCAAAGAAGTTACTCTTGACCTCATTCATCTCCAGATGCTTTGTGACCAGTTTCTGCAGGTAAGTTGTCGTACTCTCTTCAAAGATGGGGTTAAGACCTATTTTTTTGAGACGGTCATTGGCATAATTGTAGACTGTCTGTTCCATCAGTTCCGGTGTTGTTCCCATGATCGGATAACGATCAAGAAGGTATTTCCCGTACTCCAGTTCTATTTTAACGGCATCTTCTATCATTGTATAGGCCGTATCAATGGTAGAGGCCTGAATCTTGTTCTCCTTCTGTATGGTCTTGAAAATGTTGGCAAAGAGCGGCAAGTGCGTATTGAGTTCATCCCTTGCGATGAATTTTATCATATCTCTCGCACCCGGAACCTTGTCTCCGAGAAGATAGATGTAAGAGAACCCAAGCAGAAAGTATATCCCTTCAAGATTTACGCTTGCCATGGCACTGAGCAGCATTTTGTCGGCAGAACCTCCATCGATATATCTGGCGAACTGTTCAGCCACCTGCTGGTTTTTACGGTTGAGGGCCGCATCATGTTTATAGAGGTTGAAGACCTCTTCTGCGTTCCCGCAGGCATCGAGCAGAACGGCATAGCTTTTGGAGTGGTTGACCTCCTGCATGATCTGTAAAGAGAGTACGGATTTGACAAGACGGTTGTTCGCCAGGCGTCTGAAATCACTGAGGTACTCCTCCTGTGCAGAGTCATTAAAACTTAGTTGTGCAAAGGTCATTTTGTAGATCGCCTGTTCATTGTCTGTGAGCATTTCGAAGTTTTTCTTTTCTGTTGAGGTATTTACCTCGCTCGGGAACCATGTATTGGCATTCATCAGATCGTATATATTGCTGTCCCAACGGTATCTGGAGCGGTTGAAGTCTACAAATCCGGTAGGAGATCCACCAAAGATCTTTTCGTCCAGTATCTCTTCTCCATTAGGGTTGTAGTAGTGTTTGACATCCATCTTTCACTCCTTTTGTATAGTGGTTCCTATTTTATCTTTTTACTTTCATCAATCTGTTGATAAATGTCAAGTTTTGATAGGTATCAAGTGCAAAAAATCTATTTTTGACTATACTTTTAAAAATTAAAAATAGTCAAAATAAGATGGATAAGGGCATAATGGTCTCAGGGAAAATACGGGTTTTTATTAATGGATTTGGAAGGATCGGGAGGTGTGCAGCACGGATTATACTTGAGGATGAGTGTTTTGAACTTGTGGGGGTCAACGATCTTTACTCTTGTGAACAGATGGCATATCTTTTGAAATATGATTCTGTATATCCGCGCCTTGAAAAGAGTATTACATTAACAGAAGGGTGTTTGATGATTGATGGGCATCGTGTAGCACTCTTCTGTGAACCTGATCCCCAAAATATGGATCTTGGACCACTGGATGTGGATGTGGTACTGCAATGCAGCGGTATATTCCTGACACAGAAGTCCAATCTGCCTCTTATCAAATGCGGAGCAAAGAGAGTGATCGTCTCTGCACCGCCAACAGACAGTATGCCAACTTTTATCTATGGTGTCAATCATAGTGATTATGCTGATGAAGAGATCATCTCCAACTCAAGCTGTTCTGCCAATGCCATTGTACCGCTCTTTAAGATCATAGATAGATATTTTGGAATAGATACCGCTATGATGAGTATGTATCACAGCTATACAGTGTATCAGAATATTCTTGACAACAAACATTACTCCAAGGATATCCGCCGGACCCGTTCTGCTACCCAGAATATCATCCCTCTTATGAGCAGTGCTGCTGAAGCAACCGGCTATTTCTTCCCGCACCTCAAAGGTAGACTGTATGCCAAAAGTATTCGGGTTCCCATTCCCAGCACCACACTCTATGAACTACATATGCAGGTTAATAAAAAAACAAATGTGGAAGAGCTGAACCAGATACTCAAACAGGAGATAAAAAGCTCCTATGCAGACATCCTGGATACAACGGATGCTCCAGGCTCCTCTGAAGATTATGTGCAAAGTCCTTACAGTGCTATAGTGAATCTCCCTTTTACTACTGTGGTTGGAGACAATCTTCTAAAGATCTCTGCCTGGCAGGATAATGAGTATGGTTATGCGAAAAGACTGGTAGAGATGGCAAAGCATATAGCATAATAGTTGAATAAATTTATTGATTTAAATCAATAAATAATAAGATCAATGGTTTGAAAAGAATCTTTTTTAATTTATTGACACTTGTCAAACCATTCTCCCCTCGTTTCCATTATAATACTGAGAATTGAATATGGAGCTGCAACAATGATAAAAACAATTATAAAAAGAGACGGGAGTTCTCAGCGGTTCGTACCCTTCAAGATCGAAGATGCTATCAAAAAAGCATTTATGAGCGAAGCAAAAGAGTATGATAAAAGTGTCTTTAAAGAACTGATGGAGATGATAAGAGACAAAGAGGAGATCAGTGTCGAAGAGATCCAGGACCTGATAGAGAAAGTGCTCTATGAGCATCAGCATTTTGAAGTGATGAAATCCTTTATGCTCTATCGTCACCTGCACAAGATCCAGAGGGAGCAGATACTGGGTCTGAATGAAGATACCACCTATATCAACTCAACACAGACGGTGAAAGAGTATATAGACAAAGCAGACTGGAGGATCAATGCCAACTCCAATACAGGTTACTCCAATGCCGGACTTGTCAATAATACGGCAGGCAAGGTGATTGCCAACTTCTGGCTGGATGCGATCTACTCCAAAGAGGAGGGATATGCACACAGAGACGGAGACTACCATATCCATGATCTGGACTGCCTTACCGGATATTGTGCAGGGTGGAGTCTTCGTGTCCTTTTGGATGAGGGCTTTAACGGAGTCAGAGGCAGAGTTGAGAGCAGAGCGCCCAACCATTTCAGAGAGGCTCTGGGGCAGATGGCGAACTTTCTGGGGATTTTACAGAGTGAATGGGCCGGAGCACAGGCATTCTCCTCATTCGATACCTATCTGGCACCCTATGTGTTCAAAGACAGGCTCTCATTTTCTGAGATCAAAAAAGCGATCAGAAGCTTTGTGTACAATCTCAATGTTCCGGCCAGATGGGGACAGAGTCCTTTTACCAATATTACCATTGACTGGACAGTTCCTTCAGACCTGAAAGATCAGATACCCACAAGAGAGCAGAAGCATCTGTTCTCTGGCCTGGATGATGCAGTGTTGTGGGAGGAAGCAAAGCGCAGAGATGCGGATATTCACTCTTTGGAGAGTATGACCTACAGACACTTTCAGCCTGAAATGAATCTTATCAACAGAGCCTTCTATGAAGTGATGACCGAAGGTGACAGGAACGGACAGCCGTTTACTTTTCCCATTCCTACGGTAAATATCACCGAAGAGTTTGACTGGTATGGTGAAAATACCGATATCCTTTTTGAAAATACCGCCAAGATAGGATCTTCCTATTTTCAGAACTTTATAGGCAGTCAGTATGTAAGAGATGAAAACGGAGCACTTGTGCCTAATGAGGAGGCCTATAAGCCCGGGCATGTCAGAAGTATGTGCTGCAGGCTGCAGCTGGACCTTCGCGAACTTCTTAAAAGAGGCGGAGGTCTGTTCGGCAGTGCCGAAATGACGGGGAGTATCGGTGTGGTGACGATCAATATGGCACGACTTGGATATCTCTATGCCGGTGATGAGGAGAAACTTATTGCAAAGCTTGGCAAACTCATGGAGTATGCCTACTCGACACTTGAGAAGAAAAGGATCTTCATTCAGGAGATGTATGACAGGGGACTTTACCCCTATACGGCAAGGTATCTTCCCGGGTTTAACAACCACTTCTCTACTATCGGTGTCAACGGGATGAATGAGATGATACGGAACTTCACCAATGACAGGCATACGATCACAGATGCATTTGGAAAAGAGATGGCACTGAGGATCCTGGATTTCATGCGGGATCAGCTCAAAGATTTCCAGGAGCGTTCAGGAAACCTCTATAACCTGGAAGCAACCCCTGCAGAGGGAACTACGTACCGTTTTGCCAGAGAAGATATCAAGAGGTATCCGGATATCATTCAGGCAGGGACCAGTGAGAACAACTACTATACCAACTCCTCTCAGATCCCTGTCTTTTACACCGATGATCCGTTTGAAGCATTGATGCTGCAGGATGATCTGCAGTGCAAGTATACAGGAGGAACAGTCATGCACCTCTATATGAGAGAGAAGCTAAGCTCTCCGGAAGCAGCCAGAAAACTGGTGAAAAATGTCATCAGCAACTTCAGGCTTCCCTATATCACTCTGACACCGACATTTTCCATCTGTGAAAAGCATGGTTATCTCTCGGGTGAGTATGAATACTGCCCCAAATGTGATGCAGAGATCCTGCAAAAGGCAAGTTGATGATCCGTGCAGGTGAAGGTCGATATAGTGTAATGTTGCATGCTTACAGGATAGGGAATGACAGGTTGATTGTCATTACAGGCGGTGAAGAAGCACATATAGGCTCGGCAACACTGATAGAGGAGAGGGGTCATATGCAAACCTTAAGCAAAAACGGACATAAAGACTATCTTGTTTCAGAAAAAATGGCGAACCTCATTTATGATACAATAGGAAGTGACCTGCTTGTCATTTGCGGTATTCATATAGACAATGCCAGTAAAGAAGAGATAGATGTGTTGGTAGATAATGCACAAATGTGTGTCAATATTTTTTTAAAGGAGAATAATGATAACTGAAGAAGATCTTAAAGCACATGGCTACAATGTAAACAGCGAACAGACAAAAGTGCTGAATGAGCATTATCATGACCCAAAGAACCGCTGGGCACTGAAAGAGTACAATGCCAGAGGAATAGGCAGGAATCCGGACAATTACGGGCAGGTGGACATGTATGTTCTGGTAAATGAGAGTGAAGAGATAGATAACGTCGGGTATGAGTTCAACGGTTGTCCCACGATTGCATTTTCCGCTTCAATATTTACAGAAGAGATCAAAGGGATTTTGTTGGAGGAAGCTTTTCTGATGACACAGGCATCGTTGGAGGAAATGGCAGCAAAAGACAATTGTGAAGAGTGTACGGCAATGATTCTTGTAGCTTTTTTGGCTGCCTATGAAAATTACCGGAACAGACAAAAGGGTATGGGTGAAGAGTTCGTCCTGAAAATGATTGAGACAAGCTTACGGTATTCAGAGCAATCTTGCGGATAATGCAAAACTGAATCAAAGAGGGAGCTTTTACGGGAAATCATTTAGAGATTTGCATGTATAAGCCTTATAGTCAGGAGGCAGAAAAGGCATTTTCTGCAGGTAGTTGAAGAGATGCTTTGCTTCTCTTCACAGAGACATATTTCATAAAAAAGGAGAAAAGATGAATCAAAATAAAGTGCTTGAAAAATATAAAGCAGAGCGAACAAAATGTATAGTGTATACAAGAGTAATGGGTTACCACAGACCGGTTGAGAGTTTCAATACAGGTAAAAAAGGTGAGCACAGGGAGAGAAAGTTCTTTCTTGAAAAGGCATCACAGACCAATGCAGCATAAGCCTCTGTATGATATTACTCCCTTCACGCTTCTGGATTATCCTGACCATCTGGCAGCCATTTTCTGGTTTGCCCGGTGCAATATGCGCTGTGTCTATTGCTACAACCGGGATATTGTCTTTGGAGAAGGAGAGAGAAGCGAGGAGGAAGCAATAGCATTCTTAGAGAGCAGAACAGGCCTTCTTGAAGCGGTTGTTCTTTCCGGAGGAGAAGCCACACTCTATGAGGATCTGCCGGCATTCTGTAAAAAGATCAGGCAGTTAAAATTCAAGATTAAACTGGATACCAACGGTCTGAACCCGGAAATGATCCGCAGACTGGTTGAAGAGAATCTGGTTGACTATATCGCTCTTGATTACAAAGCACCCAAAGAGAGATATTACACTGTTACAAAAGATAAACATTTTGACCGTTTCTCAAAAACATTGAACTTCCTTATCAGTCAGGCATTCCCTTTTGAGGTAAGAACAACGGTGCATAATGATCTCTTAGGCGTGGAAGAGATCAACCGTATTATCAGAGATCTTGTAAAACGAGGCTATACCGGTACCTATTATCTGCAACCGTTTGTTTTTTCAGAGCATACAATAGGAAAGGTCAAGCCGGAACAAAGCTCTTTTGACCAATCACTGCTCTCTTCTGACCTGAAAGTGGTTTGGAGGAGATAATCAGAGATGAACCGGATACAGCTTCATCTGTCTATATTTTTTTCTTTACCATCCATTTTTTAAAAGGCTGCAGTGAACTGATATACTCAGCTATATCACTGAGATCATCTTCGTTAAGGGGAAGTGTAGGCATAGCATTGGCACTGTATCCGAATTTTCTGTATAAAGAGGAGGGGTTCTCTGCATACTGTTGTATCTCTTCTTTTGTTCTTGTATAAGAGACAATATTGAAGTCAGGTCCCATTGCTCTTCCTCCATTGACTGTATGGCAAATAGCACAGTTCGCAGTATATGCAGCTTTCCCTTTTTCTATATCGGCAAGAAGTTCTGTTCCCAACAAGAGGGATAGCAGGATCGTGATTTGTTTCATGGCAAATTCCTTTAAAGTGTTTAATTCAGACTAAATTACTCTTAATTAGTCTTTGACGAAATATATCGGAATATGCATGGGGAATTCTTGATACAGATCAATAATAGGACAAATTTACTCCTATTTAGACTAAAAGAGAGGGTATTGCTTATCTTGTTATATTTATATATACTTGGGTAACACAAAAGACAAGGAAAGGCTTATGAAAAAGTTGATCCACCCTCTGATAATAACACTTCTGGTTGTCATAATCATTATATCATTGCAGTTTCTGCGTTCGAAAAGTACAGTCGCTTTTACAGAGAAAGAGTTAAGGGAAGCAGCCCTGAAACATAACCTTATACCTGTACCAAAAACCTATGCAGGAGTATTTAAAGTGACAGACAACCCTGAAAATCCGCTCAGTAACGAGAAGATTGCATTAGGAGAAAAGCTTTTCTCCGATATTCGTCTTTCTAAAGATAAAACCATTAGCTGTGCGAGCTGTCACATGTTACAGGAGGGAGGAGATGATAATGTCCCTACAGCAATTGGATTTCACGGGAGAGCCAACCCTTTCCATTTAAACTCTCCTACTGTGCTTAATGCAGCGCTTGCCAAAGCACAATTTTGGGATGGACGTGCCAAAGATGTTGAAGCACAGGCAGGCGGTCCTATACAGGCTCCTTTTGAGATGAATATGACTCCCAAAGAAGTAGAAGAACGACTTAATGCTGACACTGCTTTAAAAGAGAAATTCAGAATGGTGTTTGGTACAGAAGATATCACTTTCAAGAATGTACGTAAAGTTATCGGGGCATATGAGCGGACACTATTGACGCGTGGTGCCTACGATAGATTTCTGGAAGGAAAAGATACAGCTATTTCAGATAAAGCAAAACGGGGGATGGCTCTTTTCATTACCAAAGGGTGCAGCGGATGTCATACCGGTATGAGTGTAGGGGGACAAAGTATACAGCGGTTTCCTTTAAGACGTTACCTTTCTGATTATATGGGTTTATGGTTCGAACCTGATATTCGGTTGAAAGAGAGCCCTTTTCCTTTTGTGAATAAAGGGGGATTTCTCGGTAAGGACAATAGATTGATGTTCCGTGTACCGATCTTGCGCAACATTACCAAAACTGCTCCCTATTTTCATAATGGGTCGGTTGATACTCTTGAAGAGGCTGTACGCATTATGAGCAAGTATCAGGTAGGAGATGAGTTTACGAAAGAGCAGATAGGTGATGTTGTAGCATTCCTGAAGACACTTGAAGGAAAAATAGTAGAAAAGTGACTCAGTTAGTCATTGGTTAACACTCTATTTTACAATGGTTAGTGGAAGGAGTGTATACTGTGTATAAGAAAGAGAGAAACTCTTTCGGACGATGGTTCGGGGTTTTTGTTTTACTCCTTGTCCAAAACTGTAAACTTCCTTGTTTGTCCTCTGACCATCGCTTCCCCAAAGAAGAAGTGGACTTTCCATATTTCCTTTCCCTGTAAACCACTTCTTCTTGTATAATGTCAGTAGATGAACGTACTTTTGATAATTTTAATACCATATTGCAACGATAATATATAGGATTTTGGATGATGTTTGAAAATAGAAAGTTGCTTACTCTTGTCAATCTTTTCTCTCTGGTTTTCTTTGTTGCTATACTTGTAAGTGTGAGAAGTCACTCGTTTTTGACTCGTATTGACAGTTGGATCAGCCTTCATATGTCCAGTCTCCGTATGGATTGGCTTACTCCCTGGGTCAAAGCTGTAACAGATATGAATGGTTTTGTAGGAGTAGCTATCTTTTCTTTCATCACTATACTACTGTTTTGGCGGAAAGAGTGGTATAGTGATATCGGGTTGTTCGTAATGGCAACACTTGGATCTGCAGGGCTCTTTTCCGGTGTTAAGTTCCTGGTAGAAAGGGCACGTCCTGATACAGCTATCCTGGAAATAGGAGGATACTCTTTCCCCTCAGGACATACAACAATGGCTACAGCGATGGCATTTGCATGTTACTTTATACTTAAGGGGAAAACAGATTCGAAACTGCTGCATACAATATTGTTCTGGGCAGCATTTGGATGGACGGTATTGATTGCTACAACCCGTATTTATCTGGGAGTACATTGGTTCAGTGATGTTTTGGGTGGTTTTAGCCTGGGACTCTTTTGGATCACGTTGTTAAGGCTGGTTTGGAAAAGGGTACCGTAATATATCCGTTCAACTGAAATGATGAGATGGTCAGCTTGCTGACCATGCATAGTATATTATTGTCCGATGGTAAAACGTTTTTGTGTCAGTGTAATAAATTTTGATGATCCATGATCGTCAATACCAAGTTTTTTGGCTGTTTTGGGATTGGCGATATAGTAGCCAAAGGCAACTACCACTTCATCTCCTTTGTGTAAGGCTGTAGAGTAGCGTATTTTTCTTTTTTCCAAAGCTTTGATCGTATTATCTGTGATGACTTCAGTTGCCAGCCATGGCACAGATGGTTTGTTTTCTGTTCCGATAATGCGTCTGAAGCTCACAGGAGCAAGTCTGATCATTTTTCCGGCTCTCTCAATGCTAACATGCAGCTGGGAGAGTCGGAGCGGTTGAGGGAAGAGGGTGTGAGTAGCTTCATTTTCGATAGTGATAACAAATCCATTGTCAGTTTTGGCCAAAAAGAGTTTGACATAGCGGGACAGGTTAACAGGTTTCCGGTGAATGTTCACACCATGGAAAGCATGTGTGGTACTTTGCTTCTGATTTGCAAGGGAACCCTTGGTTTGAGGCATATGACAACTGATACAGGTCTCTTTTGAATCTCCCTGTTTGATTTGCATATCGCATACGGAAAAGTCTTTTGCATTCTGTTTATGGTCATGGCATCCAAGGCATATCTTCCCGTTATAGAAATTTTCATTGCTGTAGTCGATATCATGGTAGGGAGAGCCTGATGTTTTGGTAATCAGTCCAAAGAGACTTTTTTCCTCTTTAAAAACGACCTTTTTCCCTTTTTTTGTTTTATTGGCTGAAAAAAAGTATTTTTCTTTGGAAGTATGGATATTCTTGTTAGCCTTGGTATGCTCTTCTACCCTCTGTATGGTATGACAAGCTTGGCAGGAGATAGGTTCATTTAACTGTATGGCATTGGCCTTGAGTTTGTTTTTCCCTGAAAGCAGTTGATGATCAGAAGGAGTATGGCATTTGGCACACTTGTAATTATTTTTCTTTTTTGCAGGGTGTTTGTCCCATACGGCTTTATGGACAGGGTCTTTGAAGATCGAAGCTTTGGCATGCATGGAGTTTTGATATTCCTGAAAAATGACAGGATGACATTTTTTGCAGGTGGCATTCTCCAGTGCCGCCTCTACAGAAGTGACAGAGAGTAACAGTAGAGCCAAACGATAAAAATGGGTAAACATGGTCGTCTCCGAAAAAGAGTTTTCGTATTGTATTCAAAGTGAAGGCTGCAGGTATTGACCTGTATCAATGGCGAAAAAATGGAAATGTTTTCTAGTGATAATTGATGCTTCTGTTCTCTTTTGCACGTGTTCGGTCGTTAAAGAGAATGACCTTGATAAGGTCTTCGCCTTCTACTTTCGAAACATCTTCTCCAAAATAGGCTACTGCATTGCTTTCCGAAAGAGGTGTGAGCATCCCTGAGCCGATCTTGTTGTTACGGGTAGGAATGAAGATACCATTCTCCAGTTTACCGATGACTATGTTGGTGCGCCCGGGTTTAAGTAACAGGTCATGGGAAAACTCAGCATAGGAGAAAGTGTGGTAGATATTGTTCGCTCCGGCAATCTTGAAGAGGACGGGTAGACTGATAGCATGTACGGTGAGCATAGTGGTTAAAGGGTTGCCCGGCATCCCCATTACAAAGGTATTGCCCATCGTTCCCATCATAGTCGGTCGTCCAGGTTTGAGGTTGATACCATGAAAGAGTGGTTTAAGACCGTTTGCTATGAAAGCATCATAAAGGAAATCGGCATCTCCCATACTGATACCGCCGGTAGTAATGACAACATCATAACTCTTCAGTGTAGAGATGAAGTTGATACTCGCTTCCAGGTTGTCCGGGATAGAACCGACATAGGTAGAGATAAAGCCAAATGACTTTAAAAGTGCAGAGATACCAAAAGCATTGGCATTATAGATCTCATCTTCATTCGCTTCTTCCCAGGGCTCCTTGATCTCATCTCCTGTAGAGACCACTGCAATGCGCGGCTGCATAAGAACCTCTACGGCCATAATCCCCTGTGCGGAGAGCAGGGCAATGTCAGAGGCTCTTAAAATATGTCCTGTTTCAAAAATATTGTTTCCGACAGCAAGCTCTTCACCTTTTTTTCTAAAGTTGCTTCCTGCTTTAATGTTAGCGGGGATCGTTACAGCATCATCCGTAACATCACTGCAATCTTCAATAGGAACAACAGTATCAACATCGGATGGAATTTGTGCTCCGGTCATGATACGGTAGCACTCCCCCTCTTTACAGCTAGCATGAGGTACCTCCCCCGCAAAGATAGTTTTTACTACCTGTAGCCGTTTCCCGGCATCTATTGCCCTGAAGGCAAAGCCGTCCATGGCAGAGTTGTCAAAGGAGGGAAGGTTCTTTTTGGCTATGATCTCTTTTGCAAGTATACGTCCCAGTGCATTGGTAATGGAAATGATCTCACTTCCACTCTTTTTTTGTGCATATTCTATGGCCGTTTCACATGCCTTCTGCAGTGATATTACATCAAGTGTTGTCACAATCCCCTCCTGGTATTACCGTCTTGCTATTATAATCCTAAATGCCTTATGTGCATCTATTCTGTTGTTGCATTGTATCTAAAATTTTTTTCTGTTAAACTTGCTTTGGATTTATAAATGAGAGTGCCTTGATTATTAACATATGGGCACTTCTAATAACCCCATATGCTCATAACATTGCCGGCTTTGTTCTAGGCAAGGCACACTTTACAGACCTAGCCGTAGCTAAGTCGAAAAAGTGTAACGCCGCATAGGGCAAAGCCGGCATTGCCCAAAGGGTGGGCTTTGCAGACGCGATCTTTCACAAGATGCTTCCATCGTCTTAGCTTTGGCTAGGACTTGAAAGCCTCTTGCAAAATCTCACATCTGCAAAACCCATTATGGGCGTATGGGGTTATTAGAGGTGCCCATATAGTAGAAAACTTCTCTTTGGATCGGGTTTTTGGTCAAGTCTGGGCATACAATCTGTTTTTGATCAAAAATCTATCCTTTCTTGTTCCGTATCAACTTTCTCTGTTTTAAAAATTGTTATTATCCTATTTATGATACGAAATAAAAGAATGATGATTATCCTGTCTGTTTTTATCGGTATGAGTAGTTCTTTGCAGGCGGAGAACGGTAAAAAGGTCTTTGAGACCTATTGCTGGGGATGTCACCACCAGACTGCTGTAGCTTTTGGACCGTCATTTACAGAGATAGCTTCCAAACGCAGTGCAGAAGAGATACAGGGAATGATCACTGACCCCGCTGCCGTTTCCAGTGTTTTTGGGTATAGACGTAATGCTATGCCGGCATTCAAGCTTACAAAAGAGGAACTCGAAGCAATCACACAGTATATTCTCTCCTATAAACCCAAAGTATTTTCCGAGGAGAAACAGTAATGTTCAGACTTTCCAATCTTTTAAAGTCAGTGACGGAAGGGAGGCCTGCAAGGGTTCTTGACGGCAGTATTGCCATCTGGAACTTTACCAACCGCTGTAATCTTTCCTGCCTGCACTGTTACTCTAAAGCAGATCTCGATGCGGTCGATACGCTGACTACAGAAGATGTGATGAGAACACTGCCAAAGCTTAAAGCAAACGGAGTGAAGTTTCTCATTTTTTCAGGCGGTGAGCCCCTGACACGAAAAGATCTTTTCGATATTGCGGCACGCTGTAAAGAGCTGGGTATAGTGACTTATCTTTCCACCAACGGACTTTATGTCAAAAAAGGCAATGCCGAGAAGATACTTGACACCTTTGACTATATCGGTATCAGTATTGACGGAAGTCCTGAAGTACATGATACCTTCAGGGGGTTGAAAGGTTCATTCGTAGAATCAATGAAAGCAGTTGATCTGCTTAACAGTTACGGAAAGACCAAAGTAGGTATCCGTTTTACTATCACAAAAGACACTTATGATGATCTGCAATTTATTTTTGAGTTGGCTGAGAAACATAATATTCCAAAGATCTACATCTCTCACCTGGTTTACAGTGGACGCGGACTGGAAAATCTGGAGATGGACCTGACCAAAGAACAGCGTATTACAGCGGTAAACTATATTCTGGATAAAGCGTTTGAGTACCATGAAAACGGATGTGATATAGAGATTGTAACAGGGAATATGGAGATGGATGCGGTCCTGTTCTATGACAGGTTTATTCAAAAATACTCTGAACATGCCGAAGAGATGATGGCAAGACTGGTCGCGTGGGGAGGCAATTCTGCCGGGTGCAAACTACTTAATATAGATTCGGAAGGCTTTGTCAAGCCTGATCCGTTCTTCCCTGTAAAAATAGGCAATATCCTGCATGAGGATTTCTCTGATATCTGGACGAATGAACCAATAGAGATGCTGCAGAAACTACGTGTACATCCGCGTAAACTTGGCGGAAGGTGCAGTGACTGTCGTTATATTGACATTTGTAACGGCGGATCAAGAAGCCGCGCCTATGCAATCTATGGGGATATGTGGGCAGAAGATCCGTCGTGCTATCTGAGTAAGGCTCAGATAGCACGTGAGGAGTGAAGAGTGAAGAGTGAATTTGCAGGATGCATAATCACGCATCAAAAAGGATAAAGTAATGGGTAAAGTTTATTTAACCGGAGCGGGACCGGGAGATATTGATCTGTTAACGGTCAAGGCATTGCGGGTGGTGCAGCAGGCGGATGTGATCATTTATGACAGGTTGGCCAACCCTGATATTCTCCAAGAGGCAAAAGACGGGTGTGAATTCATTTATGTGGGGAAAGAAGACTCACATCATACTCTTCCGCAAGAAGAGATCAATGAAGTGATCTATCAGTCTGCGCTCAAATATGAAAAGGTGGTACGGCTTAAAGGAGGAGATCCTCTGGTCTTTGGACGCGGTGGAGAAGAGGGGATATATCTGAGAGAACGTGGCATAGAGTTTGAGTTCATTCCAGGTATCACTTCTGCGATCGCAGTTCCTGAATATGCGGGTATTCCTGTAACACACCGTGGTGTGACTGTTTCTTTCAGGGTTGTGACCGGACATGAATCGAAAAACAAAGAGCACTCTCAGATTCCGTGGGAAAATTACAAAACAGATGATACTATTGTCTTTTTGATGGGGCTGCACCGATTGAAAAAGATTACGCAGAAACTTATTGAGATTGGTAAACCCAAAGACCATCCTATTGCTGTGATTAGTCGCGGGACGACCCCTGATGAGAAAACAGTGGTCGGTACACTTGACGATATCTATGAAAAAGCCAAAGAACTGCCCACCCCTGCACTGATTGTAGTAGGAGAGGTGGTTAAACTGCGTGATCAGCTCAGTTGGTTTGAGAAATAGATACATAATTCCTAAAAAAGGGAGAGATTTTATCTTTTATAGTGTATAGTTGTGATTACTTTATTGATAAGAGGTATCACAGATGTATAAACTTGAAGATATCCCAATGTTTTCAGCCTTGGGAGAGAATTACCTAAGAGAACTTCAAGACCAGATACATATTAAACGTTATACTAAAGAGAGTATTGTTTTCTATGAAGGTGATCAGAGTGAATACCTTCATATCATGATGGAAGGGAGTGTAAAACTCTATAAAACCTCTCCCAAAGGGACACAGATACAGATTAACCGTTTCTCCGCTCCAGGACTTATTGCCGAGTTTGCTGTTTTTGAAAAAGAACCTTTTCCTGCAACCTGTGAATTCGTTACTGATGGTGCCATCGGTCTTCTCCACTACGATAAACTTTATGAGTATCTTAATCAACCCGAGTTTTCACTGGAACTCATCAAGTCGCTTACAGGGAAAGTGAGTCTTCTTTCGGCATTGGTACATAAAGAGACTATACTCTCTTCGGAAGCGAAGGTAGCAGACCTGATGCTGAAGAAGGTAACGATCTTTAACCGTCTTAAGAATAATGAGATCGCCTCTATACTCAATCTGACACCTGAAACATTTTCGCGTATTTTAACAAAGATGAAGAAAGAGGGGATTGTGAAGATCGAAAACCACAAGCTTGTGATCTTGAATCAGGATGCCCTTTTTGCCATTATAGAGAACAATGCAATCAAGAATTGTACGAACTGTATAGCGGAATTTAAGGCGAAACTCGGATATCAGGATGAATAATATTACCGTACCAATTAAATACCTCAATCTTTGATGCTGCAATTTCGTTTACAGACAAGGCAGATTTTCGCAGGACTAGCCGGAGGCTAATTCAAGAAAATCTAACGCCGTATGTGGGCGAAAGTGCAGCACCCTTCGGGGAGAACGATACGAGACAACCTGCACGCAAAAAAATCTTTGAATTACCTACGGGTAGTCCTTCAGATTTTTTCACGCACATCTTGCCTCGTCTCGCTCTCTCAAAGTTTGAGGTATTTAGTTGGTGCGGGAATAAAGAGTAAAGGATAAGGAGAAAAGAGCAAGTAAGGTATGCTTACTTGTCAAGTTTTGGTAAAGATGATCTGTGCCAATATTACCTAACTACCTCCTACTTCCGTTTCCCATTTTTCAAATGCATCATCAAAATAGACGAGTCTCTGCTTTTTGAACTCTACTGTAGAATAGAGCTTTCCATACTCTGTAAGTCCGGTCTCTTTTGCCATCTCCTCAATGAGACTGTCGCACTCCTCCTGTGTTTTGGCATGTACCATAGCAAAGAGGTTGTAAGGCCAGTTAGGATAGCTTGGACGCAGATAGCAGTGGCTGACAGCAGAAAATTCTGCAAGTTGTCTGCCTATCTCCTCCCCTTTCTCTCCGGGGACTGCCCAAACGGACATGGCATTGGCTCCAAAACCTGCCTGTCTATGGTTTAGGATGGTAGCGAATCGTCGCATCACGCCACTCTCTTTAAGTTCATTTGCAATCCCAAAAAGTTTTTCATAGCTCATTCCTAGTTCTTCTGTAATCCTTTTGAAGGGTTCAGAGACAACTTTGATATCTTTTTGCAAAGCCTTGATAACGGCAATATGCTCAGGGGTAAGCTCTATCTCTTTATGAACAGTTTTTTTGACTTTTTCTTTTTTGGCACGTTTCCCGGTGGTATCCATTTTTACAGAGATCTTGAACATCTTGAGTGTTGGAAGGGTGATCGCATCATCTGCACCGGTCTGCTCTTTAAGTATTTCTATAGTCTTTTCCAACCCCAGTTTGCTGTCTGGTGCGACTGCCATCGTGAACCAGATATTGTAATCATGGTTTCTGAGGTAATTATGGCTGACACCCGGGTGCTGGTTGATAATGGATGCTGCCTTGTCGGTTTTCTCTTCAGGTACCTTGAAAGCAACAAGTGATGATTTGTAGCCCAGCCGTTTTGTATCAAAAATTGCCGAGGTTTGACGAATGATCTTCTCTTCTTTCAATCGCTGGACGGTCTTAATTACTTCTTCTTCACTGCTTCCCAAGGCTTCAGCAATTTGCTGAAAGGGTCTTTGTTCCATCGGGAAAGCATTTTGCATTTGGTAGAGTAGTTCATCTTGCATCATTATCCTCATTTTGCTGTAGTTTTAACCCGGATGATGCAATAGAATTACTTCAGGTTTCGCAAAGGCTTACTTCATGGAGATTTACAAAGAATTTGAGGTTAACCCGAAGGTTAATCGATGATTCTTTGTGAATTCCCGTGGGCTAATGATTTGTGAAAGATGTGTAATCTCTATTGTATATTCCGGCTTTAAAGATTATAGTCTCATTTGTATGAAGATTTATTGATATCTGTCAAAGCAATTATGATAGACTTTTGATAGAGTATGAATGTTACAATAAAGGATAGATATGTCGTATTTCCCTCTTTTCATGGATATGAGCGGGCTTAAAGTGCTGGTGGTCGGCGGCGGTGTCATTGCCACAGAAAAACTTGAAAAGCTGGTTGACTTTACCAAAGAGATTACAGTGATCACAAAAGAGATCAGCGAGGGAGCGGACCAGCTTATCAAAAAATACTCTCTGACACTCCATCAGCGTATGTATCAAACCGGGGATATCAATGGTTTTGATATCGTTATTGTTGCTACCGATACTGTAGAGCTGCATAAAGCGATCTATGAGGAATCACGATCAGAGCGTATTTTGGTCAACTCGGTGGATAACACGGACTACTGCGATTTTATCTTTCCTTCCTATGTACAAAAAGGTGATCTGACCATTGCTTTTTCCACAGGTGGAGCTTCTCCGGCATTTGCCAAGCAGATACGTCGTCATTTTGAGAAGATCATTCCTGATTCTGTTGGAGATTTTCTTCAGAAGATGAAAGGTTTGCGTTCCACTATACCAAAAGGAAAAGAGAGGATGAAGTATTTTGATACACTGGTAGAAGAGTATTTCAGGAAAAATTTTAAATGATTTGACAACATTTGACAAAATATTGATATAAATCAATTTTATTTTAATTATAATGCCATACAATGTAAAAAATCATAAATAGGAGTAATTATGTCTGAATTTAACAAGCAAGCTGTAGAAGTTCCGGGGGCAACCGTTCCTTTCTTTACCTATACAATGGGGGAAACCCAATACTATGAGTTCGATACCTCTAAATGCGGGCCGCCTGAACCAATGGTTAATGCGATGGCAGGTTTAAAAATGGTCGACAGTCCCAACAAGAAAGTTGTTATGATCAATCATAAAAAACCTATGGGCCTGCTTGATAAGATTGGTGAGAACTATGATATCGAGACAGAGAAAATGGATGACGGACGTGTTAAACTTATTTTCTCTTACAGAGCAGGGGAGAGCGAAAAGGCCGACCTTTCTCAAAACACGTGCCATGGATAAGTATTGATGAAAGCAGTCTCGAGTGATTTCGCACCTCCGTTGAAGCTCATTGCACCATTTTTCAAGTATGGTGTGGTCTTCTATCTGCTCTCTATGGCAGCTTTGCTCTTTTTTGAGCCGACATTCAGCTATGTGCAGATGAATGTAGCAGGATGGGTACACCTCTTTTTACTTGGTTTTGTCATGATGATCATCTTTGGTGCGATGGCGCAGCTGATTCCTGTCGTACTTGAGACAGGACATGTCGTAGTCGATGTTTACTATATTATTCTGCCTCTTTTGGGTATTGGTGCATCGGTGATGGTCTTTGGGTTTTGGATGATACCCTCTCTGCTTCCTTACGGTGGGCTGTTGGTGCTGGTTGCTATGGTGATCTTTGCATTGGAGAGCATGGCAACACTGAGAAGGAGCGAGCTTCGTACACTTACGGTCAAAACTGTAGCATGGAGCAACGGTTATCTGCTTTTGGGTATTATTACCGGATTTGCCATCGCATTGGGACTGACCGGAGAGTTGAGTATCGATGTGGAGATGATGCTTAAAGCGCATGTCTATGCCGTACTTGGTGGATATGTTCTCTTGACGATTATGGGGTTCTCACTGATCCTTATTCCGATGTTCTCTCTGGCTCACGGGTTTAAAGAGGATCATATCAATCGTGCATTTAAATGTGTGATTATTGGTGTTGCTTTGGTATTTGCCGGAGCACTTACCGGATGGGAGTGGCTGATGTGGCTTGGCTATCTGGTAAATCTGATAGGTGTCCTCTTTTATATGATGCAGATCTATATCATTGCCAAATTGACAGTTAGAAAAGAGTGGGATATCTGGGCAAAGTCGATGGTCTTTGCTTTTGGCACTCTTGGCTTTTCAATTATCCTATGGCTTATTTATATCTTAACAGGATACACTCCTTTTTTGCATGCGAGTGTGTGGTTCCTTCTTTTGGGCTTTGTGGCTTCCATGATCAGCGGACATCTGTATAAGATCGTTCCCTTTCTTGTCTGGTTTGAGCGCTTTGCTCCGCTTGTAGGTAAAGAAAAGGTGCCTATGCTGCATGAGATGTATTCCAAGGAGGGTGCAGGTATGATGTTCTGGTTCACTGTGTCAGGCGTTACACTCGGTGGGTTTGGTTTGATGACCGAGAGTAATCTTCTTTTTAAAGCGGGGGCAAGTTTTCTCTTTATAGGAGCGGTTTTTCTGTTTGCTACGATGCAAAAGATGCTCTCATATGGGAAGTGATGAAGGTAAAAGCAGGAGTGAGGAGTTGTTGTATGCTTTTTAATCTGAAAAGCTTTTGTTTTAGGCTGGACTGGAATCCCGCTTTTACGGTTACAGGTATCCGATAGAATTATGAATGATAAATGAGGAGTATGATATGTGCAATATTACAAAAGAGGCAGTTTTTGATGCGATCAGTACGGTGATTGACCCTGAAGTAGGATTTAATCTTGTCGAGATGGGGCTTATTTATGATGCGATTATCGATGAGGAGTGTAATGTGCATGTGGTGATGACACTTTCTACACAGGGGTGTCCTTTGCATCAGATGATCACTCAGTGGGTCAAAGAGGCGGTAGAACGTATCGAAGATGTTGGGGAAGTTGAGGTTGAAGTAGTCTGGGAGCCGGCATGGAACATCTCAATGGCAGATGAGAATGTCAAGAAAACATTAGGTGGTTTGTAACCACTTCCCCTTCGTTGATACAGTCAAAGTTCAGAGCACAAAGCTAAATAAGAGTGTAGAACTCCTAATTTCATCAACATTTTTTACAACTATTTTATACTTCTTTCCCTTCCATTTATCTAAGATAAAAACACTCCAAATTAAAATGATTACTATTCACTGAATTTATGCAATAAATTACGAAACTTGATATAAATCATGTATAAAAAAACTACTCTTATGCTAAACTATAGACGTTGTTATAGTCTCTATAACTAAAAAAATCAATTTACGGAGGAAGTAATATGGCTTTGAATAGAAGAGAATTTCTCAAAAGCGCAGCAGCAGCATCTGCAGCAAGCGCAGTAGGAATTGCTGTTCCATCCAACCTTGAAGCTGCAGCATCAGATGCACAGAAAGATTGGAGATGGGATAAAGCAGCGTGTCGTTTCTGTGGTACGGGGTGTGGGATCATGCTTGCAACCAAGGGCGGGAAGATTGTAGCGGTCAAAGGAGACCCTGCAGCACCGGTGAACAGAGGGCTTAACTGTATCAAAGGATATTTCAATGCGAAGATCATGTATGGTGCGGATAGACTTAAAACACCGCTTCTCAGAATGAATGACAAAGGTGAATTTGACAAAAAAGGTAAATTCAGACCTGTTTCATGGAAACGTGCATTTGATGAGATGGAAAAACATGCAAGAAAAGCTTTGAAAGCAAGTGGACCTGAGGGTGTTGCAGTCTTTGCTTCCGGACAATATACGGTTATGGAGGGATATGCAGCACAAAAGATGATGAAAGCAGGATTCAGATCCAATGCGATCGATCCAAATGCGCGTCACTGTATGGCATCAGCAGTTGTAGGTTTCTATCAGACATTTGGTGTGGATGAACCATCTGGTTGTTACGATGATATTGAAATTACAGATACTATCGTGACATGGGGTTCAAATATGGCAGAGATGCACCCTATTCTCTGGTCGCGTGTTTCTGACAGAAAACTTTCCAACCCGGATAAGGTAAAAATTGTTAACATCCAGACCTATACACACAGAACCTGTGATATCGGAGATATTAACATTATCTTCTCTCCAAATACAGACCTTGCGATCTGGAACTATGTTGCACATGAGATTGTTTATAATCATCCTGAAGCGATTGACTGGGATTTTGTCAAGCAGAACATTGTCTTTACCGCAGGTCCGGTAAATATTGGTTACGGTATGAGAAGGGCAGGTGAGAAGTCTCTTAAAGATGGCAAATATACAGCCAAAGAGATGGAAACGATCAAGAAAGAGATGGAGACTACCGTTTCTGCAAAAGAAGCACCGGCACTTGAACCTTACGGTTACAAAGAAGGTGATAAAATGAAGCATACACCAGGTACGCTTAAGCACTGGCAGATCACTTTTGAAGAGTATAAAAAATCTCTTGCACCATTTACATTGGATTATGTTGCGAAAATTGCGAAAGGTGATCCAAATGAAGACCTTGAAGAGTTCAAGAAAAAACTGAAAGCCCTTGCTGATCTCTACATTGAGAAGGGTAGAAAAGTAGTTTCATTCTGGACAATGGGTATGAACCAGCATACCAGAGGTACGTGGGTCAATACACTTTCGTACAATGTGCACTTCCTCCTTAACAAGCAGGCACTTCCGGGAAGCGGTGCATTCTCTCTTACCGGACAGCCTTCGGCATGTGGTACAGCAAGAGAGGTTGGAACATTCTGTCACAGACTTCCCGCAGATATGATGGTGAAAAATCCTAAGCACAGAGCTCATGCTGAACATACATGGAAAATTCCTGCAGGTACACTGAATCCGGTAGGTAATCAGCATATCATGAAGATCCACAGAGATATTGAAGATGGTATAGTCAAATTTGCATGGGTTAACGTATGTAATGCATATCAGGATTCTGCATCTGCATCTCACTGGATTAAAGCAGCAAGAGAAATGGATAATTTCATCGTTACCTCTGACGGATATCCGGGTATTTCTGCAAAAGTTTCTGACCTGGTTCTTCCTTCAGCAATGATCTACGAGAAGTGGGGAGCGTACGGAAATGCCGAAAGACGTACACAGCACTGGAGACAGCAGGTACTTCCTGTAGGTGATGCGATGTCTGATACATGGCAGTGGGTAGAGTTCTCCAAAAGGTTTACAGTAAAAGATCTGTGGGGACCATATACACTTAGAAACGGTAAAAAACTTCCGGATGTTCGTAAAGATGCCAAGAAACTGGGATACAATGATGATACAACAATGTATGAGATCCTCTTTGCAAATGACAGAGCGAAAAAATATAAGATAGATACAACCAAGTTCCCTCAAAAAGGGTATGACAACTCTGAGTGTCTTGGTGACAGCAGAAATGTCAAAGGAAGTGACGGAAAAGTCTTTAAAGGATATGGATTCATGATCCATGAGTATCTCTTTGAAGAGTATGCAAGCTTTGGTAGAGGACATGGACACGATCTTGCACCGTTTGAAGTCTATCACAAAGTAAGAGGGCTTAAATGGCCAGTAGTTGACGGTAAAGAGACACAGTGGCGATTTAACGTCAAGTATGATCCTTATGCAGCAAAAGCAGCAAAAGCAGCAGGAAGTAATTCCACACATGCATTCTACGGACCATTGGCGAAGAAGTTGCCTCATGGTAACCTCAAAGGTGTGACCGACAAGAAGAAAACGTCACTGAAGAATAAAGCGAAGATCTTTGCAAGACCTTATATGGATCCACCAGAAATGCCGAACAAAGAGTATGATACGTGGTTATGTACAGGTCGTGTGCTTGAACACTGGCACTCTGGAACAATGACAATGAGAGTCCCTGAACTCTTCCGTGCAGTTCCTGAAGCACTCTGTTATATGCACCCGGCTGATGCAAAAGCCAAAGGTCTTAAACGTGGTGAACTTGCATGGGTGGAATCACGCCGCGGCAAGGTTAAAGCAAGAATAGAGACCAGAGGACGTAACAGACCGCCACAAGGATTAGTGTTCGTACCTTGGTTTGACGAGAAAGTGTTTATCAATAAAGTATGTCTGGATGCGACATGTCCGATGTCCAAACAGACAGATTATAAGAAATGTGCAGTTAAAATTACAAAGGCATAGGTAAATGGCAAACTCCGACAACAACAGACGAAAGTTCATGGCAACGACCCTTCAAAGCGTTGGCTTAACGGCTCTTGGTGGATTGTTGTGGAGTGGATACAGTGACGAGGTCAAAGCTGCACCGTTGGTGCTCAGACCACCGGGTGCACTTCCTGAAGAAGACTTCCTCAAGGCGTGCATCAAGTGTGGGCTTTGTGCAGAAGCATGTGTTAACCGTGAAAGTAACAAGAACAGAGATGGAAGTAAAAGACCCGGTACACTGCAGATGGCAAAGGGCGGTGATCATGTGATGATCGGAACACCGTTCTTCAAGCCGGTAGAAGTACCCTGCTATATGTGTGATGATATTCCATGTGTACCTGTCTGCCCATCCGGAGCGTTGGATATGCCGAGTCTTCTGAATGAAACAGAGGAACTGGATATCAACAAAGCACGTATGGGTCTGGCTGTGGTACACAAAGAGAGCTGTATCGCATTCTGGGGAATTCAGTGTGATGCGTGCTACAGAGCCTGTCCTCTGCTGGATGAAGCGATCACGCTGGAATATGCAAAGAACGAACGGACAGGCAAACATGCATTTCTGCTTCCTGTAGTACATTCAGATGTCTGTACCGGGTGTGGCTTGTGTGAAAAGGCTTGTGTGACTGAAGAGCCTGCGATCTTTGTCCTCCCGATAGAGTATTCGACCGGTAAAGCGGGCAGTCACTATGTTAAAGGATGGGATAAAAAAGATCAAGAGCGTATTAAAGATGCCAAAGAGATCCATACTCAGACTGAACGCAGTGAAAAAGAGGCAGCCGATTATCTGAATATGGAGGTAGAGTACTGATGAAAAATCTCAAATACCTGCTTCTAAGACGGGTGACGCAAGTGTTGCTGATGGTCCTTTATTTTGGTGCCAATGCTTATGGCTGGCATATTCTGGAAGGAACTTTCGGTTCTTCTGTACTGTTCGGTGTTATTCCATTGGCAGACCCTTATACAACCCTGCAGGTTTTGGCCACGGGATTCGTATTGGGAGCGGATGTGCTGCTGGGTGCGGCGATCATTACACTTTTTTATATGGTGGTTGGAGGAAGGGCTTTTTGCAGCTGGGTATGTCCCATCAATATGGTGACAGATCTTGCCAACTGGCTCAGACGCAAACTGAATCTGGATAAAGAAGAGGTTAATTATCGCTTCTTGAAACGCAGTGCACGCTATTGGCTAATGGTATTGGGGCTGATTGTTTCAGCCATTGTCGGAGTAGCAGCATTTGAAGTTTTAAGCCCGATCACCATCATGCAAAGAGGGATCGTCTTTGGATTTGGTGCCGGTATTGCGGTGATTGTTGCTATCTTTCTGTTCGATCTTTTTGGGGTCAAGAACGGATGGTGCGGGCATGTATGCCCTTTGGGAGCAGCTTATTCACTTATAGGGAAAACAAGTCTTGTTCGTGTCAAGCACGATCATGAGGCATGTACGAACTGTATGGAATGTAAAATAGTCTGTCCCGAAAATCAGGTTTTATGGATGGTAAATAAAGAGAGTGTATCGGTCACTGACGGAGAGTGTACCAATTGCGGCCGCTGTATCGATGTGTGCGGAGATGATGCACTTGAATTCAGTATCCGGTCATTCGGAAAAAAGTAATTTGTTCCTGAATCAAGGATGAAACTTGGGTGAGAGAAGTTGAAAAGGGACCTGGTTCCTTTTCTCAAATAAAAAATAATAAAAGGAGTGAAGAATGAATAAAATGATAAAAGTAATTGCAGTAGGTTCGTTGTTGGCATCTTCAGCATTGTATGCCAATGTGGTAGCAAAATGTACAGGATGTCACGGCACAGGCTTTGAAAAAGCTGCTCTGGGTAAATCCAAGATTGTCAAAGAGATGTCAAAAGAAGATATCATTGCAGCGTTAAAAGGATACCAAGACGGTACTTATGGCGGTCCAATGAAAGGAATGATGGCAGGTCAGGTAAAAGGCCTTGACGATGCTGCGATCGAGGCTATAGCAGCCGAGATCAAAAAATAAGAGGAGAGGAAGATGATGAAAAGAACAATGAAACTATTGGCTCTGGGGTCACTGCTTGGTGCCTCTGCACTTTATGGGGCTAGTTTGGCTGCCTGTGCCGGATGCCACGGACAGCATTTTGAAAAAAAGGCAATGGGTAAATCCAAGATCGTGAAAGATATGAGTGAGGCTGATATCCTTATTGCACTTAAAGGGTATAAGAATGGCACTTACGGTGGTGCAATGAAAGGATTGATGAAAGGTCAGGTCGCTTCACTTTCAGATGCAGATATGAAAGCAATGGCAGCAGCAATCAAAGGTGGAGCAGGAATACCGACAAATGTTGCGACAGAGCATGCAGCCGCAGCTGCAGTTGCAAAAGCATCTGTAATCAATATCAATGAGTCTGCCTGTGATCCAAAAAGAATCAGTAAAGAAGATCTTGGAAATAAAAAAGTGGTAAGTGAAGAAGCATTAGGACTTAGAAAAGTAGACCTCTATTCTGAAGACACAGTGAAGCCTGAGGTAACAGACTATAGCCGTCCTGCACCTGGATCATCCACAAAGTTTGAAAGAGCATATGTAAATGCACCGCCGATGATCCCTCACTCTGTAGAAGGATTATTGCCGATCAAAAAAGACAATAACCAGTGTCTTGGGTGTCATATGCCTGAAAGTGCCAAAGCTGTAGGAGCTACTGCGATCCCTGTATCTCACTTTACAAACTACAGACCGGAAACAGTACTGAAGAATGGTGAATTGGTCAAAGAGGGTAAAGTAGTCGGACTGAAAGGTGAGCTTGGAAACGTGGGTGATATCAAGATCGCAAAAGCGAAGAGAATGGATACACTCTACCAAGGTAGATTTAACTGTTCACAATGTCACGCACCGCAGGCGAAAGTTGATCCTGTTGTAGGAAATACATTCCAGCCTGATGGCCTGACAGAGAAGTTTAAATCACATTCATCACTTGCAGATGCAATGAACGAGGGTGTTCAATAGTGGCAAACCGAAGAGATTTTTTCAGATCTTTTGCAAAACCACTGAGTCAAACCAGGGAGGAGTCTCCTCTTTTGGTGAGACCACCCTATGGTGAAAGCGAATCTGCTTTTCAGAACAAGTGTCCAGAGTGTGAAAATAAAGCCTGTGTCACTTCTTGTGATGAGAAGATTATTTTTATTGGAGAGGATGGTACACCAGCACTTGCTTTTAATCAAAACGGGTGTACGTTCTGTGACGAATGTGCCAATATCTGTCCAGAGGGTGTTCTCTCTTTGGAGAATCGGCACAATGCAGAGCAGTTGAATGCCGTATTCCGTATCTCTTTGGAAGCATGTGTCGCACATCATGGTGTAATTTGCAGTGCATGCAAAGAACCTTGTATCGATGATGCTATTCTTTTTAACGGATTGTTTAATCCCGTGATAGATGATGAACGATGTACCGGATGCGGATTCTGTATGGCCCGTTGTCCAACACAGGCAATCAGTTATCTGACCTATGAAGTCGAAACTAAAACAGAAGAAGAGGTAAGTAATGAATTTGAGTGAAAAGTATCCGAAGATTTTTGAAAAACTCGAAGATAAAGAGTTGGAATTAAGACATCTCCTGAACGTGGATGAGAATGAAGAGGACTATGACTCTGAAGAGTTTGAATTTGATGCAGATGAGTTTAATTTTGTTATTTATATAGCAGAACCTATCCAGAAACTTTTAAATGAAGAGAAGATGCATGAACTGATACAGAGGTTGGGTGACAATAAAGAAATGTTTGATAACTTCTTTGCTTCGGAGATCGATCTTTATGGTATAAGAAGTCAGCATGACGAGGAGAAGATCGCTGCATTTATACTGGAGACAGTAGAGGAGCTTGTGTGAAAAAGCTGTTATTGTTACTTTATATGAGTATAGATCTTTTTGCTGTGGAGAGTTATGATCCTGCAGCAATGATCGACCTTAATGGTACAGCTAAAGATATGGTCTATGATAACGGGCGCCTTGTAGTTGCTACAGATATGGGACATATTGAGGTTTATACCGTACCGGAGATAAAGAAGATAAAAGAGATTTCCATTCCGAATGTTAAAGATTTCATGGGAGATATGATGCCAGCAAGGATCATGAGTACCGACGTGATAGGTGAAAAGTATCTTCTGCTTAGTGATAGCGGGATAGGAGGATATGCAAATCTTTTCATTCATGAGAACAATGAGACTATACAGGTGATCAGCCCTGAAAATAAAAAACCTTTGATCAAGGCACGGTTTGTAGATCAAGATCATATGCTATTTGGTTATCTGAGCAATGAAGTGGCACTCTATGATCTTAAAACAAGAAAAGAGCTTTACAGGAAACAATTAAGTGAATCAAAATTCTCTGACTTTGCAATGAATGAGGACAAAAGTCAGGTGGTATTCTCTTGCGAAAGTGGGGTCCTGAGTGTTGTAGATATCAAAACAGGCAAGATTATTAAAACGCTTGAAGGACAAAATGTTGACAATGTCTATAAGGTAGATTTTAAAAACGGGATGGTCTCGGGAGCCGGGCAGGATCAGAGAGGATCGCTCTATGATGTGAAGACAGGGAAAGGTTCTTATATTAAAGGGAATTTTCTTATTTATGCTACAGGGCTCAGTCCATCTGCTTCAAAAGTAGCATTTGCCATGGATGAAAGGAATAATATCTCTATTTATGACACATCCAGCAAGTCAAAAATAGCGTTACTTAAAGGGCAAAAGAGTACACTTAATGTGATCATTTTCAAAAATGAAAATGAGCTTTTTTCGGCGAGTGATGACAATACAGTCATGGTATGGAAATTGAATAAACAGTAAAATATAGGAGAATAAAATGAATGTATCAAGTATTGTAGTGCAAGCGATGTCCCAGTATATTGATGATCTGGTCGAAACCTTCAAAAATGCAGATTTCTGTGAATATCATTTACATGATAAAGAAAAAGGAAAAATTATTCTGACAGTAGAAGGTGAAGGTGTAGAAGAGGAGATCGAAAAACTGATCATGATCCAGAAAACACCAAATGTCATGGCTGCAGATATGATGATGACCTATCAGGAAGATCAGCTTGATGAAGAGATAAAAAAACTCAATGAACAGGATCCTGTTCCTGCGATGCTCAATGATGATACCATCGATGCAAAAGATATTGTGTATAATGGTGATTTGAAGAAAAAAGATTTTGGGTTTTAGGAGAAATAGATGGCAGGAATGATAGAGTCAGTGATCAAAACAAGTCCTTTGGGGCGCTGGTATATTGAGCTTACAGATACAATGAAGGATGAAGAACCTGTTATCTGTATGGATGTCTATGAGTATGCAGACAAAATCGAAGAGATTGGCAAAGAGTATGACGGCATGGTTGAGGTACTTTGGTCAAGTGATGAAGATGTTACTCCTGAACAGATCAATGAAGTACGCATGCAGATGAATGCATATGAAGCGGAGCAGGAAGCTATTGCAAATGGAGATACCCATACAGCGGATGGGACACCGAACTTTCAGGCTTAAGGATGCGTAAACTACTTCGGGAGATCTATGGTGTAGGTATCCTCTTCTTCTACTACATGAAGTACATCATCCTCTTCGGATGGCCGCTGCTGCGTTACGGACTGGATTATCAAGACAACATTATCATTGACGTATTGTGGGCTTACTGTCTTCTTTTAATGGTCAAAGATATTGTTTATAAGTTTTTTCTTAAAAAACAATATTGTGAACAAGGTTCCAGGAAGGACAAGCGCAGCGATTGATTTTTTTCAGGAAATTTTTCTGATGACTTCTGCAAAAATTCACAAAATTCCCCAAAACTTTTTTATTTTTATCGTACAGACAGACTATATAATAATTTTATTTTCAATTTAGCATCTTTTTTTTCTGTAACGTTATACCTTATGTGATGCACAGTAATGCAAGACGTTAAAGATTGATTAAATATTGATCATAAATTTGTACAAATTATAATATTTATTGTCTATACTAATGTCATAGGAATATATGACAAAGGATAGCTTGTTTATAGAAAAAAATGTGTAGGACTGTAATATTTTTTTACTATATGGTCTTTTCCAATAAGGGATGAATAGATACCTGCCGACAGGTGGTTTGAATAGGAGTAGGAATGAAAGAGTTTATCAGTGTTTACGAAGAGAATAAAGCAGATATTGAAAAGTTTATCATTACAACTTTGAAAAATTACGGTTCTATCATATCTATGGAGTCTTCTGATTATAAAAAGCTTTTTGACAACTTCCCTTCGTTGGAACTTGTTTATGTGACTGACCTTGATTTCAAACAGCTTGAAGCAAATATTTTTAGAAAGAAAAAGGAGCTTTCTGCCAAGGGCAAGAATCGTGCTTATGTAAACAGCAAAATGATCCAAAAAGATGAAAGGTTTTCTATCAGTGCACCCTATATCAGTTCAGCAACCGGACATACCTGTATCACTGTTATGAAACAGGAAGGTAAGAAGAATATTTTTCTTGATTTCAGACTCTCTGCGCTTCTGGGAAGACTTGGATTGGTTGAGTTGAATCCTGACTTTAACGCCTTTACAAAATTTTTTTACAAATCAGTCGGTTTTTCGCTGATGGCTTTTGCATTTTTTGCTGTACTCTATGCACTTTTTGGATATGCCAAAGGTATTTTCATAGATGGCAGTTTTTCTCTGGACACGCTCTTTAAGCCTATTGTCTCCCTTACGTTGGGGTTGGCTATTTTTGATCTGGCCAAAACGATTCTGGAACGGGAGGTTTTTTTTAAGAACTACAGCAAAGAAGATGTGGATGCAACCATACTGACTAAATTCTCTATTGCAATTATTATTGCTCTCTCTATCGAGGCACTCATAGTCGTATTTAAGATTACTTTGCATGATTATTCGCAAATGATATATGCACTCTATCTGATTATCGGGATTGCACTGATCATTGTCTCTTTGGGAATTTACAGTTTTTTGTCCAAAAGGTCACAAATGAAATGATCCTCTTTGGGACGGTGAAGTATGCAGGATATGAAAGAGAATGCTTCTAACGCGGATGCTGGCAACACTATACGTATACAGAGGTGTTTACGCTACCTTTTTTAATGGTTGGCAAAGAAAGCTAGTGCAACACTACACATTGAAACAGAGAAAATCAAAAAAACAACTTTTTGTTACCCTGAGTTATTTCTAATTTGCTATAATCAATTCAATTTTACTATAAGGATAAAAGGTATTATAATGTTTGGAATATTTGACTCAAAAAGCAATGTGGCAGAGGCAAAGATCTTTTTCGGATCGACTGAAGCGACCAAAACACTTAGAACAGAACGCAAAAGTCCTTATGACGGCACTATTGTATCCACTGCGCCTCTATGTGATGCGGATGATACGACAAAAGCACTGCATATTGCCAAAGATGCGAGTAAAACAGCCGCGGCATCTCCTCTCTCCCAGCGTATTTTATGGCTGGAGGATGTGGTCAGGCGTCTGACAGAAGAGAAAGAGAATTTTGCAATGATGCTCTCAAAAGAAGTAGCCAAACCGATCACCTTCTCACGTATTGAAGTGGAGCGTTGTGCTGAGACTATCAAGCTGACGGCACTGGAGTTGGCAAATCTTCATGGCGAGACCATTCCTACAGATATAATGCCCAGCGGGAAGAAGACAATGGCCTATTTTAAACGGGAGCCTGTGGGAGTAGTAGCCTGTATTACGCCATTCAATTTTCCGCTCAATCTTGTGGCGCACAAGATCGCTCCGGCTTTGGGTGCGGGAAATACCGTTGTGTTAAAACCAACTCCTGAAGCACCGATGACAGCGTATATGCTGGCAAAACTTTTTGTTGATTCCGAATATGCAGTCAAAGATGCGCTCTCTGTGGTTTACGGTGATGCAGAAGTCGGCTCGACACTGGTCAAAAGTCCAATACCAAGGGTTATCAGCTTTACCGGCTCTGTACCTGTAGGAAAGATCATTATGTCGCAGGCAGGGATTAAAAAAGTGAGCCTGGAGCTTGGAGGAAATGCAGCAACCTATATCGATAAGAGTGCAGACCTGGAACTTGCAGCAGCACGTTGTGCATATGGTGCCTTTTACAATTCCGGACAGGTATGTATCTCACTGCAGCGTATCTATGTTCATGAGGAAGTTTATGAGGTATTTGCAGAATTGCTCGCAAAAGAGACAAAAAAACTCAAAGTCGGTTCTCCGTATGAAGAGGATACCTTCATGGGACCGCTGATAGATGAGGAATCGAGGCATAGAGCCAAAAGCTGGGTGGCTTCAGCCAAGAATGAAGGGGCAAAAGTGGTTGCCGGGGGAGAGGAGGTAGAGGGTATCTTCCCTCCGACTGTGATGGCAGATGTGACTGACGAGATGAAGATCATCTGTGAAGAGGTCTTCGCTCCTATTGTGAGTCTGGTTGCAGTACCGGATTATGAAACAGCAGTGAAGAAGATGAATGATTCTCCGTACGGACTTCAGTTCTCTATCTTTACCAATGATCTGAAAATGACACAGTGTTTCATTGATGATGCAGCGTGTGGAGGAGTGGTCATTAATGATATTCCGACACTCCGTTTTGATGTGCAGCCTTACGGTGGTTCGAAACTCTCCGGAGTGGGGAGAGAAGGCCCAAGATGGGCACTTGAAGAGTTTACAGAGATCAAATCTGTCGTGATCTGCTGATCTTGTTAACTGTTTTTGTGTAGTATGTGGTTTTTTTAAGGAGTCAGAATGGATTATATGTTTCAGCCAGGTTTTTTAGGTACAAGAGCCCCATTTTTTATGGATTTTGTGACACTTATTGTTGCATTACTGCCGCTACTGGTATGGGTAGCGATCACTTTTGCCCAAAAAGCAAACTATACTTTGCATGGATGGACACAAAGTATCATTTTTGTTTTCTCTTTGATTGTTGTAGGTTATTTTGAGTATGGTGTACGTTTGGGCGGGGGATATGAGGCATTTGTACAGAATACCAAGGTAGCACACGACTACCTTTTTGTCATTTTGATAATACATATTTTCATAGCCGTACTGACACTGGGCATATGGACCTCTACGCTGTTTGGAGCGTATAAGAGCAGCAAACGCGGCGGGGTGCTTCCCGGTGTGGGTTCTGCATCACATAAAAAAGCAGGCCTGCGTACCTTTGCAGGGATCGTATTGACCTCTCTGACAGGTATCTGGGTCTATCTGCTTCTGTTCGTATTCTGATGAAAAAAATTGCCATTTCTGCCTGTTTGCTGGGTAAGGCCTGTCGTTATGACGGTACGGACAATAGAGATGACAGACTTTTGAAGAAATTGGAAGGGGCAGAACTGATTCCTTTTTGTCCGGAAGATTTCGCTTTTGGAACCCCTCGTCCTACGATGGACCTTATCCGGACACAAAAGGGCATTAGAGCGATCTCCAATGAGACCGGGGATGACTTGTCTGAGCCGGTGATCAGCTATGCTGTTGATTTTTTTGACAGCTATTCCGATATCGACCTTTTTATAGGTAAGGACAGAAGTCCCAGCTGTGGTGTCTGTTCGGCAAAATGCTATAATGAGCAGGGGGTTCTGCTCACTGCACAGGCTACAGGCTTAATGGCCAAAGAGGCGAAAGCCAGAGGTATTGATACGGTTGATGCAGAAGTATATACAGAGGTTTCCTGAAGGATTTTAAATGATGAGAATAATACTTACTTTACTCTTAGGCAGCTTGTTGCTTTTTGCAGGCAGTACGAAAGAGGAGATGACCAAACAGGCGATCGTCAAGATATATACGGTTTCCAAAATTCCAAACTACCTTTCTCCCTGGGATTCGGCAATGCGCAGCTCTACCGGATCCGGTGCCATCATAAAAGGCGGATACATCCTTACCAATGCCCATGTTGTAGCAAACCAGGCATTTCTGGAAGTACAGCGTTATGGAGAGCGTAAACGTTATATCGCCAAGGTTTTTGCTGTATCCCACCAGGCGGACCTTGCTCTTTTGAAGGTGGAAGAGAAAGCATTTTTCAAGGGTGTAACCCCCTTGACTTTGGGTTCATTGCCTGAAGTGGAACAGAAGATCGTTGTCTATGGCTACCCGATGGGAGGGCATACACTCTCCGCTACCATAGGTGTAGTTTCACGTGTAGAGCATCATGTCTATGCACACAGTGGAGAATCATTCCTTGCAGTGCAGGTAGATGCCGCGGTTAATCCGGGAAACTCAGGAGGTCCTGCACTCTCCGGCGGCAAGATAGTGGGAGTAGTGATGCAGGTGATCAGTAAGTCGCAGAACATCGGTTATCTTGTGCCTGTAAATATGGTCAAGCATTTTATTGATGATATGAAAGACGGACACTATGACGGTTTTGCAGATCTGGGGCTTGGTACCCAGAAACTGGAGAATCCTGCAATGCGGCGATACTACGGGCTGGATGACAATACTACAGGGAAGCTCATAGCCAAGATTGTTTACGACTCTCCGGCAGTGGGTATTCTGAAAGAGGGTGATATTATCACAGCCATTGACGGACACAATATTGAAAATGACGGAACAGTAGAATTCAGACAGCATGAGTATACGGACTTTTACTATTTTTTAGATCAGCATCAGATAGGGGAGAAGGTAAAGTTTGATATTATCCGTGATAAAAAACCGATGCAGGTGGAAGTACCCCTGACAATGACGGGAGATGATATGTATCTGGTCAAGAGTACGCGTTATGATGTGATGCCAACCTATGTCATTTACGGTGGATATGTATTCTCTCCGTTAACGAGGAATCTCATCCGTTCCAGCAGCCGTAACCGCCTGAAACTCAGTTGCCTTGCCGGGAAATGGCAGGAAAAAGAGAAAGATGAAGTCGTAGTTCTGCTCAAGGTACTTGCTTCTGATATCAGCAGAGGAGACAATAGTTTTGGAATGTGGCCGATTGATAAGGTAAACGGTAAGCCTTTTAAAAATTTCAAAGAGTTCTTTAGACTTATGGAAAATATGCAGGAACCTTACTTTTCTCTGGAGGATAATGATGGTATCAAGGTGATCATCGATCGTAAAGAGGCGGCAGAGAAACAGAATGAGATACTTAAAAAGTATAATATTGAATATGACAGATCAGAAGACCTGAGAAGAGAATCCTCCAAATAGTCATGAAGCTCAACAGAATCGAACGTCTCAAAGAGGAGTGCAAACCGTATGACTTCAGAGAGAGACTCTTTTCTTTGGATTTGACAGAGATTACGGATGAAGAGAGATTCTACCTGAAGAACTATGGTATATACAATATCAAGATGATGCCTGAAAAGTTTATGCTGCGTATACGTGTGTCCGGCGGCAGGATAACACAGAAGAGTCTTGAAACCATTGTCCGGATAGCCAAAGAGCACCATCTCCAATTGCTGCTGACAGCCAGAGCACAGATAGAGTTACATGGGCTAACAGCTTCCAATATTCTGCAGGTATGGCAGCGGCTCCGGGAAGAGAAGATTACTACACTGCAAACATTGACAGACAATTTTAGAAATATTGTTACCGACCCGTATGACGGCTTTTCAACAGCAAACCGTGTGGAAGTCTATCCGTTGATCCGAAAAATGCAGAAAATTTTTATAGATAAAGCAGAGTGGATGGGTATGCTGCCCAGAAAATTTAATGTGGCTATCTGCGGTACAGCAAGAACACATACCCACTTTTTTGGGAATGATCTCTATTTTGCATTGGCGCAAAAAGAGAAAGAGTGGGGATTTAACCTCTACTTGGGCGGGAAGAACTCTGAAGCGGCACAGCCGGCAGATATTTTTGTGCTGCCCCAGGAGGTACCTGCTATGTTCGAAGCTGTTGCCAAAGCCTATGTCACTTATGGGCTTCGCGAAAGCAGGGCTAGAACGAGACTTTTTCATCTTATCTCAGAGACAGGTATGGAAGATTTTGTTGAGAAGATCAGAAGTTTCTATCATGGTACACTGAGAGAGGGCGGTCTATTATCTATGGAAAAAGGCGTTTTTAATCTGTTCGAACCACTTAAAGACGGTACACTTGGGTACTGCTTGCAGACCGAATTCGGAAAGGTAGAGCTCCCAAAACTGCAGGAGGTTTTGAAGTATGCAAGGATCAATGGTCTGCAGATACGTTTAGGGGTAGATCAAAATTTCTATCTTTTGGGATTGAAAACAGATACCCTACCTTTTCAAACAACCAAAGGCGCAGCACATATCACAGCATGTGCGGGTAGTCACTATTGTGCTCTTTCTCTCTGGGATATCAAATCTGAAACCAGCTTCCTCCCTTTGGAAAAAATAGAGAAACACCAGTTACAGGTGGGTTTTAGCGGTTGTCTGAAAGGATGTGGACGGCATCATCATGCTGATATTGGTCTGGTAGGATTGCGCACTAACCTTTTCGGCAAGACACAGAAAGCGGCAAGGGTCTTTCTTGGAGCTGAATACAGTAGAGGAAAGTCTGTAGCACGGCTTATTTTCCCTTCCGTACCTCTACAGCATCTCTCCCAGCTTTTAGAGGTGATCGTTGAGGCGTATGAAGAGAGTGACAAGGAGGACTTTGAAGCATTCTGTGAAGTATATCTGAACCCATACAGTACCTTTTTTGTGATGCTCTGGTTCCTTTCCCGACTCTACCTTCAGGATCCGCCTTCTCTGGAAAGAGTTTCTGAAAAAGCACTTTATAAAAAATTGCAAAGTTGTAATGGTTTTCCCTGCTTTGAGAACAATGAGAACTACTTAAAGAGTATTAAAGTGATGATGCATGCACTTTGGGATGACACAAAAGCTATTCATATTTCTTGAACTGCTCCAGCCATGCTTTATCTTCATCTGAGAGTATATTGATACGTTCAAGCAGTTTTGCCTTGATGGAGATGAGGTCATCCTGAGAGAGGAAGGCAAGCAGGTCGGGATTAATGGTAGGCTCTTCTTTCCCGTAAGCGATCAGTTCGTCTATCTCTTTGAGCAGTTCATTTTTGGATAATTCTTTTTTGGTATTCATTTTGCTATACTACCGAAAGAATTAAAAATTAAAAGTTAAAAATTGAAAATTGAGGAGTTAATATGTTGAATGTAGGTGACACTGTACCAGACTTTTGTTTGCCAAATCAGGATGAAGAGGAGATTTGTCTTCGAGATATCAAAGGAAAGTGGATCGTGCTCTATTTCTACCCAAAGGACAATACCCCGGGATGTACGACCGAAGCATGTGATTTTACTGCAGCACTTCCGGATTTTGAAGGGCTGAATGCTGTTGTACTCGGGGTCAGTCCGGATTCTCCGAAAAAGCACCGTAACTTCATAGAGAAGAAAGATCTTAAGATCACGCTGCTGAGTGACGAGGAGAAAGAGTTGTGTCAAATATTCGGTGTCTGGCAGCTTAAAAAGAACTATGGACGTGAATACATGGGTGTCGTGCGTTCGACATTTATTATCGACCCTGACGGGAAGATTGCTGCCAAATGGGAGAAAGTGAAGGTTAAAGGGCATGTTGATGAGGTAAAAGCGAAGCTTGAGGAGCTTCAGAACAGATAGCCGCCAGACTGCTTTAATGGTGCGTTGAAAAACGCACCCTGCATCATTTTATAAAATCTTAAAAAACATTTCGGTATAATCGCGTTCCTAATTCTATTTTGGATTGGAAAATACACATGTAGTTATTCCTTGCACGGTTGTGTAATTCTGATGATTCAGAATGAACATTGAGGGCTACAGCGGATTAAACCTAGTGATGAAGCATATGCTTTTAACTGAGCTTTTACAGAGAAAAAGTTCTATTATGATTATATACCAAGGAGAAAATTATGGTAACAATGAAAGACCTACTCGAGTGTGGAGTACACTTCGGGCACCAGACAAGAAGATGGAATCCAAAAATGAAGAAATTCATTTTCGGAGCAAGAAAGAACATCTATATTATCGACCTTCAAAAAACACTTAGATATTTCAAATATACATATAATGTTGTAAGAGATGCCGCAGCTGAAGGGCAAACAGTACTTTTCGTAGGAACAAAAAAACAGGCAAGACAGGCGATTAAAGAACATGCTGAAAGAGCAGGTATGCCTTACGTTGCTACAAGATGGCTCGGCGGTATGTTGACTAACTATCCGACTATGAAAAAATCTATCAGAAAACTTGAGATCATCGAGCAGATGGAAGAGAATGGCCAGCTTGAGCTTCTTACCAAAAAAGAAGCACTGATGCTTTTGAGAAAGAAAGAGAAGCTTAACTCTTATCTTGAAGGTTTCAGACATATGAAAAAACTTCCGGATATGATGTTCGTTATCGATACAGTTAAAGAGCATATTGCAGTAAAAGAAGCTAGAAGACTCGGGATGAAAGTCGTTGCTCCGCTTGATACGAACTGTGACCCTGATATGGTTGATTTCCCAATCCCGGGTAATGATGATGCGATCCGTTCTATCAATCTTTTCTGTAAAGAGATGGCTGATGCAATTATCGAAGGTAAGGCAGCATATGCTGAAGCACAGGGTGAAGAGGTAGAGGAAGCACCAACTTCTGCTGAAGTAGAAGAGATGGTAACAGAGGCAAAAGAGGAAGCGGCAGCAGCTCCTGAAACAGCAGCTGAGGAGAAAGCAGGTGATGATCTTACAAAGCTTAAAGGTGTAGGCAAAGTATACGCTGAGAAACTCAATAGTGAAGGTTTTCACTCATTTGCTGATGTTGCAGCGATGACAGATGAGCAAATTTCAGTAATGGAAGAGAAGTACGGCTTTAAAGGTGATTTTAAAGAGACTGTAGCACATGCAAAAGAACTAGCGGAGGCGTAATCATGGCGAATTTTGGACCAAAAGATATCAAAAAACTCAGAGAGATGACAGATGCGGGAATGATGGACTGTAAAAAAGCCCTTGCTGCTGCAGACGGTGATATGGATAAAGCTGTTGAGTGGCTTAGAGATCAGGGGATCGGTGCTGCTGCGAAAAAAGCAAGCAAAACGGCTGCTGAAGGTGCTATCGGTGTGAAAGTCGAAGGACCAAAAGCGGTTATTGTGGAGATCAATTCCCAAACGGACTTTGTGGCACAGAACGACAAGTTTAAAGCATTGATGAATGAAGTGGTAGAACATGCATTCAGCAATGAATTGGCTGATGCTGAAGCTATTAATGCATCAGAAATCAATGGTCAGTCATTCTCTGAGTACCTTTCTCTTCAGATCGCAACGATAGGGGAGAACCTTGTGGTAAGAAGATCCGCATTGATCAAAGGTGACGAGAAGACTGCGGTAAGCGGTTATGTTCACTCCAACGGGCAGAACGGTGTTATCATCGCGGCTGAGTGTGATGATGTAGAAACGTGTGAAAAGATGACTCCGGTACTCAGAGAGATCGCAATGCATGCAGCGGCGATGGCACCAAAGACACTCTCTTATAAAGATTTCGATGCTTCTTACGTAGAAGAAGAGACAAAAGGGCGTATCGAAGCGATTAAAAAAGAGAATGAAGAGCTTGAGAGACTTGGTAAACCGTTGAAGAATATTCCTCAGTATATCTCCAGAGCTCAGCTGACGGATGAAGTGCTCGCAGCGGCTGAAGAGGCGATCAAAGAGGAGCTTAAAGCTGAAGGTAAGCCTGAGAAGATCTGGGACAAGATCCTTCCTGGTAAACTTGACAGATTTATCTCTGACAACACGACACTGGACCAAGAGCAGTGTCTTCTTGATCAGAAATTCGTTATGGATGATTCTAAAACTGTTGCTGAGTATTTCGAAGAGAAATCAAACGGTAAAGCGAAGATCACAACATTCACTCGTCTTGAAGTGGGTGAAGGGATCGAAGTTGAAGAAGAAGATTTTGCCGCGGAAGTTGCAAAACAAATGGGTGCATAACACCTATTGCTCTTTTGGCAAGGAGGTTCTCCTTGCCTCTTCCCCCATTTAAGATTTCACCATTTTCTTACAATTATGTGGCAGGTAATACACTTGTTCTGAATCTCTTTATAGCTATCCAAAACTTTATCTTTATCCCTTGCATCAAAATCTTTTAGAATCGTATCTGCGAGTGACACAATGGCCTTTGCTTCGCTTTGGGCATAATCCGTCTTGCCAGGAATTTTAAAGGACTGAATATCCGACGCATTGTATTTTAGTTTTTTGATCCCGTTGGCGATCATGCTTCTGTTGTTGTACATAAATCCCTGTTGGACAATACCCAATGCAGTTTCCAGGTTCTGCATAGTCTGAATACGGGCATTCTCCTCTGCACTTCCGGCAAAAACCATATTGGAAACCACGGTTGTCAATAAGATGATCTTTCTCATGAACTTATCCCCTTTTTTATATTTATGCTGCTGCTGAACGGTATATGATCTGAACTATAGTATATATACTACTCTGTCAAGTATAATCTATGGTAGATAAAAACAACATTGCAGTTAATTAACTTTACATATTGTACCAAATATTATTTTTATATCCAAAAAAATTATTGACTGTTTAAATCTGCTGTCAGTGTGAAGCTATATTTTTTTTGTCTATATTGGGTGATTAGAGGTACCCTTATGTTAAAATACATTTAAAAATAAAAAAGGTTTGCTATGTCTCAACCTCTTTTGAAAGCGGAGCAGATCTCACACGGTTTTGATACACAACTCTTTGAAAATATCGATTTTTCTCTTGCTTCAACACAAAGTGCCGCAATTGTCGGACGAAGCGGCTCAGGGAAATCTACTCTGCTACATATATTCTCTACTTTTATCAAGCCAAATGGCGGAGAAGTCTTTTTGTTTGGAGAAGAGATATATGCACAGCCCGAGAAAGCCATAGAAGCTCTTAGACGTTACGATATCGGTATTATTTTTCAGTTTCATTACCTTTTCAAGGGGATGAGTGCGTTGGAGAACATAGAAGTGGCAACGATGCTTTCGGGAGAGACAATAGATGAGGGGCTTTTGAGGAAACTGGGGATAGATGAAGTTATGGAGCATAAGATAGGTGATCTCTCAGGCGGACAGCAGCAGCGTGTCTCTATTGCGAGAGTTTTGAGCAAGAAGCCGCGCATTATCTTTGCAGACGAACCGACCGGGAATCTTGACAATGAGACAGCAGTACTGGTGATGGATGTTCTGATGGATTATATACGATCAAATGATGCAGCACTGCTGCTTGTTACACATGATGAAAGTATGGCAAACCGGTGTGACACAGTATATAGACTCGATGAGAAGATGTTGAAGGAGCAGGTATGAAGATCGATCTAATCAATGTAGCCTATACCGTATCAATGGTTATACTCGCTTTTGTTGCAGCGATTGTGCTGACGAAGACCATTTCCAGGTATGTTGAAAAACGAAAGAAAAATAATGAAGATGATTGCGCATAGGATGCGCAATCACGCACGTTAAAGCGCTTATTTCGCCTGAGTGATCAGTACCCCTTCCAAGAGCTTGTCGATATCTCCGTCAAGGATCGCATCAACATTGGTAAATGCCTGACCGCTGCGGGTGTCTTTGACCTGTTGGTAGGGCTGCATGACATAAGAACGAATCTGGTGCCCCCAGCCGATATCTGACTTCTCTATACCGTCGATCTCTGCCTGCTTTTTTGCCATTTCATATTCGTAAAGACGTGATTTTAGCATCTTCATAGCAGCGGCTTTGTTCTTGTGCTGGCTTCTGTCATTTTGACACTGTACAACTATGCCGGTAGGCTCATGTGTGATACGTATGGCTGATTCTGTTTTATTGACGTGCTGTCCGCCGGCACCACTTGCACGGTAGGTGTCTATACGGATATCCTTGTCTTCTATCTCGATATCGATATCGTCATCGATCTCGGGAGAGACCATTACAGAAGTAAAAGAAGTGTGGCGTTTGGCATTTGAGTCGAACGGACTGATCCGAACCAGTCTATGGATGCCGTTCTCTACTTTGAGGTATCCGTAGGCATTCTCCCCTTTAATGATAAAAGAGACATCTTTGATGCCGGCTTCTTCTCCCGGTTGATAGTCAAGTACTTCGACCTTGAATCCGTGGCGCTCAGCCCAACGCAAATACATACGGTAGAGCATACTTGCCCAGTCCTGGCTCTCAGTACCACCTGCACCCGGATGGATGGAAACAATAGCGTTGTTGCCGTCATGTTCACCGCTGAGCATCATTTGTACTTCAAGAGCATTAATATGTTCTTTGAGAGAATCCGCATCTTCAAAAAGCATATCCAGGGTCTCTTCATCTTTTTCTGCTTTGGCCATTTCGAAATACTCCTGTGCATCGGCAAGGGCATCATTGGCATTGTTGTAGGTTTCCAAAATACGTTCGGTCCTGGTCTTCTCCTGGGAGATCTTGGCTGCATTGGATGCATCGTTCCAGAAGTTCGGGTCCTGCTGCATATGTTCGATCTCATCGAGACGTTTTTGGAGGTCAACGGGTTTGACGATATTGGTGATATTCTCCATTTTGGTATTGAGAGACTTTAAGAGTTCTCCGTATTCATAAGCATCCATAGTGAAAAAGTTCCTTTTTCAAGTGAGGAGGTGTAATTCCTCATTAAATTTTGGTATGATTCTACCAAAAACTAGCAAAGCAGAGGGTTAGAGATGATTGTAGCACGTACGATTCGGGAGCTTCAGGAAGCGAAAAAAGAGCTAAGAGGGAGTATCGGGTTTGTACCGACGATGGGAGCCCTGCACCAGGGTCATCTCTCACTTATTCAGCAAGCGCGTAAAGAGAATGATCATCTTATTGTTTCTGTGTTTGTGAATCCGACACAGTTTCTTGAAGGGGAGGACTTTGATGCGTATCCTCGGAAGGAAGAAGCTGATAGTAGAATCTGTGAGCTTGCAGGGGTGGATATCCTGTTCATGCCTACGATAGATCAGATGTATGAGAAGGATGAACTCTGCATAGGGGCACCGGCGATCCGCGGGTATATCCTGGAGGGAGAGAAGCGTCCGGGACATTTTGACGGGATGCTGCAGATAGTGATGAAACTGCTAAATCTTTCTTCGGCAACACGTGCCTATTTTGGAAAAAAAGATGCACAACAGCTGGCATTGATAATCCAAATGGTAAAGAACTATTTTATGCAGGTGCAGATCATCCCCTGTGAGATCATTAGAGATGAAAAAGGTTTGGCACTGAGTTCACGCAATGTCTATCTTACCCGGGAGGAGAAACAACGTGCTCTTTGTCTTTCACGCTCTCTCAAACGTGCCTCAAAAATGGTTATGGCGGGTGAACTGGATGTAGAGACCATTAAAAAAGAGATGCTGGCAGTTCTTTCGGAAACGGATAGAGTGGAATATGTTGCTATCGTTGACAGGGAATTCAAAGCGTTGAAGCGTGTGGAGATAGGGAATACTATCATTTTGGTTGCCGCATGGGTAGGGAAGCCAAGGCTGATAGACAATATCTGGATATGATACAGCCTTAAAAGAGATCAGCTGCCTCATCCATTATTGGACTAATGACCCTTTTTTTAGGTTTTTTATGTGGCACAGGGATCACTTTCTGCGGCTTTTCCCTAGTAACAGGAGGTGGTGTTTTTTCTTTTGGCAATGGGGGCAGGATAGGTGCTGCGACTTCCGCTTCTGTTGATTTGTCACCATAGAGCGGAATATCTTTTGAAACCTTGGCTTCCACTGTCGGATCAGGTTTGAGATAGCCCTGTTCGACAAGTATCCGTACAGTGTTCTTGAAAGTAGGTACAGCAGATTTGGAAGCAAAATAGTGGCGGTATTTCTTTGCACGGATGACAAGTACACCTATGGTATATTTATGACCCTCTTTATCATTGGCGAAACCGTAGAAACTACTGTGATACTCCCGTACATACCTTCCATGTCTGGCAATGTGGGCGGTCCCTGTTTTGCCTCCTATTTCCAAACCCGGATATTGTGCTTTGACACCGGTTCCTCTCATAACAACCTCTTTAAGGATCTCATGGATCTGCCGGGCTGCCTTTTTCCCGATAGGGTGCAGATCCCCTACTGTCGGAGGAAGAACATAGTGGCGGCCTTTTGCATCTTCCAGGTAGTCTGCAAGTCTTGGAGTAACGGCAACACCGTCATTATTGAAAGCAGAGTATGCTTTGAAGAGCTGTGCAAAGGTAACCATCATTCCATACCCATAAGAGCTGTTTGCACGGTGCATCTGATGATTAAGGAGTCTTTCTGACTTGATACGTCCGGGCAGGTCACGGCTGAGATCTATACCTGAAGGTCTGGCAAAACCAAAAGCAAGCAGCCCGTCACGGAACTCTTTCCCTGTCAGTCTCCAGGAGATCTGAGAGATACCGACATTGGAAGAGTGGACAATAATATCAGTCGCATTGAGTGAAGGGAACTTTTCATCATCGGTAATCGTACGGCGTTTCCCGATCTTCATTCTTCCGTTGAATGTATTGAACACAGTTTGCGGTGTTACAAGATTTTTGTCCAGTGCCAGTGCCAGAGTAATAGGTTTGAGCACAGAGCCCGCTTCATAAGGGTATTCTGCAAATTTCGGGTTGAGTGCGGCAATGTCACTTTGGGTAATATGGGAAGGATTGTATCGCTCCGAGGAGGCAAGTGCCAGTACTTTTCCCGTATTGCTCTCCATTACGCCTACCAGGATCTCATCAGCATCAATGCGTTTTTTCATGGTATCGACCATCATTTCAATACGCCGCTGGAAAGCAAGAGGGATATTCAGGTATAGATCCATCCCGTCAACACGCTGTTTTTCAATACTGTTTTTATCATGAATAATATTTCCGCCCACATCACGTTTTCCTTTGAAGTAGCCGTCTTTTTTGGAGGTAATGTGTTTTTCGTATTTTCGCTCCAGTCCTTTTTGCCCCTGGGGCCTGGTATAGTGTCCGTCACTTTTTTTCCGGACATATCCAAGGACAGGACTGAGGACATCTGAAAGTGGAAAACGTCTGCTTTCACCTACTTCTATAATATCAAGTCCGTAAAGTACTTCAAGTCCGGAACGGACTTTGATTGAGCGAAAAACCTTGAGTTGTCTGAGTTTGTATGCCAGTGCTTTGAGCTGCATCGCCTGTTTGGCATTGAGTGTTTTGGAGAGGATGATGTTGCCTTTTCCGTTTTTTTCACTGAAGCGTTTGCGTATTGTTTGCTTGGGAATGCCGCTATAGATGCCAAAGAGAGTAATGAACATCTCTTTTTTGTCAGGATCAATACTCTCACCGCGGATGACGGCCTGGTATATTTTACGGGAGGCACTGAGAGTATAGTTGTCAGCAGAGATGATCGCTCCTCTGAAAGAACGGTCATGGATAATTGCATTCTGGCTGGGAATATGGCGGTCCGATGAGATAGTACCAAGAATAGAGAAGAGAAAAAGTACCATTGCGATCACAAGCAGAATGAACAGCCATGAGATCTTGCCGGTACGTTGCTGCATTGCCAAATTTTTTATCTCTTTGTCCATCTTTTCCCCATTAGTGTAGAATTTTATCAAAGTTATCTGGTAAATTCGATAAAATATGCCCAATTGATACCTCTGAAGAGTCTGGCAGTACTCTTCGTCATTTTCCGGTTTGACCGGAGGATCCACACTGTATTGGCATTACCGATCTATAGATTTCAAAGACCCGGGGAGATATCTTGAGAATAACAGAATTTTTCAGAGAGTTCAATTCAAAAAAAATGGCATAAGAGTGAAAAAATGATAGACAAACCGCTTCTTACCGCAGTGATGGCACTTCTGACTCTTTCATTGGTGATGGATTACTCTCTCTCTGTCTATACTGTACAGCATTTTGGCTATAACGAATTTCATTTTTTTATTCGTCAGACTGCAGCGGTCTTTGCAGGATTGACTGCAATGATCATTTTAAGCAAACTTGATCCTGATAAGTGGTTTGCCCCTACCGGTATAATGCTTTTTATTGTTTTTTTTATATTAATGATCGCTATGCAGTTTCTGCCCGCCTCTCTGGTCAATGCGGTAGGCGGTGCCAAGCGCTGGATACATCTTGGACCGCTCTCTATCGCACCTGTAGAGTTCTTTAAAGTGGGATTTGTCTTTTTTCTTGCGTGGAGTTTCAAGCGCAAGCTTGGAGACAAGGAGAAGATGGGTTTTCTTGAGGAGCTTAGGCTGTTTGCACCCTATTTGATTATTTTTGCCATAGCCGTTGTACTTATTGCGATCTTTCAGAAAGATCTTGGCCAGGTGGTTGTACTGGGAGCTACTTTATTGACACTGTTTTTATTCGTAGGCAGTTCCTACAAGTTCTTTTTAATGCTGCTCTCTTCAGCTTTTGCCGGTGTGATCGCTCTGATTTTTTTTGCTCCCCACCGTATGGCACGTATCAAAAGCTGGTGGGTAAGTGTACAGGATACAGTGCTCTCTCTGTTCCCGTTTGAGTCAGTACAGTATTTAAGGGTGGAGGCGACGGTAAAAGAACCATGGCAGATATCAAACTCTCTCAATGCCATTCACAATGGAGGACTTTGGGGACAGGGGCTTGGAAACGGACAGTTCAAGCTGGGTTACCTCTCTGAGGTACATACCGACTTTATCTTGGCGGGGATTACAGAAGAGCTTGGTTTTGCAGGACTGGCACTTGTTGTATTCACTGTACTTTTTGTAATCTTCCGCATCTTCAAGATCGCGTCCAAAGTACAGGACCCGATGTACTACCTTTTCAGTGTAGGGATCGGTCTGCTTATTGCATATTCGTTCATTCTCAACGCTTACGGAATATCAGGAATTACTCCTATCAAAGGGATTGCAGTACCATTCCTGAGTTATGGAGGTTCACACATTCTGGCAATGTGTATCGCCATAGGGATGATACTGATGGTATCGAAAAAGGTTCCACGTGATATGCACGGGAATATATTATAGGTGCCCTATAGTGAAGAGTAAAGAGTGAAGGGTTGTGGTATGCGGTGCAGTGGCTCCGTTTTCATACATGTTGTAAGCAGAAGAGGAGATATGCAATGAGTATTGTTATGACGGGTGGTGGAACGGGTGGACATCTTGCTATTGTAAGAGCAGTAAAAGAGCAGCTTGTCAATAATGCTGACAAAAGGGATCAGGGGGCAGAGTTAAGAGCTTATAAAGAGGTGTCGCAAAGCGATACCAGCCAAAACTCTTCACCCTTCACTCTTCACTCTTCTCTACCAACAAAGTTGGTATATATCGGTTCGACAAAAGGACAGGACAGACAGTGGTTTGAAGATGATGTTGACTTTGAAGCCAAATATTTTCTTAAAACCAAAGGAGTTGTCAATCAGAGAGGAATAGGAAAACTTCAGGCACTCTGGATGATGTTCAAGGCCTTTTTGGAGGCACGAAAGCTACTCAAGAAGCATCATGCAAAAGTGGTCTTCTCTGTAGGGGGCTTTTCTGCTGCGGCAACGGCTTTTGCAGCCAAATCTCTGGGGATCCCGCTTGTGATCCATGAACAGAATGCAGCACAGGGTTCGTTAAACAGACTGCTCAAACCCTTTTCTGCAGCCTTTATTAGTTCTTATCTGGAGGAGAGTCCTATTAAAGCGTATCCGGTCAAAGAGGTTTTTTTTCAAAATGCACATATCCGAAAAAAGGCCAACACTGTTATTTTTTTGGGTGGTTCACAAGGTGCCAGGGCAATTAATGAGCTGGCTCTTTCCATAGCTCCGGAGCTTAAAGAACGTGGTATTAAGATCATCCATCAGGCGGGAAGTAATCATATTGAAGAAGTAGAAAACACCTATAAAGAGCTTGGAATCGAAGCAGAGGTCTTTGGGTTTACTACCAAGCTGGCAGACTATATGAATGAAGCAGACTTTGCCATAGCGCGAGCAGGTGCATCAACACTCTGGGAACTCTCTGCAGCAGCATTGCCGACCCTTTTTGTTCCATACCCCTATGCAGCAGGTGATCATCAGTATCATAATGCAAAATTTCTTGTAGACAAAGAGCTTGCATGGCTGATGAAGGAGAACGAGATTGGCAAAGAAAAAGTACTGGCTCTGCTGGATGAGAACTTGGAAATAAAAAGTAGAGGCTTGATGGAGATTGTCGAGAAGGACGGAAGCCGGGAGATCGCCCTGTTTTTAAAAGCATTTACTGACAAATAGAGTTTACTTCACAATTTCAAAACGATTTTGTTTTACACTAGCCGTAGAAATGTTATGCACAGGAGTGTGAAATGAAAAAGTTTTTGATCTTATTGGCAGGCAGTGTTATGATAATCGTATTAAGCGGCTGCGGCGGCAGTGATGATGTCATCATTATTGAAGAACCCATACTTGAAACTTTTTTTATTACAGATGGGTTTGGTGAAGGTGTAAGCGGTATCATCTATGAGTGTGACAGCGGTACAAGCGGTGTTACGAACTTTGAAGGGGCTTTCATGTTCGATATTAAAGGTGATAACTGCAAGTTTGATTTTGTTATCAACGATATTCAGTCTGATCTGTATATAGAATATGACAATGACCCTGATACAGATGCCGGGATTGACGGGATATATTATGAATGTATCTTTGATGGGGCTTTGTCCGAGACAGGATATAGCGGTCCAAGCGGGTTTGTTACCGACAGCAGGATACATGACGGATGTACCCTGTTTGATATTTATTAAAAGCGGAGAAACATACTTTTACCTCCAAATAACCACAAATTCGATAAAATATCCCAATTTACAATGTAGGATATTTTTCAATGGATATTAGAAAATCATTTTTAGAGTATTTCCAGAGCAAAGGGCACAAGCTGGTAGAGAGTTCTCCTCTGGTACCCGATGACCCGACACTTCTTTTTACCAATGCGGGAATGGTACAGTTCAAGAACATCTTTACGGGAGATGCTCCTGTTCCAAACCCACCAAGAGCTACCTCTTCGCAAACCTGCATCAGAGCAGGAGGCAAGCATAATGATCTTGATAATGTAGGCTACACTGCACGGCATCATACCTTCTTCGAGATGTTGGGGAACTTCTCTTTTGGGGACTACTTCAAAAAAGAAGCGATTGCCTATGCATGGGAGTTTGTAACAGGCAGTGAATATCTTGCACTGCCTGTAGAGAAAATATGGGTTACCGTACATGACAGTGATGATGAAGCATATGATCTCTGGAAAACACATATCTCCGAAGAGCGCATCATGCGTTTTGGTGATAAAGACAATTTCTGGCAGATGGGAGATACAGGACCATGCGGACCGTGTTCTGAGATATTCTACGATCAGGGAGAAGAGCATTTTAACTCTCCTGAAGATGTAATGGGCGGGGAGGGTGACCGTTTTCTTGAGATATGGAATCTTGTATTCATGCAGTATGAAAGAGATGAGAAGGGTGAACTCCATCCCCTTCCAAAACCGAGTATCGATACAGGTATGGGACTGGAGCGTGTGGTTGCCATCAAAGAGGGTAAGTTCAACAACTACCACTCTTCACTCTTTATGCCGCTGCTCGATGCCATCGGCAAACTGGTAGGCAAGCCGTATGACTATGATGCCCCCAACTCTGCAAGCTACCGTGTCATCGCTGACCATGTCCGTTCAGTGAGTTTCCTGCTGGCTCAGGGGGTCAATTTCGATAAAGAGGGACGAGGGTATGTGCTTCGTCGTATCATGCGCCGTGCCATCCGTCACGGGTACCTGTTGGGACTGAGAGAACCGTTTATGTACAAACTGGTCGACGCACTGGTAGAGGTGATGGGTGACCACTATGGCTACCTCAAGACTAAATCCGAAGCCATCAAAACCTCCATGAAACTTGAAGAAGAGCGCTTCTTCGATACGATTGAAGCGGGGATCAAACTCTTTAATCAGGAGCTTGAAAAGATGACCGATACCTTCAATGGTGAAGTGGCGTTCAAACTTTACGACACCTTCGGTTTCCCGCTTGACCTGACAGAGGATATGCTTAGAGAGAAGGGAATCAAACTTGATATCGATACCTTCAATGCCAAGATGGAAGCGCAGAAAGCCCAGTCCAAAGCCAATTGGAAAGGGACAGGCGATGCAGCGACAAGCGGTGACTTCAAGCAGCTGAAAGAGCAGTTTGAAGTGAATGAGTTTGTTGGCTATGAAACCACTGAAACAACCACCAAAGTCCTTGCACTGCTAGATGAGAATTTCAAGCAGGTAGACGCCATCGACGGCAAAGGCTGGGTAATGCTGGAGAAGACACCGTTTTATGCAGAGTCTGGCGGACAAGTCGGTGATCGTGGAACGATCAAGGTAGCAGGCAGCAGTGAGCAGACAGCAGTAAAGGATACGAAGAAATTTCTTGATATGAACCTCTCTGAAGTGGAAGGGAAACTCTCTGTCGGTGATGAGGTGGAAGCAGTGGTCGATCAGTCCCGCGCGGAGGTCGAAAAGCATCACTCTGCGACACATCTGCTGCATGCGGCGCTGAGAGCAATTCTTGGGGAGCATATTTCGCAGGCGGGGTCACTCAATGATGACAAGCGTTTGCGTTTTGACTTTTCTCATCCCAAAGCAATGACAGCCCAAGAGCTGCAGAAGGTAGAAGACTGGGTCAATGACAAGATTCAACGTGCGATTGAGAGAAAGACGGAAGTGATGAGCATCGAAGAGGCGAAGAACTCCGGTGCTTTGGCACTCTTTGGCGAGAAGTATGGTGAGAAAGTACGTGTGGTAAGTATGGGTGATGCTTCAGTGGAGCTGTGCGGAGGAACGCATGTGGACAACACTTCCCGCATCGGGCTTTTCATGGTTACAAAAGAGAGCGGGGTGAGTGCAGGGGTCAGACGTATCGAAGCGATCTGCGGTCGTGCGGCGGTTGAGAAGGTTAAAGGGCTTCGCTCAGAGATCGAGCAGATCAAGGAAGAGGTGAAGAACCAGAACCCGATCGCGGGTATCAGCAAGCTCAAAGAGGAGATCAAGTCTCTCAAAAGTGAACTTAAAGAGGCACTCAACAGCTCCAAAAAAGAGTTGACTCCGGTAGATGTGAATGGTATCAATGTGATTGTCGATGAGGTACAGGCGGGTGACATCAAAGAGATGATCGATGAGGCCAAGAACAAGTATGACAATGTCGCTATCATGCTCTTCCAGAAGAAGGGTGAAAAGGTACTGCTGGCTGCTGGTTCGAAGAACACACCGGTCAAAGCGGGGGACTGGATCAAATCCATCGCACCGATCGTTGGTGGCGGCGGGGGTGGTCGTCCAGACTTTGCACAGGCAGGAGGAAAGAAACCTGAAAAGATCACCGAAGCGATCGAAGAGGCAAAGACCTATCTTGCCGAAGTACTAGAGGGCGGGAACTAAGATGTATACCCATATAGTCGTCTTTTTACATGTACTCTCAGCTTTTGTCTGGGTAGGAGGGATGATCGCGATCCGTGTAGCGGTACATCCTGTACTGCAAAGTATTGAAGAGCCGAAGATCAAACTCGGAAAGACGCTACAGATTACGGGAAGGCTGTTCCATCTGGTCATTCCGTTCATCCTTACCCTGCTTGCAACCGGTCTTATGATGGCGATCGCCTCCAACGGACACCATGGTATACTCAAATCACTCTTTCTCTCCAAAGAGGTCATCTGGACAGTGATGGTACTTAACTTTATCTATATGTATGTGCAGCGAAGAAGTGCCTGGAAGTTGTTTGAAGCGGGAAAACTTCCTGAAGCCAAAGCAAAAGTAAAGCATATCCCAAATCTCCTGTTACCGGTAAATATTGTTCTGGGTGTAGTGGCACTTTATCTTGGTGTAAGCTTAAGAGGGTTGTAGGTTTGACAATAGCCAAATATAGGCATATACCATTGACGATGCTGGCCACAGCTCAGCCTGCGAATAAAGGAATCATGTGAAAAATACAATTTGTTTGTGTTCAGCTTCCGAGTCTCGTGCACTTTTGCTTAGCAACTTCGGTGTGGATTTTATACAAAAAACCGCTGATTTTGATGAAGAACAAATACAGACAGCTGCAGCCAAAGATTTTGTCTATTTGGCAAGCAAAGGCAAGCTGGAAGCGGCAGAAAAGTTGTACGGCATCGATATGCCGCTTTTGTGTGCAGATACAGTTATTGCAGCAGCGGACGGAACGATACTGCGTAAAGCCAAAGATGTAGATGATGCCAGACGTATCCTGAATATACAGAGCGGCTCTACTATCTCCATTATCACCTCCGTACATTATAAGTCAAAAGAACTGTTCTTTACGGATACTTCGGCAACCCATTACCGTTTTGCACCCTTTGAAAAAGCCGATCTTGAAGTCTATCTTGAAAGCAGAGAGTGGCAGGGCAAAGCAGGCGGCTGTATGGTTGAAGGGTTTTGCAAAAAATATATTTTGGAAGTAAACGGATATGAGAGCACGGCAATGGGGCTTCAGGTAGAAGTGTTGAAGCCGTGGCTTTAATAATGAATAATGCTGGTATGCTTTTCTGTTGGAAAGCTTTTATTGTTAGATGGTATTTAAATGATTGGTTATTGTAGGAGTTGGTCTTGTACCTGCCTTTATCAGGTCGGCAGATGACCGACCCCTACAGACTGCATGATAGATCAAAAGGTAATTTTATGTACGAAAAAGAACTTGAAGCCCTTAAAAAGGCAGGACGTTTCAGAGAGCGGAAGCTCTATTCCGATCAACTTGACGACTTTGCCTCCAATGACTATCTAGGGCTTGCCAAACGTAAGAAATCGTTCAAAAAAGCAGTCAAAATGGTAGAAGAGTATGATACTTTTGCCCCGCGTGCCAGCCAACTGGTCAACGGATACCACCCTATTCACCGTCTGTTCGAACTGGAGATGGCAGAGCTGAACGGTTTTGAGGAGGGGATGATCGTTGGCAGCGGATTTCTTGCAAATCTGGCGCTGATTGAGTCGCTGGTACGCAAAGGTGATATGCTTTTTATGGATGAGGAGTACCATGCTTCCGGTGTAATGGCAGCACAGCTTTTGGGTGAGCGTGTGGTGAAGTTCAGACACAATGATGCGGAAGACCTTCAGCAGAAGCTTGATGCCTATCCTGGCAAGCGGCAGATCATTGCTGTTGAAGGCGTTTACTCCATGGGTGGGGATCTCTGTAAAAAAGAGATCTTTGATCTGGCTGATGAACGCGGTCTTCTCTTGATTGTCGATGAAGCACACAGTGCCGGGGTACTTGGTAAAAACCTTCTTGGAATTTTTGAGTACTATGGTATCAGCATCACTGACAAGCATATCAAAATGGGAACACTTGGGAAAGCGTACGGCTCTTACGGTGCGTATATTCTTGCTTCCAGAACCGTTATCAGTTTTCTGGAGAACCGTGCCAAGCCGATCATCTATGCAACGGCACCTTCAGTGTTCGATACGGCTCTTGCCTATAGCAATATGAGATACATTCGAAAGAATGCCAAAAAGTTGAGAGAAAAGATCAAAGCACATCAAAAAGCAGTAGAAAATGAGATGGGTATCAGGTGTGAAAGTCTTATTCTGCCCATTGTTTTACCCGATAATGAATTTGCACTTTTTATGCAACAGGGACTGATGGAACAGAACTATCTGGTGGGTGCCATTCGCCAGCCAACTGTATCTAAGCCTATTTTACGTGTCATCCTCAATGCAGCACTCCCGACAGACAAACTGCGTCATCTGCTGGCACTCATTAGGCTTAACTTGGTACAATAAGCTAAAAAAGAAAGGGTAGTGTGTTTAGTCTGATCAAAACGTCGATCATTTTAATGATGATCTTTGCGGTAGCACTCTTTGCCGCATTTATCTATGCCTATGAAGAGATCTCCCTGGATGCGGACAAGCTGATCAATTATAAACCGGAGATCTCCTCTGTTGTACTTGACAGAAATGGTGAAAAGCTTGCCTATGTATTTAAAAAACAACATCGTCTCTATGCACATTATGATGAGCTTCCAAGCTATCTTGTCGAAGGGCTTGTCGCTATGGAAGATACCAAGTTCTTTGAACATGGCGGAGTCAATCCTGATGCAATTATAAGAGCGGTCATCAAAGATATTCAGGCAGGGAAATTTGTAGAAGGCGGAAGTACCCTTACGCAGCAGCTGATCAAGAACAAGATACTTACCAGTGAAAAGAAACTTGCCCGTAAGATCAAAGAGGCGATTCTGGCGATAAAGATCGAGCAGGTACTGAGCAAAGAGGATATTATTGAACGTTATCTTAATGAGATATCTTACGGGAATAATTATTATGGTGTCAAGACGGCAGCTAACGGCTATTTTCATAAAGAGCTGAATGAACTGACACTCAAAGAGGCAGCTATTCTGGTCGGTCTGCCAAATGCACCAAGCTACTACAATCCGCTTAAACATTATAAACGGGCGCTCAACCGTGCGAACAATGTACTTTATCGTATGAAGAGTCTTGGATGGCTTTCTGAAGCAGATTATCTCAAAGCGGTCAAAGAGTCTCCAAAAGTCTACAAAACATCTCTTCGGCAGAATGTAGCACCCTATATTGTCGATGAAGTGGTCAGACGCTTCAAGGACAAACTGGGAGATGTACGTACCGGCGGGTATCAAATATATACTACAGTTGATATGAAACAGCAGCAGATCGCAAGAGAAGCGGTAAAGTATGCTTATGAAAGAGTCTTGAAACGATATAAGGAAGATCCCGAAACATCGACGATCAACGCAGCCTTTGTTTCTGTAGAGAGTAGTACAGGCGATATTTTAACGATGGTAGGAGGAGTAGACTATAAAAGATCTGCTTTTAACAGAGTGACGCAGTCTGAACGTCAGCCCGGATCTGCATTCAAACCTTTTATCTATCAGACGGCACTTGATATGGGATACAGTCCGGCAAGTCCGTTGACCGATCTGGCCCGCACCTTCCAATACTATTATAAAGGCAAACCGAAGATCTGGTCACCAAAGAACTATGAACGTAATTTCAAAGGCTTCATTCCGCTTCGTGAAGCACTGGTGCATTCGCGTAACCTTGCAACGATCAACCTTGTGTCTGACATAGGTGTCAGTACTATCCGTAAACGTCTGGCATTTTTGGATGTACCGCATATCCCGCGTGATATGTCTATTGCCCTTGGAAACCTGGGACTCAGTCCTCTGAAGATGGCACAGATATTTTCTGTTTTTGCCAACAAGGGACATATGATCGAACCAAGACTGGTCAGCAAGATTGTTTCCAAAGAGGGAGCGGTCATCTATGCAACACGTCCAAAAGAGATCGCAGACTTTACAACCCCCGAACAGGCTTACCTGATGACAGATATTCTCAAAGATGTCGTTAAGCGGGGTACAGGGCGCAATGCACAGGTCAAAGGCATAGAACTGGCTGGGAAAACAGGAACGACCAACAAGAATATCGATGCATGGTTCTGCGGATACTCGCCTACCATTGAGACAATTGTCTGGTTCGGCCGTGATAATAACAAGCCTATAGGTCGGGGTGCGACGGGCGGTGCGACAGCTGCACCTGCATTTGCCTACTACTACAAACATCTGTTGGAACTCTATCCGGATACCAAACGTACTTTTGATATCCCAGAAGGGGTTTTTGTTGGAGAGTATGAGGGGAAAAAAGAGCTCTATACCCAAATCTCTCCTCTGCCGAAGATGCAAAAACAGATGAATGGGTTTGATACCGGGTACAGAAGAGATGACGACGGCTATATGATCAGCTCACCGGAAGAAGACGTCAACCCTGAAGAGGAGATGACGATCAGAGAGAGTGACAGTGATGAGGGATTTGCAGAGACGGTCAACATTGATGAAGATCCGAATGAAAAGAAAGAGGAGGGGGATGCACTGCACCCGCCGCGCATCGTACCGGAGACCCCTGCTTCCGAAGACAGCGGTACACTTTTCTAAATGCTGAAAAAACACCTTTATTTCGTTGTAGACCCTATGTGTTCCTGGTGCTGGGGTTTTACTCCTGTCATAGAGGAAACAAGAAAGATATTCTCAGGTACTTGTCATTTTTCTCTGGTGTTAGGCGGACTGCGTACCCAAGGTGAGATGCAGTGGAATGAAGCCTCCAAAGCCTATCTCAAAGCACACTGGCAGCAGGTAGCCCAAAGCACAGGGCAACTGTTCAATGACGAACTGTTTGAAAAAGAGCTTTTTGAGTATGATACCTATCCTGCCTGCAAAGCTGTTGTAACGGTTCGTGAACTTCTGGGAGCAGATGCTGCATTTGCCTATCTTCATGCGCTCCAAAATGCTTTTTATACACAGGGTATTGATATTACCAGAGCAAGAGTACTTCAGGGCTACTATGAGCAGCTTTTCGGAAACAGCAGCAAGTTTGCTTTTTTTTATGCCTCTGAGCGTGCTGAAATACTGATGCAGCATGATTTTGCCAAAGCACGTTCTATGGGTGCCAATGTATTCCCTTCTGTTGTCTTTGTAGACGGAGAGGGGCATATGGTGTGCCAAAAAGGCTATAGAAGCTTTCTTGAAATGAGACAGCTGTTACAGGAAGAGTATCATGCATAGTTTTGCACCGGAAATCATGTTGATCACTATACTGAGTCTGGTGGTATTCTCGGAAACGATTGCTGCACGTATGAAGATCCCTTCGGTATTTGTACTTTTAACAGGATCTTATGTGGTCTATACCTATTTTAAGGCAGCAGTTCCCATAGATCTGCCACATTATTTTGATACGGTCATCCTTTTTTGTATTCCTTTGATTTTCATGGGAGATGCATTGCATCTGCATTTTTCTGATATCAAAAAGCATGCCTGGAGTATTTTTTACCTGGCAGTTGTTGCAGTAGCACTCTCTATTGCTGCAGGTGCCAGCCTCTACCACTTTGATATATTTACCGGGCTGAGTCTGGGAGCCTATGTCTCTTTGTTTGCGATCAACATGGCTACTGATGCAGTGAGCGTACAGTCAGTACTTTCACAGTTCAAAGGGATCGGTCATGATATAAAAGTGCTCATTGAAGGAGAATCACTGGGTAACGATGCCACTGCAGTCATCGCATTCTTCTTCATTGGACTGCCATGGATGATGAGTGGTCAGATCGATGCAATGCATGCAGTGACAGAAGCATTACGTGTCTTTACTGTCAGTATGGGGATGGGGCTTGCAATAGGATATGGTTTCTATATGCTGATGAAGCTCTTTTCTGACAAACGAGGTGAACTTTTTGCTTTTATCATCGAAGGGTACCTGGCGTATGTTATCGGCGAAGAGATGCATGTCAGTGGAATTTTGACTCTCATAACAGCAATCATTGCTACCAAAGCATGGATCGATATGGATCTGAAAACCATAGAAGAGGCAGAAGGCAAAAAAGAGAGAGGCTTCTTACACACCTTGCGCTTGGGTTCTGTTG